>SAAH01000118.1 GCA_009929525.1 Clostridia bacterium | reverse complement strand
GCTTCCGTAGTATGGAGGGAGCACAGGAATACTTAACAATTATGTCCTACGTAGGAACTGCAAAAAAGCATGGAATTAATGCTTACAAAGCAATTCAAATGCAATAGCAGGTACCCCAGAAATCACTTTTGACTAATGGGGTACTGAACAGTTACATAAACTTTATGTAAATAAAAGTCAACGAATCAGAGCCATCGATCCAAGACGTTTTTTAAAGTCGGAATAATCAAAGCTCGCCAGCATATGGATATCTCCATTTTCCTTTAACAGATAAATATCTGGAAGTGCCATTCCATTAAATGTATTGTTTTTACACATGGAGTAAATTGCCATATCTCCAAATATCAATCTTCGTCCCTCATACAGCTTTTCATCAAAGCTATAATCTCCGATGATATCTCCTGCCAGGCAGGTAGGACCTCCCAACCGGTAAGAAAAAGTTTTCTTATCTTTCTCATCCGCTCCCATAAGCGGTGGACGATAAGGCATCTCTATCACATCCGGAGTATGACATGCCGCCGACATGTCAAGGATCGCCAGCTGATACGTTCCATTTTGAAGTACATCAAGCACCTCACTCACCAGATAACCCGCATTCAGTGCAACTGCTTCTCCCGGTTCCAGATATATCTGAAGATCATATTTTTCAGCAGCTGAGCATACACAGTGCTCCAGCCGTTCAATATCATAGTCCTTGCGGGTGATGTGATGTCCTCCACCCATATTCAGCCATTTCATCCCTGGCAGGAATTCTCCAAACTTTTTTTCAAATGCTTCCCAGGTAACTTCAAGACTTTCCGAATCCTGCTCACACAACGTATGGAAATGCAGGCCATCCAGCCATCCGATCATTTCCTCCGTCATCTGTTCATCCCACTGGACCCGGGTCGTGCCAAGACGGCTTCCAGGGGCACAGGGGTCATAGATATCATGACCTTCCTGTGTAGAATACTCCGGGTTAATACGAAGTCCGATGCTCTTCCCCTGTGCTTTCGCTCTCTGCCCATATTTTTTCAACTGTCCAGGCGAATTAAATACAATATGATCGGCCCAAAGGAGCACCTCTTCAAATTCTTTTTCCGTATAGGCGGCACAAAAAACGTGACATTCTTTATCCGGCATCTCCTCTTTTCCAAGGCGTGCTTCATACAATCCGCTGGCTTCTGTTCCCGCCACATACTTTGCAAGGAGAGGATACACATCATAATTGGAAAATGCTTTCTGTGCCAACAGGATCTTACATCCGGTACGTTCCTGTACACCAGCCAGAATCTCACCATTTTCCCGCAGCCGCTTTTCGTCAATTACATAGCAGGGAGTTGGAAGCTTATCCAAAAGAGAGTCTGCCCTCCCGCCAAGACCTGCAAATGCCGGCGGCTGTTGTTCGTCTATGATTCTATTATCCATCTTCATCAATCTACCAGCTCCGGTGCATCACATACTCTTCTTGGAAGTCCATATTTATCCAGTGCATCCAAAAATGGATCCGGATCAAATTCTTCCACTGTATATACTCCCGGTTTTTTCCATTTGTCTGTCAGCATCATAAGTGCGCCACACATCGCCGGTACTCCTGTTGTATAGCTAATCGCCTGGGAACCCACTTCACGGAAGCACTCTTCATGGTCACAAACATTATAAATCTGCCATGTTTTTTCTTTTCCATCTTTTCTTCCTGTAAAGATACATCCGATGTTCGTCTTTCCTTTTGTACGAGGACCAAGACTTGCCGGGTCAGGAAGCAATGCTTTTAAAAACTGAATAGGTACGATTTCTCTTCCCTCATACATGATCGGTGTGGTAGAAAGCATCCCCACATCCTCAAGACAACGCATATGATCCAGATAACTTTGTCCGAATGTCATAAAAAAGCGGATTTTTTTTACTTCTGGAATATTTTTTGCCAGGGATTCGATTTCCTCATGATGAAGAAGATACATATCTTTTTTTCCCACCTGGTCAAATACGTATTCACGTTTGATGCTCATAGCCGGAATCTCTACCCAGTGGCCATCTTCCCAATAGCTTCCCGGTGCAGAAACCTCACGAAGATTGATCTCCGGATTAAAGTTTGTAGCAAAGGCATAGCCGTGGTCACCGCCGTTGCAGTCAAGGATGTCGATCGTATCGATCTCATCGAATTCATGCTTCTTTGCATATGCGCAATATGCCTGCGTAACTCCAGGATCAAATCCAGAACCCAGAAGTGCCGTAAGTCCTGCTTCTTCAAATTTTTTCTTATATGCCCACTGCCAGGAATAATCAAAATATGCGGAAAATCCCTCTTCTTTGCAGCGTTTTTCATAGACTGCCCGCCATTCGGGATCATCTGTATCTTCCGGTTCATAATTGGCTGTATCCATATAATCAACTTTGCATGCCAGACATGCATCCATGATGGTAAGATCCTGATATGGCAAAGCAATATTCATTACCAGGTCAGGCTGATAAGAATTGATGAGTTCGATAACTTCTTCGGTCTTGTCCGCATCCACTTTTGCAGTTGTGATCACTGTCTTTGTGTTTGGTGCAAGTTTTCCGGCAAGGGCATCACATTTTTCCCTGGTACGGCTTGCGATGCAGATTTCAGTAAAAACCTCACTGACCTGACAGCATTTGCTGATTGCTACAGAGGCAACGCCTCCACATCCGATAATTAATACTCTGCTCATTTTTGTTTCCTCCTGTTTTCGTTTTGTATGTTCAAATTTTAGAATACGAATCACATCTTATTACAAGACAGCCAGCATAAGTTCGCGAAGTACCTTACAAGCCAAAGCGGTAGATGCCCCTGAAGCATCCAGCATAGGTGCCAGCTCATTGACATCAGCGGAAACTACGTTTGTCTTTGCTGCTGTATAGATTCCATGGATAAGCTGTACAAAACTTATCCCTCCCGCTTCAGGTGTTCCTGTTCCCGGAAATACGGAACTGTCAAGGCAGTCCAAATCTATGGTGAAATATACCGGGACATTTTCCTTCTTCAGTTTTTTAACCAGTTCCTCCAACCCATCAAAATCAAATCGATGCATATCTGTATGTTTTGCGGCAAATTCAAACTCTGCCTTTTCTCCGCTTCGGATACAAAACTGATGGATACGTCCGTCGGCCCAAACTGTTTCACCATTTTTTTCGTTGCATTCATTCATCAGATCATAGCATCTGCGGATCACACATGCATGGCTCAGATTCGCCCCAAGATAATCATCCCGCAGATCTGCATGGGCATCAAAATGAATAATGTGAAGGTCCGGCCATTTTTTTAAGGCAGCCTTCACTGCCGGCATCGTTACCAGATGCTCTCCTCCCACCATCAGTGGAAATTTGCCGTCTTTTATGATCTCATCTGCTCTCGCTTCGATATCTGCCAGTGCCAGCTTTGTATCTCCAAAACAAAGTTCCAGATCTCCGCTGTCAAACACCTGATATTCGGTCAATTCCTTATCAAGATACGGACTATAGGTTTCCAACCCAAAGCTTTCGTGTCTCATCGCTGAAGAGCCAAATCTGGCACCGGGACGATAACTGGTAGTTGAATCAAACGGAGCACCAAAAAGGACCATACTGGCCTCCTCATACGATGCATCACAGCCGATAAAGTTCTCTACATTTTTTTCTATCATTTTTTCTCTACCTCTTCCAACATCTCCTCAAGAAAAGCCGGCAGATAAAACGCACCGACATGGAGGCGGGTTGTGTAATATCTCGTTCTAAGATGATATGTATTCCATCTTTCAATGTCCAGATTGTCGATGGGATGATACTTTTTGCTGGCAAATCCAAAAAGCCAATAACCGGCAGCATACGTCGGGATATGTGCCTGGTAGACACGGCTGATTGGGAATGTATTGACGATATGTTTATGACTTCTCTGCATCGCCATGGCATCCTCCGAATAAAATGGACTTCCCTGCTGGTTCACCATGATGCCGTCATCCTTCAGTGCCTTATAACAATTCCCATAAAATTCCCTGGTAAATAATCCCTCGGCAGGACCAAAGGGGTCATTGGAATCTACGATGATAAGATCGTATTTATTTTCGCATTTGCGGATAAACTTCAGTGCATTTTCATAATAGATATGTACTCTTTCATCATCGAGACGACAGGCATTTTCCGGAAGATACTGACGGCAGGCTTCCGCTACCATCTCATCCATCTCCACAAGATCGATCCGCTTGATCTGCTCGTAACGGGTCAGTTCCCTTACCACTCCGCCGTCACCGATACCAATCACCAATACCTTCGTTATATTTGGATGGACTGCCATAGGAACATGGGTGATCATCTCATCATAGATGAATTCATCCCTCTCCGTCAGCATGATATTGCCGTCAAGGATCAATGCCCTTCCAAATTCAGGGGTCTCCACTACATCGATCCGCTGATAGTCGCTTATTTTTGAATATAACTGTTTTTCCACCCTAAGGCTAAGTTTTACATCCGGGGTATGACTCTCACTAAACCAAAAGTCCATAATGTCCTCCTTTTTATTTTAATACATTCAGCTTCAGAATATCCGGATCTTCAGGGCCTGTCATGTTACACCCCTTTTCCTTTGCATATTCTATATATTTCAATATGTTTTTCGTGATTTTCTCTCCCGGCGCAAGGATCGGAATCCCCGGCGGGTAACACATAACAAATTCACTGCAGATTTTTCCTTCCGTCTCCATGATCGGCAGCGAAATTTTCTCTGCATAAAATGCTTCCTGCGGGCTTACGATAACTTCCGGATCTATATATTCCTGGGTCAGCATTCCTGTATGGTCTTTTTGATATCTTCGTCTTATCTCCGCAAGTGCACTTACCAGTCTCTCCAGATCCTGCGGCCTGTCTCCGATGGAAAGATACGCCAAAATATTTCCCAGATCTCCAAACTCGATCTGGATATCATAGTCATCTCTAAGAGCATCATATACTTCTATTCCTGCCATACCGATATCAAGGGTATGGACGCTTAATTTGATCGGATCAAAATCAAAAATGGAGTCTCCATTGATCAGTTCTCTGCCAAACGCATAATAACCTCCTACGGCATTGATCTCTTCTCTTGCATACTCTGCCATATCGCACACCTGTTTAAAAATCCGTTTACCCCTCATGGCCAGATTACGTCTCGAAATATCAAGACTGGACATCAAAAGATAGCTGCCCGAAGTAGTCTGTGTAAGGTTAATGATCTGACGGATATATCCCTCCTGCACATTTGGTCCTGCCAGAAGAAAACTTGACTGTGTCAAGCTTCCACCGCTTTTGTGCATGGACACCGATGCCATATCTGCTCCTGCTTCCATCGCAGAGACCGGCAGGTCATCGCCAAAGTAAAAATGCGTCCCATGAGCCTCATCAGCGAGACAAAGCATACCTGCTGCATGTGCCATCTCCACAATCGCTTTCAGATCAGAACATACACCGTAATAGGTAGGATTATTTACAAGGATAGCAACTGCATTTGGATGCTGCTCGATTGCTTTTGCAACCTGCTCCCGCTTCATGCCAAGGGAAATGCCCAGTCTCTTATCCACATCAGAATTCACATATACCGGAATCGCACCGCAAAGCACCAGAGCATTGATCACACTTCTATGGACGTTTCTTGGAAGGATGATCTCGTCCCCCCTCTTGCAGGCTGTCAAAACCATGCTCTGTACGGAGCTTGTCGTACCACCTACCATCAAAAAAGCATGAGCTGCACCAAATGCATCCGCTGCGAGGTTTTCCGCCTCACGGATCACCGATATGGGATGACACAGGTTGTCTAATGGCTTCATGCTGTTAACATCCACACTTACACACTGCTCTCCAAGGAACTTGGTAAGTTCCGGGTTTCCCCTCCCCCTCTTATGTCCCGGAACATCAAAGGGAACGACCCTCATCTTTCGAAAACGTTCTATCGCTTCATATATTGGTGCCTGAGTCTGGTCTAGCCTCATCTGTCTGTCCATCATCTCTTCATACCTCTCATCACAGTTTTTTCATTATATGATCTTTCGTATCATAGGAAGTACTTTCCTCGTCTATGATACAAAAAAAGGACCTGCATATTCTCATACGCTGATCCTGCCTGGAAACATTCCTATCCTTTTAACAAATCTATATCATACCCTATGCAGCCTTGAATCTTCCTCCACTGTAAAAACACTGGTATCCAAACTCAGTTCAGGGCGATGTAAATCTGTCTTAACGAAAAAATCGGAATTTGTCAGAGTCTATGTAGCAATTACACTTTTACCACTCTTATTGACCGTTTCACAAGTCAGCGAATTAACACTATTCGGTTTATAAGAAACCAACTTATAAAATTTGAGCTCTTAACTCCCGGAACATCTGGCTGTTCCGCAATCAATAAAGCAACTAAAGTTGCCAATCGGCAGTGGACCCGGCTGTCCGTATGGCCTTGACTCCTTTGGGAGTGGTCCTGAAAATTGCTCTGAAAAGACTCTGGTTTTGTCTTTTATCTTTTCAAAATTAGCATCATATTAACATCATTTGGGGGAAATGTCAAATGAATTTACGAATCCTGGCAAATCCTATCAATTCTGTTATTCTGCTTATTTATTAAGTGATATGGGGACGCCAGTACTTGGGAAGGGCACCTGGTTTCAAACGTGAGCAGAGAACTCCTAAGCTAACTTCCAAGCCGCACTAAGCTCATCGCCAGTGGGCTCTTCGCTAAGTGCTTGCTAGGAAGTGGATCTTATGAGATTCTCTGGGCGCTCACAAATTGTTTGAAACCAGGCGCCCTTCTCAAGTACTGGCTGTGGGTTGGTTAAGCGGCATATGAAATCGAAACAGATTGTTCTGCCTCGTTTTTCTTGCAATTTCTGAGGTTCGGAATAGATTTTTGATAATGTATGTTGGTTGGCGGCATATGGATCTATCTTGAGATTTTATGCCTCACATTGGTTCATTTATGGGGAAATGATCATCATTTTTTTCACATATGCCACACTTACCGCAATATACTGTTTTTTATAAGCAAATATAAGCTTTTTTGCTAAACACAGGGCAGCTCCTGACATTTTTCTGTATATGCCACTCGACAGAAAATAAGATCAATATTTCCCCTGTGACTTGCCCTCACTTTCAAGGGACAACCTCATACAACACAACGAAAAGCCACAATAAATCCAAATCCCAATTCAATCCACCTTCCGCTCCTCCCCCAACTTGTTCATCTTCCCACTCTTTCCCAAACTTGCTCATCTTCCCACCCCTTCCCCACCACGACCAACCAGCCATCCAGTCCTGGGCTTCCGATGAAGCGGGGATGAAGGAGGGATCGGCTTGGGGTCGAGCTGATGAAAATCTTAGTGCCAAAGTGGCAGCCTCCGCGGGGTTAGGTGTGCTTACCAAAGCACACCTAAAGGGCACCTGAGGCATGTTTGCATCAAGCAAACATGCCGAATGTGTCTGATCCCCACGGAGGCTGCCACTTTGGCACGTAGATTTTCACAGCGAAGATCCCCCGCCGATCCCTCCTTCATCCCCGCTTCACCGGAAGCCCAGGACTGGATGGCGTCTGTCTTTCTATCCGCCCCTTTAAAGCAGTTCCGTATACAGCTCCTTAACACAAGGATATATCTTCACAAATTTCTTATACTTCTCATCATATTTTCCAGCCAATTCTTCATCTGGCTCAACGGTCTCTATGATTTCCACAATCTTCTCCGCAGCTTCTTCCACCGATGCAAATGTTTTATCTGCAACAGCCGCAAGCATAGCTCCGCCAAGTGCCGGACCTTCCTCGGAAGCGATTCTGTCTACCTTGATGTTGAGAACATTTGCGATGATTTTTCGCCACAGCGGACTCTTTGCTCCGCCACCGCAGATCTTTGTTCTTTCAATATTGATACCGAGAGATTTTGCAACCTCAAAAGAATCGCGAATAGCAAATGCAACACCTTCCAGAACCGCCTGTGTCATATCCGCTCTGCCGGTATCCATAGACATTCCGATAAAGGTTCCCCTTGCATCAGGGTTATTATGAGGAGATCTCTCACCCATCAGATAGGGAAGGAAAAATACTTTATTTTCTCCCAACTTATCGATTTCTTTTTGTTCTTCTGCATACTCATTGGTTTTGATGATCTCATCCATCCACCATTTGTTACAGGATGCCGCACTGAGCATACATCCCATCAGGTGATAGTGACCGTCTGCATGGGCAAATGCATGGAGTGCATTATGCGGATCCACACCAAAATCTTTGCTTGAAATAAAGATAGTTCCGCTAGTCCCAAGGGAGACATTACACTGGCCGTCACCAACTGTGCCTGTACCTACGGCCGCCGCAGCATTATCTCCGGCGCCTGCTGCTACGATACATTTTTCACTAAGTCCCAGTTCTTCGGCAACGTCTGCCTTTAAGTTTCCGACTATCTCATAGCTTTCATATAACCGTGGCATCTGATTCTCGCGAAGTCCACAGATGGTAAGCATTTCTTTTGACCAACATTTGTTCTTCACATCCATCAAAAGCATTCCCGATGCATCGGAATAATCACTGCAGTGAACTCCCGTGAGCATGTATGCAACGTAATCCTTAGGCAGCAAAACTTTTGATATTTTTGCAAAGTTCTCCGGTTCTTCTTCTTTGACCCACAAAACCTTTGGTGCTGTGAATCCTGCAAAGGCAATATTTGCTGTATATTCTGAGAGTTTTTCTTTTCCAATTACCTGATTGAGATAATCTGTCTGTTTCGCCGTTCTGCCATCATTCCACAAAATAGCCGGGCGGATCACCTGATCATTTTCATCAAGGATAACAAGTCCATGCATCTGCCCGCCAAAGCTGATACCAGCCACCTGAGATCTGTCGATCTTGCTTGTCAGTTCCTTTATTCCTTCTTTTGATTGTTTCCACCAGTCCTCAGGACTCTGCTCTGACCAGCCGGAATGAGGAAAATACAGAGGATATTCCTTTGATACAATATTTTCCACCTTACCATCCTGGTTCATAAGAAGCAGCTTTACAGCGGAAGTCCCCAGATCAACACCTATATAGTATTTCATTGGTTTCCTTCCTATGCAAATGGATTTTCTGTAGGGTATCTGTCATTTTTCGGATGATTATATCCGATTTCAGACGGAGTTACACCGATATATTTGAATACTTCATATAATGCTTTTCCTACATGACCAAATGCAACTGCACCATGATGTGGATATCCTTTTTCAATCAATTCATGACGATAAAATCTTCCCATCTCACGGATAGCAAATATACCGATACCACCAAAAGAACGTGCAGCAACCGGCAAAATCTCACCATTTGCAATATAAGCACGAAGTTTTCCATCGGAAGTACTCTGCAGACGGTAGAATGTGATATCTCCTGGGATGATATTTCCTTCCAGTGTTCCCTGGGTAACTTCTTCCGGAAGGGTTCTGGCCATGATCAGCTGATATTTCATAGAACATGAAGTAAGTTTTCCTGCGGTAGTATTTCCACAATGAAATCCCATGAAAGTATCCTGAAGCGTATAGCTGTATTTGTTTTTGATCTCACTTTCGTACATATCAGCCGGAACAGTATTGTTGATGTCAAGCAGTGTTACGGCGTCGTTGCTTACCAGCGTTCCAATGTATTCGCTCAATGCGCCATAGATGTCAACCTCGCAGGATACCGGGATACCCATAGCAGTAAGACGGCTGTTTACATAGCAAGGAACAAATCCAAACTGAGTCTGGAAAGCCGGCCAGCATTTTCCAGCGATCGCCACGTAGTCACGGGATCCTTTATGTTTTTCTACCCAGTCAAGTAATGTCAGTTCATACTGTGCAAGTTTTGGCAGGATTTCCGGTTTCTGATTGCCGGTTCCCAGTTCTTTTTCCATATCTGCAACAACTGCTGCGATTCTCTCATCACCAGCATGATTGTTATATGCTTCAAAAAGATCAAGCTCCGAGTTTTCTTCAATCTCTACCCCAAGATTGAAAAGCTGTTTGATCGGCGCATTACATGCCATAAAATCCTGTGGACGTGGTCCAAAACTGATGATCTTCAGATTCTTGATTCCGATCACTGCTTTTGCGATAGGCACGAACTCTTTCATCATGCCGGCAACTTCTGTTGCTGTTCCAACAGGATATTCCGGAATATATGCTTTCAGATTACGAAGCTGCAGATTATAGCTGGCATTGAGCATACCGCAATATGCATCTCCTCTTCCCTGGATCAGGTTATCACCCGCCTCTTCTGCTGCTGCAACTACCATACATGGTCCATGGAAATATTTTACAAGTAAAGTTTCTGAGCTTTCCGGACCAAAGTTTCCAAGATAAACAACCAGTGCATTACAGCCTGCTTCTCTCAGTTCTTTCAGTGCCTTTTTCATATCCAGTTCGCTCTCTACAACGGTCGGACATTCATACAATTCTCCCTTGTAAGCTGCTGCTACTGCTTTTCTTCTGCTCTCTGATAAGGATACAGGGAAACAGTCTCTGCTTACTGCTACGATACCTAATTTTACTTCTGGCATGTTCTTCATTTTTTGATGTTCTCCTTTCGAACTCTGAATAACTTGATTTATATTTTTGTTTTTTGTTTATTCACTAAACTAATTCAAATGTATCACTTGTTTCTCACTTCGTCAAGAGATATTTTAGCAAATCGAAAAGTCAGAAAAAGGACATAGGAGCAACCTGTTCGGGTTCTCCTACATCCTTTCCTTTCATTACATTTTTATAACACCAGATTCGCAAATAACACAATGATCGGTATCGCGATCAAAGTTCTTTCCATAAATATCAGGAATAATTTACCCAGCTTCAAAGGGATCTCACTCTTGATAATGATCGTCCCCACCTCAGTAAGATATATGATCTGTACCAGAGAAAGTACGCCGATGATAAATTTCGTCTTTACTGACTCAACTCCTCCGATCAAAAGTGCCGGAATAAACATATCTGTAAAGCCAACCAACGTAGCCGGTGCCACTGCAAATGCTTCCTGTACACCAAACAGTTTCAGATATAATCCCATCGGATAAGAAATCCACTCAAATACCGGTGTATAAGTTGCGATAACGAGTGCTGCAGTTCCCCATGCCACAACAATTGGTATCAGATCAAAGATCATACCCATGACAACTTCAAAGCCGCTGGACAATACTGTCTGCAGATGAAAGCTTTCAGCTCTTTTACAGCTTGATTCGACTGCATATGTAAAAATTCCTTTTTCCTGTGGAACATCTTCATTGATCTGTTTTCCCACCTGTTCCTGATAAGTATCTGGAACAGTACGGATCGGAGGAATCCTGGCGATGATCACTGCCAGAAGGATTCCCACGATACAGATGCAAAGATAAAATGCCGGAAACAGATTGCCGATGCCAACAGTATCTGCGATCAACAGACAAAATGGAATAGATACCAAAGAGAAGTTCGTCATGATATATCCTGCTTCTCTCTTTGTGTAGAATCCTTTCATATACTGTTCTCTTGTCAGGATAACCGCTGCATTCGATGCACCAAACCATGATGCGATAAGATCGATGGAAGCCCTGCCCGGTACATGAAATAACGGTCGTACTACCGGACGCAAAAGAACCCCCAGAAACTCCATGATACCACAGTCCGTAAGAAACGGAAGAATAAAACTAAATCCCAGCACGATGCAAAGCAATGTACCGCAAAGGTCCACGATACTGGCTCCCGTATCTGCCGATATGATAAATTCCGGTCCCACGCCAAAGACGACCAGGCAGGTGACTACCGCACCAATCATCTTAGAAATCAAATATAACGGTGTGGTGGAAAATGCTTTTTTCAGATAGTTATTTTTCCTAATCCACTCAGGTTTACAGATAAAATCATACAAACTAAGAACAGCCGAAACCACCATGATGACCACCAGCATGTATGGAAGCCCTGCTCCAAAAAGATTTTTCAGGAAATTTTTCAAAAAATCCAATAATGTGGTAAATGATTCCCCCTGAGGGATCGGAACCAGAAACATCAGGACACCAAACGCTGAACCAAATATGAATTTCAGCATATTTTTTGCATTAACACTTGTCTCTTTCATACGCTCTCCTTTATATATACATTTCATGTAACTGTTCAGAACTCCATTAGTTAAAGATGATATCGGAATTCCCTAAAAGGGCTTCTCTGATTGCTGTAAAAGCATTTATTCCATGCTTATGAGC
>SAAH01000014.1 GCA_009929525.1 Clostridia bacterium | reverse complement strand
GCTCATAAGCATGGAATAAATGCTTTTACAGCAATCAGAGAAGCCCTTTTAGGGAATTCCGATATCATCTTTAACTAATGGAGTTCTGAACAGTTACATTATTTTTACTTTTATTTCCAATTTCTTTTTTCATTTTTACTGATTGTATCTGCGTCTTCTAGATATCACATAGACTAAAGCTCCACCGATCGCTACCAGGATCATCATGATAAATGGAAGGTTATGCACGATAATACCAGTAGGAGTAACTGTCTTATATGTATTTGTGAATTCTGCTTTGTTTGTGCTTTCTCCGACAACTCTTTCTTCTGTTGAAAGTTCTGCTCCTGCTGCTGCATTAAGTTCAATCGGAGTGTCAGCTCCATTTACTGTGATTTTTACACTTGGAGTATAATTTGCAGTTCCAGCCTCCACTGCTGTGTACTTTGTTCCAACCGGAAGATCTGCAAAAGAAAGAACATCTCCATCTGCTAATTTTACTGTTGTAGCTGTTCCAGGTACAAATGTATACTCTGTTGTACCAACTGTACCTTTGTAAGATTCTTTGCCGCCAACTGCTGGGTTGGCAAGAGTTACAGCAACATCAAACTGTTTTGTTTTGTCTGCATATTCACCTGTTGTTGTTTTGGAAATTGTTAAGGAGGCCTCATCACCTTCTTCGCTGCCGCCTCGTTTTACATAGCTGTTAACGAATGTAAGGTCACATTTCTCTCCAGCTTCATTTTTCGCACTTACTGCAGAGAAGTAAAGTCCGCTTCCATCTTCTTTGTTTGCAACATATACTGTTAATTCAAATTCTGCATCTGAATATGTCATTCCCTCTGTTGAACCACCTGCCTCTGTAACAGTGTATTTGTAAGCTCCAGCATGTTTGAAAGCTGTGATATCCAAAATATTTCCTGTTGTTTTTTCTACGACCTTTGTGCCGCTGTCAGAATTACCCAGATCATCTGCTGCATATGTAACTGACTTTGCTCCTATTGCTGGCATACCTGCCACAACACTTGCGCTGGTATCATCATCAACAGCCTTTCCAACGAAATTAAAGGTAAATGTCTCTGCTGGTGTCGTGATATTCGGATCCATCTGAAGATCTTTTTCTACCTGAATATTTGCAGGTGACTCTTCTGTTCCAGTCTCTATATGTCTCATTGTCAAAACGCTCTCAGCAACTGTACTGCTGCAAGGAAGAATGATTGTTTCAACTCTGTCAGGACAGTTCTCCATAAAAGGCTTAAACATTTGTGCAATTCTTGTCTGATAGTTATTTCTATCCGGTATTCCAAGCTCTACACTTGCTGAAAGGTCTGTTGTCGAAGTAGAAATCGTTCCTTCATCTACAAATTTATTTGTTGGAAGTGTAAGTGCGCCAGCAGGTAACTTGATCGTAGCTGCATCATTGAATTTGTTACCATTTGCAGCTTTTACACTTTCAATAGTAGCTCCCGTTACCCCTTCTTTAAATTTCATTTTCACTGTCATAGCATGATCGCTAACAGATGCATCTGTTACTTCTAACAACTGTGAATGAAACAGATCATCCTGTTCAAATTGGTTTTGAATTGCTGCGACAGTGAACTTATCAGCATTCACATTTAATTGAGAATCAAGTTCCGTATGTGTCACGATCTCTCCACCAAGTCCCACGTATTGAAACGCATTTGGTGCAAGATCTTTCAATGAATCGTATGAAGTCCATATCTGATCCATAGGAATAGACATGCTATAATTCAAGTCGTATCCGCTTACAGCAGCATCATATTTCAGCACTGTTCCTGCATATTTTACCTGATCACCTTCCGCTGTAAGAGTGACCGTTCCCAGATTTGTATTGCTCAATGTTAAAGCAGTCTCTGGATTTACTGCAGCAGATACTGGAAAACTGCTCATTCCCAATACCATAACGCCTGATAAAATCGACGCAATTAATTTTTTCCATTTGTTTTTCATAGTGTATTCGCCTCCATTAATTCGCTCGTTTCTTGTTTTATTTCAAGATAAATGTACTTTTATTTATATCCCTCTTCTTCTTATGATCACTGTCACCTTGCCCAATGTATCTTTTATATCCACTGCGCCATAAACTCTGCTGTCGGTTGCACTCTCCCTGCAGTCTCCCAACAAAAACACCTGTCCTTCTTCTACCGTTATCGGGAAATCTATCTCCCCCTCATACCTGATGGTGTCCTCGTATATGTCCGCTTCTTGTTGAAGTGCCCCATTAACAAACAGTCCCTCTGAAGTAATATCTACTTCATCGCCAGCGACGGCAACAACCCTTCTCACCCCCTTATTTCCTTTATATTCCACAACTACACTGTCCGATAATACATACTGCTTATCCAGACGATAAAATATAACCAGATCGCCATCCTTCACAGCAGGTGTCATATCATGATCGGTATTGCGAAAAATTCCAAATAAAAATGTAAACAGCAGTACAAAAACTACGATGATGATCCCTATTTTGATGAATAATTGAAGGATATCCTGCGTAAGAGACGGTGGCTGCGATAGTCTGTTTTTATTATTTTCAATTTCTTTTTCCATACTAATTCACTCAGCTCCTTTTCCTTTACCACTGTTTATCCATAATTATAGCGATGTCATGGTGACAGCAAGGTGACCGAATCAGTCAAAAAAATCTGCCATATGCATTTGCTGATATGACAGACCTTTTGGTAGCCCTGAGGTCACCTCCTATTTTGTTATGATGGGGATAAGATACGAAAATTAGGTTTTCTCATGTAAATTAATATATGAACTGGTCTAAGTGGAGGAAACAACATGAACAAAATCATTATGATCACACTTATTGTAATCTCGTTTTTATTAATGATATCAGTGCCTATAGTCTTTCTTCTATTAACAAAGAAAGTTTATAAAAAAAGTCTCAGTTCAAAACACGAACAGTATAGTGGGACAACAGTTGGCGTAATTTATAAGATTCAATACGGAGGGTTCGATGTGAATACCATTTTCTACGTATCTTACAAAGTGAATGGTATTGATTATAAAATAAAAGAGACAGCAAAGCTTAAAAGCGAAGCCATAAGAATTGGTTCGATACCGATCGGACAAATGAAAACATATATATTGGGTCCTGTAAAAGTAGGAAGCCAGGTAACAGTATGTTATGATATATCTTCTCCTGAAAAAGCTTTTATCCAAGGTAATAGAACTATGACAAATCAGTAGTCAATCCAAATTACTTTTAGGATTTCTGAAATAATATGGGCGGTCTCGTTTTCGCGGCCGCCCTACTGTTTTTTAATCATATAATTCATCATCCGCATAAGGATCATGTTTTCTTTTGATCGAGTTTAAACGCGGAATCCGTTCTTCTCCCCAAAAGTATTCAATCATGTATTCTCCCTTAAAATCACGGATTGCTTCCTTTTCCTCTTTCAAAAGTTCAAAGTAATCACAGGTTACCATATCCGGGCGGATTGCAAGAGCATATGGAAAATAAGCCAGGATATTCTCTATTCCATTTTCTTTTAACACATTTAACAGCTTGCTTCTTGATCTTCTGTATGAACTTGCATTTTCATGATGATAAGTCTTTTCCATCCACATGCGGGAGTATGCCTCTTCTGCAGTTATTGGTTCTCCATGACTGTCCACCAGTACCGCTAAAAGTTCTTTCGCCTTAGGACTGCTGAACTTTACCGGAGCCCCATTTACGTAGATTTCAAACTTTCCAAAAGTATGAATACGAACTTCCTTCCTTTGTCGGATAGAAAGTGCTTTTGCCCGTTCCAATACCCTCTTAACTTCTTCCTCATTATATGGTTTTAATAAAAACCAGTCTGCATCATGGTCTTTCATTGCAGATTTCATGTGCTGGTCATACGCCGAAACAAAAATAATGATAATATCCGGATAGATTTCCCTTAAATGATCTGATAGCTCAAGTCCATTCATCCCCGGCATCTCAATATCCAAAAAGGCTAGGTCCACACGATTTTCCTTGGCAAAATGAAGTGCATCTTCTGCATCATCAAATTTTCCGACCATCTGAATCTCTTCTATTCCTGCGCTTTCTTCCTCAAATAATTCCAGCATCCAAAGTTCATCATCTACTAATATTGTCTTCATCTTTTGTTTCTCCTTCTTCTAAAGATTTTGGGATAACAACGATAACTTTTGTTCCACTATTTTCTTTACTATCGAAAAGCACTTCTGCGTTCATTAACGATTGCAGACGGAATACAAGATTCTTAAGTCCGTAGGACTCATTTCCCTCCTCCATAGCTTTCTTCACATCAAATCCGGTACCATCGTCTTCTACCTCAACCACAAAGGACGTTTCCTTTTCAAAACTCCTTATCGTCACCGTTCCACCAGTCTTTCCTTTTGGAAACACGCCATGCTTTACTGCATTTTCTACTAATGGCTGAATAGTGAGTGGAATCACTTTAAAATCTTCGCTTTCAATTTCATAAACCACATGTAATTTATCCGAAAATCTCATCTTTTCAATATTCAGATAGGCACGTACATTATCAAGTTCCTCCGAAAAGGAAATCAACTCGTCAGAGGACAGGGCTTTGATACTGCTTCTCAAATGTACTGTAAAATCATGCAGAAGTCGATATGCCCAATCAGGATCCCTTTTTGTGATCATCTGAATAGAAGATAATGCATTATAAAGAAAATGTGGCTGCATTTGATTGATCATCACTTTAATACGGCTGTTCTCCAATTCTTTTTGTAATTCTTCCAAATCCCGTTTCATATCCAACAGCCCTTTTTTGTCTTTCTCGATATCGATCAAAAGTATTTGTGCCATCAAATGTTCGTTATATGGATCTTCTGTCAGCTGAACAATTAGTTTTGCCCACCGCTCTCTGTCATTATGTATGACATGACATTCAACACTGTCTTCTGCCTGATTCTTCTCATGCAATTCCTGCATGTGTTCTTTTTTCAAAAATATTTTTAAAGCATCTCGATCACAGGAAGCAATATGATGTTCCAGTATGTAACTGTTGATTTCTTCATAGGTACCCAATGTTTCCGGAACCATACCAAGGTCTCCGCCGTTCCAACTGATCATACGCCCACTGGTCAAATCGAAAACAGCTATAGCATAGTCTTTGTCCTCAAGTAATACCGCCTCCAGATGTTTCCACTTCGATGCAAGTTCAGCCTTATGCTGCTCATTAATATCCTCATAAGTGATAATTGCACTTATGGGCATCTTATTTTCATCAAAAATACTTATAAAAGTGATCCGATACCAAAAAATATTTTCCGGATCATCCCTCATATGACAGGAAATTATTGTATCTCCGCTTTTTTCTCCCGCATAAATACGTTCAACAAACTGACGATATTTTTCGACGCTTTCCGTTTCAAGCAAACCCTGGGTGATAAAATTATCAGGCATATTATCTATTTCACTCGGAATACCAAACAGATGAGCCAGTTCTTCCGATAAATGCATGGTACGCGTTGATACATCAAATGAAAAGAATACTTTTCCACTTTGCGTAAGAGCCAGACGGTAACGTTCCTCACTGACACGCAAGCGTTCTTCCATTCGCTTACGTTCTGTAATGTCAATAATATTGGCTGTTATGGTATTCTCACCACGATCCAGATAAAACTTGGCGAGAATTGTTCGTTTCCTTCTATTTTTTGTTTCAAGTGACAATTCAATCTCTCCTGAATCCATCTGAGAAGAGAACAACTCCGCTCTAACTTTTTCCAATGTATCACTTGTTTCTTTATCCAGCAGTGAAAATAAACTCGTTTCCCCTGTGCCAAAGGCTTCTTCCCTTGTTGTCCCCAGAATGCCATAAAAAATATCATTTGCCTCAATAACTGTCAATTTCTCATCTGGCATGATCAAACACAATCCTGCCGGTGTACGTCCAAACATCTTACTCAAGTTCTCTGCCTTTACTTCTTTTTGCAGCTTTTTATATAAATAGAATACTAAAATATTAATCCCCAATATAGCTGCAGAAATCAAGCACGCAAAGAGCGAACCTATTTCATTTCCCTGCAATGCAGTATATGCCAATACGCAGACAATCAATAGACTAACTGTAGGAACAAAAAAAGCTGCCACAAGATAAGACCTTGTGAGTTCTGTCTGTTCTGCCTCATCTGTGTGAAAAATCCGCACGCTTAACAACAACAGGGCAAATGTAATAATGCCTGACAAGACCAGACTCATCACTGTCATTCCTGTTTCCGACATAAGATCCGTAATATCTTTTCCCAGCACAGCGCTGATCATCATTGTTGCTCCAACCTCTCCTGTCATGGCCAGAACATAGTTAAATGCCGTTGTCATCAAGCGTTTGATCATACTTGCCTGATAAAGTAGTGTCATGGCAAACAGTAATGCTAGACTTAATATAATATTGACCGATAAGTACATAGGCATAAAAAAATAGAATGCTGCACGTACAAGATACATCATCAGATAACATAAAAAAATTGTTTTGTTAGAAGTTCTCCTGCGTTTTTGCAGAATTTCATCCGTCAGCAGAAAATGACCTGATGTATGCAAAATATATATAAGCAAATACGAAACGATTATCGGGGTAGCTGACATATTGTGTGCTCCTATTCTTCGCTGCTCTGTGTCTTTTGAGTACAGCGTATTTAATTTTATTTATAGCACACTTACATTACAAACACAATCGTTTCTCTGCAATTACACTTTATTTGTAATCAATTCAACGTTATCTTTCATTAACTACTGTCACATTTTTCTGAATCGATACACCAAATCTGCAAAACGTACCTCATCATCCACCTCAAGTTCAATCTCTTGATTGCCTTGAAGTTCTTCTCCATTCACCCATGTTCCATTCCGCGAGTTCATGTCACTGATATAATATTTTCCTTCCTCCAATCTGATTCTGGCATGCATTCGGCTTATTGTCTGCGAAGGTAACACAAGATCGACCGCCTGCGGAAGCTGACCTAAAAATGTAACTTCCTGTCCCGTGAGGATGACCTGTCTGCCTGAAACTGGATATTTTTCTTCTAATATATAGGTGGCACTATTTTTCATTGGCCGAAGGATCTGAGTGTAACATTCCGCCTCGGGTTCTTCCGTTGATAATATCTCCTCCTCCGCCTGTTCATCGTCATGTTCTATATTATTATCCATATAATTCCATTCCCGACTATGTTCTTCCACTTCACGAAACCGTTCATTTTTCACTGGAGAAATGCTTTTCTGGGATTTCTCAGCTTGTTTGAATCTTTGCGGCTGAGTTCTAGATAGAATACGATACACCAGGACACATCCTACGCCTGTAAGAATACCAACACCTCCCCATAGCCACAGATTATCCGGATAATTTTTCCAGAGATACCAGCCCGATAGAATATATATTAATATACCCATGGTTCCCAGAGTCACAACTGCCGGATGCGTATTATTTTTCATTTCCTCTTCATCCTCGCCATCAAAGAAAGCATCCAACGCTGCTTCGTGCTGCTTTTGCTTTCTAATATTCTCATCCGGGCAGTTATTCATAAGTTTATCCCTATCTTTAATCCCATTCACATCTCTGGCCTTATCTATATTTTTTTCCTGATATCCTTCTATGTTTGTATTGGTTCTGTTCTCTGTTTCATTATGTGCAGTTATCGTTTTCTCCTGTTTCCGTTGATATTTTTCCAGTTCATACCTTAATCCTTCCACAGAAAATATCTGTTCCAAAGCATATCGATATACGCCATACCCTATCATCACCCCATCCTGATCTTGATGATCAATATATGGCAGCAGGTACTCCATTAATTCTCGAAATTCTTTTTCTATATTCCATGCTGCTCCCGGAACAAAACAAAATGTGATTTCCTTCATTTGTACATCCAAATATATGTATTGCGCTTCAAGGTTCAACGCCTCATCTGCCAGCAGGTACTCCTCCATATTCATAAGTGCCTGTATCAATCCACATATGATCACCAGAAGTTCCTGCCCGCCCAACTTCTTGTTTTGGCATCTTTGAGCCAAAGATATCTTGGAAGTAATATCATAGTAATACAGGACTTCATCATCTATCTGCCTGCTGGAACAGGGCAGCAATCCCTTTATATTATTTTCAGTGATCATCCTCAAAGGATAGCTGTTCTTCTCCACGCTTTTATCAGGGTGCAGTACCAGGTAGCTGTGCTGCAGATCCCGTCGATATTCTGCTTCCATCTCTTTCACTTCCTCTCCTACTTCTGCCGCAGACCTTTCTCTACCAGATCTTTCTTTAACAGATCTTTCTTTAACAGATTCCTCACGGGCTCTTTATTTCTTTAAGTGCCGCTGCCCTGCGTATGAACACCACCGGCTTTATGATCTTATGCTCTTTTTGTATTGAAAATTTTATTCCTTCACGACCCCATATTGGTGTTGCTCCCGTTATATTCAATTCTGCATGATCTTTGTTTCCGCCTGCCACTCCCGTAAGTTTCTGCGGCACCAGATAGAATTCCCCTGATATCGTATTCCATTTTTCCTTTGCCTGTGCACTTCCATCTGTCCCCTTTTTTACCCCGCTGATGCTGGCATAAAGCACCGTTTCGCAGGCCGCCTGTGTGTACCAGCACCGCTGATATACATGAAAACTCAAAGACAGCATAATTCCAAAAACGATCACTGCCAATGGGATCAGCAGTGATGCTTCAACCGTAAGCATTCCCCTTACTCTATATTCTTTTCCTGCACAATTATTTTTTGTATCATTCTTTTTTATATAATCCTTTCCCTCATGACTTTTTTCATATGATCTCTTTTTAAACATTTCATATTTACGTCTTTTTATTTTATGCATTTTCTTACCCTCATCCTGCTTTCCCCAGCAAAAAAGATATCATAAGAAATGGAACAAAGGGCAGCTCATACTCTTTTCCTTTTCCCAGGATCATAAGCAATATACCTGCCGCTCCGGCCAGAAGAAAGCCCCCTGTGACAACTTCCCATATCTCAGCATTTCCCAATGCCAATCCCATCACTGATACTACAGCCCCGTCCCCATGTCCTATTCTGTCTTTTTTCCAGCATGCTAGTGCCCATAAACATATGCCGGGACACATTCCCATCCAGTCCGGCATCCTGCCTATCCATAAGTAATATCCCAGAAGAATAACCGCAAATACAAACGTATATATTAGATGGATTTCTCTCCGTCTGATATCTGTCCACGTATTGATCAACAGGTAGAGAAACACCAGCCACCTCATGCTGCCCCCTTTGCCTTGCACCGCTCACACTGGCAGGAGGCCTGGATCTCTGATTTTTTCACCAGCCGTACAGTCCTTTTCAATCCACTGCAGCTTTCCGATGTATGATAACGATCTCCCTTTTGTGTGTAATAGACGATGCCGCCTGCTGCGTTAGAAGAACCACATTTTTCACAGATTTTGTACTTTTGACCATATTCATTCCTCAATCCTTCCACCTCGTTTCTGCTTCCCAGATGGATCGTCAGATCCAAATGAGTACATTCGGAAGATGTGTGATAGACACTTTCATATTCTGTCACATAAACCATTTCTTCCGCTCCGCCGGCAGATGCTATCTCCCTGTCCGATATATTTTGTCCTGTCCAGCTGTTGACACAGCTTTCATTCACCATTCGTATCGCCGGAAGCGGCAAAATGGATAATGGTATTTTGTAACTGATATGGGCTGTCAGTTTCACCTGATGGTCTTTATAAGAAGATCCTGCCATAGAAATCTTTACATGATCCCCAAACTCCGGCAAATGTCTCTTCGCATAGGCTGCACACACCGCCGAGGACACGATCCCCGCCGGGGAAGAATCTCCCGATTCAGCCGCATACGCATACATCCCCAATTCCAATGCACTTTCGTGCAGAGAGGTCTTCACTGCAGACTGCACCCGGTAGATATCCAAAACTCCAAGGAGTGTACTCACAGTAAGTAAAAAAATGGGAATCACTGCTGCCGCCTCCACAGTCATAGATGCCTTCCTCCTCGCCCCTAACTGCCTCAAAATCCAGAGAAATGCCCTTCGGATTCCGGTAGCAAATGGACCCAAGGGGATTCGATCCATTTTCTCTGCCTGAAGAGATCTATTATATTTTTGTCTATCCTCCGGAGGACATTTCTCTGGATTTTGGAAGTAATATGCTGGTTTGCTTTTTCTTTTACATTTCATATCCGTAATCTCTTTGAATCGAAAATTGACGCTGGCTGCAGGTTACATCCATCTTCACTTGAAGATAGGAAACCGCCAGATCCATTCGAAACTCTTCCTTTCCTTCTATCTGTCTCATAGTCTGTTCTGCGACATCCATCGTCCGAAAGACCTGTGTATCCGCCTTTCCCAGGGAAATCATGATCCTAAGATATTCCTCATAATCCAGCCCTTCACTTTCTTTCTCTGGCCTGTTCTGAAGTATCTGCGGTAATTTGCTTAGATTTTCCAGGGAGAGCACCCAGCTTTTTTGACTCTTTATCAAAGGAATATTCCCTCCGCTCAAAAGCTGTCTCACATCAAGAATGCTTTCTCCAAATGCCCATGCCGCCCCAAGTACAAGGCTGACAACTCCTTCCAGTGCCGGAAGTCCTATAGATGCACAGATAATAAGTGATATCTCATGGATCTGTGATTGGCAGGCTGCACTTTGGATCAGGTATGCCATATTGGCGGCCTCTCTCATAAGAAGCAGTCTCTTCACAACTGATTTGAGATTCTCAAGATCAGAACTTTTTCCTGCTGCCACATATTCCAGTTGGTAATCCAGCCCATTTCCCGTCTCTGATGAATCTGTATACGAGTTCAAATGCTGCATCATATATTCTTGAAAGATAAGATTCCCCATCACAGTATTTGGATCATCTCCATAGAAGAGTGTCCCCATTCCTGATTCACAATTTCTTTTTTCATATCGGCGGTCTCCATCGATACTTCCCTGGGATACATCGGCTCCCTGGGGTAAAACAAGGGATAAGATACCCATCTTCTGCATCGGTGCGATCACGTCCAATGGATTTACAAAATCGCCTTGTACGGGTTGCGGTACTGCGTCCGGTACCATTTCCTGTGCCTGTTCCTGTGCCTGTTCCTGCGTCTGTTTCTTTGCCTGCTCATATGAACTTTGCGCCTCCTTTGCCTGTTCGAGCGTACCTTCTTTTTCCTGATCTGCAACAATCTGTTTTTCTTCTTCCATCTTACCCAAAAGAAGCTGTATCCCTTGAATACCTGCGGTGTCTTTCATGTAATCAATCGCCTGAAGTTTGAAAGCACGGCCCTGTTGATCAGTTGCCAGAGTATAGCCTGTGATTGCTCCTGTATATTTCGAAATTTTCCATAGATTTTCCCCACGAACACCCATAATGTTTTTTCCGGGAGCGCAACTTCTCGCTAAGCTATCCTCTATCTTCTGATGCATAATGCCCGGCTGCAATTGCCCTGTTCCATATCCACCGTCCAGCAAGAATACATGGTACTTTTCAAACAGTTCGCGGTCATAACCTGCGAACACGGAATATAAGCCTTCCTCAACTCCCGCTTCTGCCTGGACTCTTCCGCCCGCTATCTGAACAGAACGAAATACAACCTGGACAAGAACAAGCAATACTGCCATCAACAGACTGAAAAACAATGTTACACTGCCTTTTTTCTTCAAGGGATACCCTCCTTTTCCTTTCTTTGTTATTTTGATTTTTCTTAGATGTAATTGCGAAGGTATTGCATAGATACCTTTAGATGTGACCTAAACTAGATACTGTTGCTTTGACTTGTGATTTTCGAAAGGATATTATTCACCAGACTCACCAATTGCTTTTTGAATATCATGACAAGTCCTATGAGCACCACGATGATCAGTATCAATTCCACTGTTCCCAGTGCATCTTCCTCCGTCCAAAATCGTCTCCACAATTTCATAATCCTCACCTCCTTTCTGCCGCCCCGCCTGGCTTACTACAAGGTAAATGTAAGCCAGGCCGGAACCATGAGAATAACAAATACTACCAGCAGCATCAGTATCATCGGCACTAATAATTTTGTAGAAGCCTGTTCGCCCAGGATTCTGGCCTGCTGCTGTCTTGTTTTTTGAGCCTTCCGGGTCTCTTCTTCCAGCATGTGTTCCATTCCCTTGCTTCCTTTTTGTAAGTGCTGTATCAAAAGTGCCGACAGGGTTTTGTACTGTAAAAGACCACATCGTTCGCCCAGTCTCTCGTACGCCTCCCTCTCTGACACGCCGGTATCCATCTCTGTACAGATATCAACGATCACCTCGTATGCTTTTCTGCATTCGCTTTTCTTCTTATAGGTTTCATAATCATTTCCGATTCTTTCCATGGCTTTTCGAAGATTCATTCCTGTACTTAACAGGAGTGTCAGCTTGCTTAATATCTCCGGGTAATCCTGCATCATCTGCTGCCTTTGCAGCTTTTTCTTTTCTTCTGCTTCCTGCTTATCTTTTGCCAGAAGCAGGAAGGGACACATCATAACAAGAAGCATGACGGCATATCCCGTACTCTGATCATTTTTCTTCCATGTCACTTTCTGATTTTCCAAAATCGACGGCAGGGTCAGCCACCCGCTTTCTGAGTTTTCATTTTCGTCCCTGATCATCCTCTGAACCATATCCGGTGCATCAAGATTCAATGGAAATACTCTGACATATTGAAAATACATCTCCTCTTCCTCTTCAAGTTTTATGTAAGCCGTCAAACATAGAAGTTTTCCTTCTTCCGGAATGCTTTCACCAAGATTTCCTTCCCAGTCCACACACTCCGGATCACTGGAATACCAGTTGATAAGGACCGGCAGGCCTTCCAGTTTCTCTGGAAGGACCAAAGGTTTATCTACATAGTCCGCTGACTCATTATTTCCAAGTATTACAGTACCTATCTTTTCTTTCGCCTCATGAAATATGGTATCTTTTTCTTCATCCGTCAGCTTTTTCTCCCCTACTTCAACCAGGATCTGTTCCTGCCGAAGAGTTCCATTTTTCTCTCTCCATTCCATCTCTAACTCCTCCTGTAAACTTCCCTCACCATACGCCGGACGCTTGATGCGGGTCATTTCATCGTCTTTAGATAAGCAATAGCCTGCCAGTTGAAATACCGCCAGCACTGCAGTACCAGCCACGATAAGAAGCCAGGTCCGCAATACCATGGATTCTTCCAGCCATGCAGGTAACGGCCAGCCTTTCCTTTGGCTCTCTTTCCAGATCCTATGGATTCCCCGCCTATACCATGGACCATTCTCTTTCATTCCCAACAGGCAGATTGCTGCAGATACCGCCAGCGTAACAGTCAAAACCATCCAGATCATACCGCTATCCTCACAATCTTTTTCCCCATCCAGAAGCTAAAAGCATAAATCCCAAGACAGACCGTCATAACAAATGCTCCGATCAGGTTGTTATACAACACATCTAAAAATCCTTCTGAAGTGAACTGCATATACAGGATCATCCCACCGGGTACCAGGCTCATCACCATCTGTTCCGTTCTTTTTCCTGCCACACATACATCGATTTCTCTTCTCACCTTTATCTTGTCTCCCAGAACCTGTGCCATCTTTTCCATGATTTCTCCCAGATTTCCACCGGATCGTCTGGAAATCAAAAAGATTTCCCCAAAGTCCCGGATATCTTCCACACCGGACCTCTGACCCAGATCAAGAAATAACTGTTCCAAAGGCACACCGACTTTCATCTGATTCTCCATATATAAAAGCTCCCTGACAAAGTCTTCTTCCGTTCCATAAATCTGCTCCAGTTCCTTCCTGCACTCCGCCACTGCATGCTCCATCGAATAACCTGCTCTCACTGCCGTCAAAAGTCCATGCAGCACATCCTGAAAATGGTAATACAAAAGCTGTCTCCGTTTCTCGATCTTTTGTTGTCTTTTCCAGCGGATATACCAGATTCCCAAAGGGATCACCGCAAGAAGTGCCCACCAGGTACGGTAACAAAGATAATTGACCAGTCCCGACAATATCCCGATCTGTCCAAAGCAAAAGATCCATTCCTTTATATTAAAATGATATTGATCATAATCAGTTCTGCTGTCTTCTTTTCTATTTTCTCTGTTTTTTCTCTTTATTTTCTCCTTCGCTTTCCCCTCTTGGCCTTTCACCCATGCCGTCAGTAACATCATCAGCCCTCCTCTTTCAAACACTCCAACTTTTCCCTGTGGACCAGCTCATTCACCTTACGTAAAACCTCGTCCTTCCCGTCCCATTCAAATAACGTCTGTATCTGGACCTCACCATCCGTATAACCCAGCACTTCTGCCACTTCAAGTACCCGGCGGGACCGATCCTTTAGCCTGCCCAGATGCACCATAAGATCGATCCCAGATGCGATCTGGCGGCGTATCGCTTCTAACGGAAGCTGCATCCCCATAAGGACCATCGTTTCCACACGGCTCACCATATCTCTCGTACTGTTGGCATGAGCTGTTCCGAGACTTCCATTATGTCCTGTGTTCCACGCCTGCAAAAGATCGATAGCTTCTGCCCCTCTGATCTCCCCTACAACGATACGGTTGGGCGCCATTCTCAGGGCAGTTTTTATCAGATCCCTTATGGTAACTTCCCGATTTCCTTCCATATTTGCAGGTTTGGCCTCGAGGCGCACCAGATTCTCTATCCCTTGTATCTGGAGTTCTGCATTATCTTCTATTGTGATGATTCGTTCTTCTGTGGGAATATAATTAGAGAGAGCATTTAGAAATGTGGTTTTTCCTGAAGAAGTACCTCCTCCTATCAGGATAGAATAGCCGGCCCGTACCATTTTTCTCAGAAAATCAGCCGCCTCCCTGGATATGCTTCCCTTTGCCAGAAGCCATTCCATCGTAATGGGAGTATCCGGAAATCTTCTTATGGTCAAAATAGGACCGTTTAGCGCTACCGGATAGATGACCGCATTGACACGGGAACCATTATCCAGCCTAGCATCCACGATAGGCGAATTCTCATTGATGACCCTGTTGCATTTGCCTACGATCTGCTGCACTACATCCTCCAGTTTTTCTTTTGATACAAATGACTTCTCCCAGCGCATGCGATGTCCTTCCATTTCATAGAAGATATCACGGTAACCATTTACCATGATCTCTGTCACGCGGTCATCATCCAAAAGTTCCTGCAGGATATCCAGCTTACGTACAGAATAAAAAAGTTCTTTTCGAAGCATCTCCTTCTCCTGCACCAAAAGCCCGCTTCGTCTTGTCCTGTTCAACACCAGTTCATCGATCCGTTCCAGGATCTCGGTATCGCTCCATTCTCTTCCGGCTTCCAGCTCTTTCATGAGATCTTTTCGTATCTCTGCAAAAAAATCATTCTTCATCCATCTACGCTCTCTTTCTAATTCCTGATCAGTTCCTTTACATAATCTCCCAGTTCACTCCAGATAAGATCATCCAGATACCCGGCTCCATTGCGGATCGTCCTGTGATAGGGCAGCTTGATCTTATTCAGTTTATCCATTACCCGACTGCAGCCGCTTTTTTCAACGGAATCTTCAAACTGTTTTATCTTCGCCTGCGACACCGGATCACTCCTCACCGGCATATAGATTCTGGTACATTGCTCTAAAAGCTGGTATAGTTCTTCCACACCGTCACCGAAATCCAGGATCACAGTTTCATAGCTGCTCTGGTCTATGATCTGCTGCAAAAGCCGAAGCCATTCCTGCAAAGATGTATGCTGAATATCTCCCGGCGACAGCACCGGCGGGACAAAATCCAGATTATTCATCGTCTGTATCATGCCGCTCATGCGAAGCATCAGGTTCGGTACATCCTGCCGCAGGTAATAGAGCAGGTCACCCATCGTCTGTTCATAAGTCTGTCCCAGAAGGTATTCAAAACCAGAATATTCCTCCAGATTCAGATAAAGGACCGCACTGTTTCTGGCAAGCATCTGCCCCAAAGTCAACGCAAAAGTAGTCTTCATCGTCCTTCCCACCGGCGAATATATGCCGATCAGCTCCGTCTTATTTTTTTGCACCTGCAGCAGTCTTGGCATTCCCTTTCTTTTTTCTCCATAACAGGCCAATGCCTCACGGATCACCTTATCCGAAGACTGATATTTGTAGATACTTGGATACTGCTGGCTTAATATACTGTTTCCCATCTCGCTATTCATGCCATTGTACAGGTCATTTTTTATCTCATTTTCCTGTTCACTTCCTACGATGCCCGATCCACCTCCCGATGCATTTATCTGCATATTCTTCCCAATCCCATTCTCAGATACAACCCCCTCGGACAAGATCATAATCTGGCCGATTTCCTGCTGCTGGACTTCACGGCACATCGCCTTTTCCGAAATCAGTAAGAGCTCCACCGGATGCTCTTTGGCAAATTCCAAAAAGGTAGCCGCACTGGTAAACACCCGTACTTCAAAGGGAATATTTTTCTTCCGGCTGAGATATTCCATAAAGTGATACGCATAGTCCACCTCCAGATCACATACTGCAAATATATCCCGTTCATGATTCATATATGGTTCCTCCTAACATAAGCAGCATCACGCTGCAAAATATCATAACTGCAAAATGGATATTTTCCGGGCGTTTCCCCGGCGCCAGATACGGCGGAAATGTTCCGGTCGCAAAGACCGTGTTCAGATAAGTAAAAAAATAGACAAATCGTTCTTTGGCATTACATCGAAAGATAAGAATGGGAATCGAGACAACTGCTCCCAAAGCAAAGGATATTCCTATGCATAAAAGGATATTTTTCATTCCCATCGCACTTCCCAAAACCGCAAATACTTTAATATCTCCTGTCCCCAGCATCCTGCAGACAAACAACGGAAAGAGCACTAACACAGGAACCAGAGTCCCTCCAAAAAACATCCAAAGACTCTGATCCGAGCTTCCCAAAACACAGATCAAGAGGCTAACGACCCACCCTCCCAGGATCCACAAATTACTGACTTTTTCCCACTTAGCATCCATAATCGCTGCTATTCCAGAAAAAAGAGCGCAAAAAATCACAATTATACCGCATCACTCCCCACTTTTTATTTTTTATAAATTATCAACAATTGGAAATTCTGCAGCCGAACTGCTGCATCATGTGAAATGAAATCGTCTCCTGCAACTGTTCACTGAAGGAACAACTGCCTTCGAAGCATGTGTAAATAATTTTTACTGTTTCCTGCTTCTCTTGACTTGGGCTCATTATATGCTCCATTCTCTCTCTTGTCCAGACCTATTTTTTATTTTTTCCGTTTTTGGCAGTTTCCGCTAAACTATTCTCACAAATTTTGTTGATATTTTTTTCGAAAACGTATACAATCTGGTTTGAGGTGATAACATATGGGAAAAGAAATAAAAACAAACGCTATGCGTATTCTGGACAAAAATCACATCTCCTATGAGATGCTCCAGTATGAATGTGATAATTTTATAGATGGTCTCCACACTGCCGAAAAAACCGGCGCCCCTGTGGATCAGTCCTTTAAAACCCTTGTAGCCCAGGGAAAAAGCCGCCAATATTATGTATTTGTTGTTCCTATTGCAGATGAAGTCAATCTAAAAACTGCCGCCAAAGCAGTCAACGAAAAATCCATTGAGTTGATTCCCGTAAAGGAAATTACAAAAGTGACCGGATACGTCCGGGGCGGATGCAGCCCCCTTGGCATGAAAAAAATGTTTCCTACTGTGATCCATAATAGTGCGGAAAAATACGAAAACATATATGTCAGCGGCGGCCGGATAGGAACCAGCATCATCCTGGATCCTTTGGACCTGGCTTCAGTGACTGACGCCAAATTCGAAGATATCACTGTGTAACATGGGGACGGGCCTTATATACCAAAAAGGCTGCCGCACTTTTTTTGTGTAGCAGCCTTTTTCTTTCAAGGACTTGTATCCCCATCGTACCCAACTTCAAAAATGAAACATTAGACCCGTCCCCTCGTATCGCTCGTGGCGCGAAGTCTGGTCATTGCTCTTGCCAAAGATGCTTTCGACACATAGTATTCCTGCATACTCTGCTTTTGTCTCAGTTGTTCCTCGGCTCTCTCTTTTGCCTCCTCGGCTCTCTTAACATCAATCTCTTCCGGCTTCTCAGCGGTATCAACCAGCACAGTCACACGGTTATTGATCATCTGCGCAAAACCCCGTCCTACAATGGCTTCATGCCATGTTCCGTCCTCACTGCGAAAACGCATATCTCCCTCGATGATGGAGATAATCGTATCTGCATGATGGGGCAAAAGTGCAAGTTCGCCGTCATAAGTCGGGAAAATGATGGTCTCTGCTCTGCCTTTATAAAACACATGATCACTGGCAAGGATACTAACATAAAAACTACTGTTCATGTTCATCCCTCCTATTGTGCTTCATTTTTTGCTTTTTCAATAACGTCTTCTATTGTACCCACATTAAAGAATGCAGATTCCGGATATTCGTCCATTTCGCCGTCTACGATCATCTTGAAGCCTCTGATCGTCTCAGCCAGCGGCACGTATTTTCCAGGAACTCCGGTAAATGTCTCTGCCACATGGAATGGCTGGGACAGAAAACGCTGGATCTTTCTTGCACGAAATACTGTCTTTTTATCCTCATCGGAAAGCTCTTCCATACCAAGGATTGCAATGATATCCTGCAGCTCTTTATATTTTTGCAGGATTTCCTGCACTTTTCTTGCCACTTCATAATGTTCCTCGCCAACTACGTCAGCCTCAAGGATACGTGATGTAGATTCCAGAGGATCAACAGCAGGATAGATACCCTGTTCTACGATTTTTCTGGAAAGTACTGTGGTCGCATCCAGATGGGCAAATGTGGTTGCCGGAGCCGGGTCTGTCAGGTCATCTGCAGGAACATAGACAGCCTGTACAGACGTTACAGAACCATTTTTTGTGGAAGCGATACGTTCCTGAAGTTCACCAACCTCAGTGGCAAGTGTCGGCTGATATCCTACTGCAGACGGCATACGTCCAAGCAGTGCGGAAACCTCTGAACCTGCCTGCACAAAACGGAAAATGTTATCAATGAACAGAAGCACATTTTGATGCTCTTCATCTCTAAAGTATTCAGCCATGGTAAGTCCTGTCTCCGCAACCCTCATACGAGATCCCGGCGGCTCATTCATCTGACCAAATACCAGTGCTGTTTTTTCCAAAACGCCTGATTCCTTCATCTCTGTCCACAAGTCATTTCCCTCTCGTGAACGTTCTCCAACCCCTGTAAATATGGAGTATCCGCCATGCTCTGTCGCGATGTTCCGGATCAATTCCTGAATAAGAACGGTCTTTCCTACACCGGCTCCGCCGAACAGACCGATTTTTCCGCCTTTTGCGTAAGGAGCCAGCAGATCGATGACCTTAATCCCTGTCTCAAGAACCTCTACTACAGGGCTCTGCTCTTCAAAGCTTGGAGGATCACGGTGAATGACCCAATGTTTTTCATTTTCCAGTGTTTCTCCGCCATCTATGGTATCTCCGAGGACATTGAATAAACGCCCCAGAGTCTTATCGCCTACCGGTACCTGAATGCCTGCTCCTGTGGCAACTACTTCCATATCGCGGTGCAGTCCCTCGCTGGATGCCAGCATGATACAGCGGACGGTATTATTTCCTATATGCTGTGCCACTTCCATGACACATCTTTTATTATCATTCGTTACTTCCAGTGCATCCTTGATGGATGGGAGCTCCTGATTTTCAAAAAGAACGTCTACTACAGGTCCCATAACCTGCACGATTTTTCCTGTCTGCATAATCCAATTGCTCCTCCTTCCTTAATGTTTGTTTTTCTGTGCTTTCGCACCACTGATTACCTCTGTGATCTCCTGAGTGATCGCCGCCTGTCTTGCCCGGTTATACTGGATGGACAAAGATTTTAGCATCTCCTTTGCGTTACGAGTGGAAGACTCCATGGCCGTCATACGGGCATTTTGCTCGCTGGAATAAGACTCCACAAGACATCCATAGATGGTTCCCACTACATAATTAGGCACGATACTGTCAAGGACTGCATCTGCCGAAGGAAACAGCATGATCTCCTCATGGTGGACATCCATCGGAACTTCCGCTTGATGCCCGCTGTCAAAGGTCCTTTTCTTAAGCGGCAGGAGCTGGAGTGTCTGTGTCTCAACGGATACAGCACTTTCCATACTGGTATAAATGATATGGATCTCATCCAGATTACCCTCAAGGAATTCGTAAACCATCCTCTCCCCGATCATACGGGCACGATGCATGGAAGGTTTTTGAACGGTATATCGAAAATCCACATCCAGATCCACATCTTCCATCTGGCGTTTCATAAAATACTGACGGCCCAGTTCTCCCAGCACGTACAGCGAATGCTGTCCCGGCTCAAGGATCTGATCTTCTGCCATTTTCAGCACATTGTGGTTATAAGCACCCGCCAGACCTTTATCTGCGGTCACAACAATGTGTCCGATACGGCGTTCATTCCCCTTCTTTTCCGGACGTTCATCAAAATAACGATGCTCGATATCCGGCACATGCCGAAGGATACGGCTGATCGCCGCCTGCATCCCATAAAAATATGGTTCTGTATCTGCCAGAGCTTTTTTCGCTCTCTTCATCTTTGACGAAGAAATCATGTACATCGCATTGGTAATCTTCATGGTATCACGGATACTTTTCATCCGGTCCTGTATTTCTTTCACATTTGCCATGTCATCACCTGCTCTTCTTATATTCCTCAGCCACAGCAACGATCTGTTCGGACAGCTGGTCACTGAGTACTTTCTTCTCATTAAGTTCCTGAATGATCTCAGGGTGCATATCAGCAAAATACTGCAGCATATCCATCTGGAATGCTTTCAGTTCTTTCTTCTCTATATCTACCATGACTTTATGTGTTGCCACGCACAGTGTGATGACCTGCTGAGCCATGGAAAGCGGATGACAAAGCGGCTGTTTCAGAAGTTCCATCAGGCAGTTACCATAGGCAAGCTGTGCCTTTGTGGATGCATCCAGATCGGAACTGAACTGGGTAAATACTTCCATCTCTCTGAACTGTGCCAGATCGATACGGATACTTCCGGAAGCTTTTTTCATAGCCTTTGTCTGAGCTGCCCCACCAACACGGGATACGGAAAGTCCTACATTTACTGCGGGTCTCATGCCTGAGTTAAAGAGATCACTTTCCAGGAAAATCTGTCCATCTGTGATGGAGATAACATTTGTCGGAATATACGCCGACACATCTCCTGCCTGTGTCTCGATGATAGGAAGGGCTGTGATAGAACCGCCTCCCTGTGCATCACTCAGACGGCTGGAACGTTCAAGCAGTCTGGAATGCAGATAAAATACATCTCCAGGATAAGCCTCACGTCCCGGAGAACGCTCAAGGAGCAGGGACAGGGCACGGTATGCTGCCGCATGTTTTGACAGATCATCATATACGATCAGTACGTCTTTTCCCTGATACATAAAATACTCTGCCATAGCAGTTCCCGAATAAGGTGCGATATACTGAAGCGGCGCACAGTCACTGGCTGTAGCCGTTACAACTACTGTATAATCCATAGCGTCATGCTTGCTCAGTGTATTGACCAGTTTCGCAACCGTTGATGCTTTCTGACCGATCGCAACGTAGACACAAACTACATCCTTACCCTTCTGGTTCAGGATAGCGTCCACTGCAATAGAAGTCTTACCGGTCTGTCTGTCTCCGATGATAAGCTCTCTTTGTCCACGGCCGATAGGGAACATAGAATCAATAGACATGATTCCCGTCTCCAACGGAACGGATACTGATTTTCTTTCTACGATTCCCGGAGCCTCACGCTCAACCGGATAATAATCATTTTCTTTGATGGAACCTTTTCCATCGATCGGTTCGCCGAGAGCATTAATAACTCTTCCGACAAATCCATCACCTACAGGGATTCCGGCTTTTCTCTTTGTACGGACAACTTTCGTGCCTTCCTTGATCCCTGTGTCTTTTCCAAACAGGATACATCCGATCGTATCTTTACGGATGTCCTGTACCATACCTTTTTCACCATTTTCAAAAGTAACGATCTCGCCATACATCGCATGATCGATGCCATATATTGTCGCGATACCGTCACCCACCCAGATGACATTTCCAGTTTCCTGGTCCTGGCACATGGTATCATAATTCTCTATCTCTTCTTTCAGGATAGAAATAATCTCTTCTGAGCTGATTGTGCTCATTACTTTCACCTCCGGACCAATCTTTGCTGCAATTGCTGAAGTCTGCCTTTCAGGCTCCAGTCATATTCCCGGTCTCCGATACGCAGTACAAATCCTCCGATCAGATCCGGCCGATGTTCGACAGTCATTTCCACGCCCTTTGCTCCATAAGTATCCCGGACAAATTTTTCTATTTGACCTTTCTGGGTTTCATCAGGTTCGTGCACACAGTAAAGTGTGGCTGATATGATCCCTGCCGCCCGTCTCATGGAGTTTTTCCAGGATTCCACGATGTCATATATCATCGCTGTCCTTCGGTTGTCACTGACTGTCTTCATGAAATTATGTAAACTAATTGGAAATATTTTCTCTATGATCGTATGTTTTTTTGATTTGGCAAGGACCGGATTATCCAGTACCTTCACCAACTCGGGAGCCTTTAAAAAAGTCTCTTCCAGACTTTTCACATCCACCGTCGAAACATGCATCTCATAGAGAACTCTTCCATACTGCTCAGCGGTTTGTGTCATTAGCCTCACCTGCTTTTTTCAAAAATTGTTGATAAAGCGCATCATCGCTTCCGGCATCTGTGCCTTCCTGCAATATACGTGATACTGCGGACATGGCAAGTCCAGCCACCTCTGACTGTACTTCCTTCATAGCCTTCTCGCGGTCCAGCTCCATATCTTTTCTGGCACTGGATTCTATCTTCTTCGCCTGCGTCTGTGCTTCCTCGAGGATACGGTCATATTCTCTTTGCGCATTTTCTCTGGCTTTCTCCACAAGCCCTGCGGATTCCTCTTTTGCTGATACCAGAGCCTGTTCATATTTGTCTTTCAATTCCTGTGCCTGAGTTTCCTGGCTGCGGGCATTTTCCATACCCTGCTTGATCATCTGCTCTCTTTTTTCCATGATAGCAGTTACAGGTTTGATCAGGAATTTTTTTAGTAAAAGGTAGAGGATGATCACATTGATGATTGTCCAAACCAGATTCATATCTAACCTTAACACCCTTTACTCACCTTCCTTTCCAAGTATTTTCTGTCTCTTATCCCAGGAAGAAGATGATCAAAAGACCGATAACAAAACCATAGATAGCGGTTGCCTCTGCCAATGCACATCCAAGAAGAAGTGATTTGCTGATCTTGCTTTCTGCCTCTGGCTGTCTTGCGATAGCGTCTACTGCTTTACCTGTTGCAAGTCCGATACCGATACCTGCACCTATACCTGTTAATACTGCGATTGCTGCTCCGATTGCTACTAATGTCATAATAATTTTCTCCTTTTCATCCTTATTTGGTGACTTCTGATGTCACACTCTTTTTCATTATTCCACCGCTTCTTTTATAAATAATGCGGTCAAAAATACAAACACATATGCCTGGATCAATCCGTCAAATATATCAAAATAACATGTCAGCGGAATAGGCACGATCAAAGGAACGATTGTCTTGATCAGTTCCATAACTACAAATGAGCCCAATACGTTACCAAATAATCGCATACACAGGGAAATCGGACGAATAAATATCTCCAGAATATTGATAGGCAATACCACTGGTGTAGGCTGTGCAAAGCTTTTGAGCCAGCCTTTCATTCCCTTTTTGTGAAATCCGGCAAATTCGATAAGTAAGATACTCATGATCGCTAACGCTGCTGTCACATTCATGTCCTTTGTTGGTGGTTTGAATCCTAATATACCGATCAGATTCGATATACCAATATAGATTCCCACTGACATCAGATATGGGATGTACGCTTTCCCTTCTTCTCCTAGAATGTCTTTGAAGAAATCGGAAATCCCGCCAATCACAGTCTCCAAAACCAACTGTTTTTTACTGACGTTCTCTACTCGTAAATCCCTCACCAGAAATATAGACAACAAAGTCAACGCCGCCATGATGACCCACGTGACCACCACAGATTCTGCTATCTCAATGCCGCCAAACAGCGGTATCGTAAATGCAGTTTCACACTCTAACTCTTCCAGTAATTTACTTGCAAGATCCGTTTTTCTCCCTCCCTTTCTGCTTGATTTTTCTTTTCTTTTTCCTTAATTTCCCTTATTTCTTCTTATTTAATAGTGCAAAATAAGTTATTTAATAAGTTCGTCAAATTTTACTCCCGTAAAAAAAATTTGTCAATTTTGTGGGGAGATATGACGGATTTGTTACATCTGTAAATTTTTTATGGGTTTTTTACAAAAATTTAGTTTGCATTTTATGGGATTTGTGCAAATTTTAGATGATTTTTTTATTTTTTTATGATTAGCAGAATTTTTTTAAGTTTATGGGGGGGAATTCGACTGGAAATTTTGTAACATGGGGACGGGGCTTATGTATCAAAAAGGCTGCCACACTTTTTATGTGCAGCAGCCAATATTCTTTCAAGGACTCGTATCCCCACCGTAACCAACTTCAAAAATGAAACATTAGCCCCGTCCCCACGTATCTTATTTTGTGAATTCGTATATCCCGATTCCTGTAGCCAGAGCCAGGTTCAACGAATCAATATGATCCGTATGCCGTATCACCACGCTCTGCCCGATCTCAGCAAAACTGTCCGCCAGCCCCGTGGCTTCATTTCCAAAAATCAGCGAAAACGTCTCATCCTTATCTCTCCTCAACTCCTGCAATGGCACTGCCCCCTTAAGCATAAACGGATACATCTTCCGCTCCCCCGCCTTCGCCGCATACGCCTCAAAACTTTCAAAATAGCAAAAGTTCAACTGAAACAATGATCCCATAGAGGCCCGCACTACCTTAGGATTGAACACATCTACTCCCGGTTCAATGATCGCCAGGTTATCGATTCCAAATCCGATGCTTGTCCGAATGATCGTTCCCATATTTCCCATATCGCTTGGATTGACCAGAACCACATGGTTCTTTCCCGGCTCGATCGTATTCTCATATTTTTCAAATACGCCGATGGCGAATATATTTTCTTTGTCCCTTAATTTCTCAACTGATTTTCCAGCTCTCTCAAGAGGAATATTATTTTCTTTACACAGGCCGCTGATGATATCAAGCTGTGTCTGGCTGTTCATATCCGGATGAAGCAGCACTTTCAGCACATGCTGTGGCTGATTTTTCAGCAATTCAATCGTAGGAAATGCTCCCATCGTATAGGAATATTCCATCTTCTTCGCATATTTTTTCAAAGGTACATCTCTATTCATCATTCTTTATCCTCAACCTTCCTCTGTAATGATCTTCCAGATCTCATCTGCACTATGTATCCTGTACTCCGGTATCTCTTCCTCTGTCTCCGGTGTCATCCGATAATTAGGAGACCAATCCATCAGCACAGAATGAATCCCAAATCGATTTGCTCCAACCACATCTCTTTCCAGATTATTCCCGATCATATAAATATAAGGTTTGTCCTCATCCTCAAGTCCCAACGCATCCATAGCAGCCTGGAACATGTTTTTAGAAGGCTTACATTCTCCAATCTCCTCTGATGTGATCAACGCCTCCAAAAAACAGCTTACTCCTGTCTTCACATATAGATTTGAAAAGGATTCCTTGTACCCATCCGCTACCAGAGCCATCTTATAGCCTTTATCCTTAAGTTTCTCCAATACCTTATCAGCATTTTTATGAAAATTCCCCTTTTGAACGATCGGACTTCCCGAAGGCCTGATCTCAGAATCTTCTTCTATTAAAGTATCTCCACTGTCCCAAAACAAAATCGCTTTTTTATCCATACCTTCTTCTCCCATTCCCCAATCCGACATATAGATTATCAGTCTTTTTGATTTTCAAAAGAAAAAGCACCGCCCCCACAGCTCTTATGTCTGCGAAAACAGTGCTTTAAGTGCGCCTTCAGGGATTCGAACCCTGGACAAATAGATTAAGAGTCTACTGCTCTACCAGCTGAGCTAAAGGCGCTTATCTCGAACGCAAGTGTAATTATAATCAATACTACAGGAAAAAGCAAGACTTTTTTCCTAATTTTTTCATGTTTTTTTCATTGTCCTTTCTTTTTCTTATTTTTCCCCAGTTTTTCACCGAGTAAACCATCTAATTCCTTCATAGATCTATGCAAACTTATTACCTTTTTATCAAGACTCGGATAATCATAACTCCATCGCCATAATGGCGAATGCTGCATACTCTTTTTCTTCATAACTGCAGCCTCGCTCTTAATTTCTTATAATATAGTATGCACTTTCCTTCTCGGATGTGATTTTCTCTTCTTCCTTCCGCTCTGGATACTTCCTGCAATTCCATTACCTGATTTTATAAAATAATCCAGCGGGGCATATACATCCCAAACCAAGAACAATGCCCCATTTCACCCGAAAAACACGATATTTTTTCTAAATTGGGGCATCTACGACACTTTTCAGACGCTTTCCAGACACTTTCAGCCCGCCAGCGCCGATATCCGCCAGCGCCGATATCCGTCAGCGCCAACATCTCTGTCTTACCTGTAAACCGCGATCAATTTGTGTATCGGATTCCCCATGGAAGAAAACTTCTCCTCATACTCTGTCATCACATTCCCCACCATCATCGCCTCCTCATGATGAAGGTCAAAGGTATGCTCCACAAGTACCCAGCCCGCCTCCTTCACTTCTTCCAAAGAGAAATCAAACAGCACCCGATTATCCGTCTTGAACTCCAGCTGTCCCTTCGGATCAAGGATCTGCTCGTATCTCTTCAAAAATTCTCTGGATGTCAGTCTTCTCTTGGCATGTCTGTCCTTCGGCCATGGATCCGAAAAATTCAGATAGATACGGTCAACTTCGCCCTCTGCAAACACATCCGGCAGCTTTCTCGCATCCATCCGTATAAAATAAAGATTCGAAAGCTCTTCCTCCAGCTGCTCTCTTTTTTGTACCGCCCTCAAGAGCACACTGTCATACATCTCGATTCCCACAAAGTTCCTCTCCGGATACAGTCTTGCCATGTCCATGATGAACCGGCCCTTTCCCATGCCCACTTCGATCTGGATCGGGTGATCATTTCCAAAAAGCTCTTTCCATCTGCCTTTTTGTACCTCTGGTTCCTGCACTACATATCCGCTTTCAGCGATCGTTTCTTTTGACCCTGGAATATTTCTTAATCTCATATATTTTATCCTGCTCTTTCTCAAACATTATTCTTTCTGCAGCCCTGTATGATGCCTACATTTTGCTCCTATGTATCTTACTATATTACGTCTATTTTTGAAAGGTTTGATTTTACTTTTCTAAAAAAAAGGTGTATGATGTAGAAAACTTTCGAACAATGAAAAGGAGTGCTGAAAATGGAACCTATTATTGACAAATTGTCCGAAATAGAGACTGCAGCAGCCCGCATTATGGAATCCGCAATGAATGAAACAAAACAGCAGGACAAAAAAGCGGATGAACGGACAGCCGAGTTCGATGCCCAAGTGGAAGCAGCTACCCAAAAGAAGCTGGAAGAACTTCGAAGCAACCTTCAAAAAGAATCAGTTGCAGAACTCGAAGGCCTGAAAAATTCCATGGAAAAAGCATTGGAAAACATGGACAACCATTATAAACAAAATCACGAAAAAATAACCGACGAGATCTACCATAAAATAATCAGGATGTGAATGTAATGGGCGAATTATTATCTTACAGTGGATTATCCACCAAAATCCGTGCCATGCAAAGCAGGCTGCTCACAGACCAGCAATATCGGGAGATGGCTGAACTAAAAAGTGTCCCCCTGGCCGTAGCCTATCTGAAGCAAAAGCCGGCTTATCAAAACACCTGGGCAGCATTGTCAGAAGACGATCTGCACCGAGGCAAAATCGAGCAGCTTTTGGTAAACTCTATCTATGATGACTATACCAAAATCTACCGATTCTCTAATATGAAACAAAGAAAGTTTCTGGACCTGTATTTTGGCCGTTACGAGATATCTATCATGAAGGAATGCCTGAACAAGATCTTCGACCACAGAGATGTGGACCTTGATCTATCCATGTTCAAACCATTTTTTGATAAGCATTCCAAGCTGGATATCACCAAACTGACCGCATCCGCTTCTATAGAAGAGTTTGTGGCTAATCTGAAGGGAACTGCTTATTATCAGCCGCTTCAGTCACTGGCCCGTCTGGAATCACCTACTTTGTTTGATTATGAGATGGCATTGGATCTTTATTATTTTTCCGCTATATGGAAAAACAAAGATAAACTTCTTAAAAAGAAAGACCTGGAGGAGATCACCCGGGCATACGGCAACAAGTTTGACTTGCTGAACATCCAGTGGATATACCGTTCCAAACAGTATTATCACATGGATTCCGCAGATATCTATGCTCTCCTGATCCCCGTAAACTACAAGCTGAGAAAGAAAGAGATCTCAGCGCTGGTCGAAGCTGAGAATATGGGAGTATTTGAATCTCTTCTTGCTCAGACCTATTACGGAAAGCGGTATGAAAAACTGGGGCCACACACTTTGGAAGAGACTTATTCCTACATTATGAAGTACGTTCTCTCCCGCGACAGCAAGCAGGATCCTTATTCAGTGTCCACCATATACTGCTACCTGTATCACAAAGAACATGAGATTGACCGGCTTACCACGGTGCTTGAATGTATCCGTTACGGCACCAGCCCGGAAGATACCATGGGCTATATATTTAAATCATAATATCACCGGAGGATGTAAAAAACTATGATTGAAAAAATGCAATTTATCAGCATCACCGGGCCGAAATCAGACATTGACCGTGTCGTGGATCAGTATCTGTCCAAGTATGAGATCCATCTGGAAAATGCATTAGCCGAGCTTAAGACGGTACAGAATCTGTCTCCTTATATGCAGATCAACCCGTACAAATCACTGCTGGCCAAAGCAACCGAGTTCCAGAATCTCCTTAATCTGGATACGATCCAAAAAGACAAAACCGTCACCTTGGAAGAAGCGGTCGAATTGATCCAGAAGTTCGAAGGAACTCTGAACAAGCTCGACCAGCAGCGAAAAGAGCTGGAAAGCCAGCGGCAGCACCTGGAGGATCTTCTTCAGAAGATGGAACCATTCCTGCAGTTGGACTTCGATATCTCTTCCGTTATTAATTTCCGGTATGTCTATTGTCGTTTTGGCCGAATATCGAAGGAATATTATTCTAAGTTTGAAACCTATGTCTACGAGAACACAGAGACTTTGTTCTACCGCTGTTCTTCGGATGACAGCTATATCTGGGGATTTTATTTTTGCCCGCGAAGCCAGTCAGACCGGGTGGACGCTGTTTATGCTTCTATGCATTTTGAACAGCTTGATATCTCCCAGGAACTCTACGGTTCACCGGTCGAGGTTCATGATCGTCTGACCGCCCAGTTAAAAGGAATAAAAAGCCAGCTGGAAAATCTTGAAAATAAGATCCGCCAGTTGATCCAGGGGCAGGGAAGCGAACTTTATGCAGCCAAGGAACGTCTGGAATCCCAGTCACGAAACTTCGATGTACGAAGACTGGCCGCCTGTACTCACGAGGACAATCGGGAAGTATTTTACATCATCTGCGGATGGATGTCCGTTTCCGATGCAGCGTCCTTTCAAAATGAAATAGCAAATGACTCGAACCTCTACTGTTTTGTGGAATCTGATGATTCCTCATCCCATGGAGAACCGCCGACAAAGCTTAAGAATCCTAAGATTTTCCGACCATTCGAAATGTTTGTCAAGATGTACGGACTCCCCTCCTATCATGAGATGGATCCTACCGTCTTTGTAGCACTGACTTATATCTTTATCTTTGGAGCCATGTTTGGTGACGCAGGCCAGGGACTTTGCCTGGTTGTCGGTGGATTTGTTCTTTATAAGTTAAAGAAAATGGATCTCGCCGCCATCATCGGCACAGCCGGTATCTTCTCCACTTTCTTTGGAGTGATGTTCGGAAGTTTCTTTGGTTTTGAAGATGTTATCCCAGCCATATGGCTGAAACCGGTAGAAGCCATGACAACCCTGCCATTTCTTGGACAGTTGAACACGGTGTTCGTAGTTGCCATAGCATTTGGTATGTTTCTGATTCTCCTTACCATGATATTCCATATCATCAATGCCGTTCGCACGAAGGATGTGGAGGGTATCTGGTTTGACCAGAACGCTGTCGCCGGACTTGTATTCTACGGAGCTTTGGTCGCTGTCATCTTCTTATTCATGACAGGCCACACACTTCCGGCAGGTATCGTACTCGGCGTGATGTTCGGTGTTCCATTGATCATCATCATGCTGAAAGAACCGCTTGCACGTATAGCCAAAAAACAGACCCCTGCGATCGAGGGTGGAAAAGGAATGTATTTTGTCCAGAGCTTTTTTGAATTATTCGAAGTAATGCTGAGTTATCTGTCAAATACTCTCTCCTTTGTCCGTGTCGGCGCTTTTGCCGTCAGCCATGCAGCCATGATGGAAGTAGTCCTGATGCTGGCAGGTGCTGAAGCAGGAAGCCCTAACTGGATCGTCGTGATCATCGGCAACGTATTCGTTACCGCTATGGAAGGTCTGATCGTAGGTATCCAGGTACTCCGTCTTGAGTACTATGAGATGTTCAGCCGATTCTATAAAGGCAGCGGAAAACCTTTCCGTCCGTTCTTAAAGAAAAAGAATAAATAAAACGCGAAACTAAACTATCTAACGAGAATATGTAGGAGGAATTTATTATGTCAACACTTATTGAAATCACCGTAGCAGCAGCCCTGATTTTAAGCATCATCATCCCTGGAGGAGCATTTTTACTGGGAGAGAAAAACAAAAAACGTTACAAAAAATCATTAGCAGCAAACTGTTTCTTCTTCTTTGGAACACTGTTTATCGGAACGATCGCCATGTTCGCTGGAACTGAAAGCGTACACGCTGCCACTGAAGTTGCAGGAAGCGGTCTGGCAACAGGTCTTGGATACATCGGTGCAGCTTTAGTTACCGGTCTTTCAGGTATCGGTTCAGGTATCGCCGTAGCAAGCTCTGCAAGCGCAGCTTTGGGTGCTATCAGCGAAGATGGTTCTCTCTTTGGTAAGTCCATGATTTTCGTAGCTATGGCCGAAGGTATCGCACTGTACGGTCTGATCATTTCTTTCATGATATTAGGTAGACTATAATGAAAATGTATTTAATCAGTGATAATATTGACACTCAGACCGGCATGCGTCTGGCAGGCGTGGACGGTGTGGTTGTCCATGAACGTGAGGAGCTTCGAGCTGCCCTCGAGACAGCCCTGGCCGATAAAGAAATCGGAGTTCTTCTCCTGACTGAAAAGTTTGGACAGGAATTTCCTGAGATTTTAGATGATGTCAGACTGCACCATAAGGTGCCACTGATCATAGAGATTCCTGACCGGCATGGTACCGGCCGTAAACCCGACTTCATTACCTCTTATGTCAATGAGGCCATCGGATTGAAATTATAACGAAAAAGAGGGTGAATACTTTGACAACGGAAGAAAAATTACAGCATTTTTACGATGCTTCTATAGAGAGTGCTGCCAAAGATGCCCAGCATCTTAAACAGGAACATCAGGAAGCTCTGGACAAAATGTTCCAGGAACATAAGGAAACCAAGGAACGTCAGGCAAAAGCACAGCTCCAGGCAGAATCAGACAACCTGAAAAGGGAGATTAACAAAACAGTCTCTGCCAAACAGTTGGAATACCGGCGTACTACTTCTGCCCGGACAGAAGAAATCAAGAAAAAAATATTTGACGAGGTGGAAGCAAAATTGATGCAGTTCAAAGCTTCCCCTGATTATATGAAGTATCTGTGTGAAAGGATCCAGGAAGCCCTGGATTTTGCCGGAGAGGATGAGATGGTCATCTATATTGATCCTTCTGATGAAGCTTGTCTCCCCGCACTGAAACAGCATTTTGGATTCGCCCCTTCTATCTCACGGGAAGCGTGGATGGGCGGGATGCGTGCCGTTATCCGTTCAAAGAACATCTTGATCGATAACTCCTTCCAAACCCTGCTGCACGATGCAAAAGAAGAATTTGTCTTTACCGGAGGTACGGCAGATGAATAATACTACAGGAATTATCTATGGAATCAACGGACCTGTCGTTTACCTGAAGGAAAACGCCGGATTTCGTATGTCGGAAATGGTCCATGTCGGCGAGGAACATCTCGTAGGCGAGGTCATTTCTCTTTCAAAAAAAGCTACTACGGTCCAGGTCTTTGAGGAGACCACCGGACTGAAACCGGGTGCAGAAGTTACCGGTACCGGAGATGCGATCTCTGTTACGCTCGGCCCTGGCATCCTTAACAACATCTTCGACGGAATCCAGCGTCCCTTAAGCGAGATCGCTGCCCGTTCCGGAAAGTATATCACACGCGGTGTCAATGTAGATTCTCTCGATACTGAGAAAAAATGGCAGGTACACCTTACCGTATCTGAAGGACAGTTCGTCACCGGCGGCACGATCATAGCCGAAACACAGGAAACCGACACGATTCTTCACAAATCAATGGTTCCTCCCGATGTGGAAGGAACAGTTATAAAAGTTGCTCCTGATGGCGAATATACGATCATGGATCCTATCGTGACACTGGAACTTTCTGATGGAAAGCAAAAAGAAATCTGCCTTTGTCAAAAATGGCCGATCCGTGTTCCCCGTCCAACCAGCAAGCGTTATCCGGCATCTGTTCCTTTGATCACCGGTCAGCGTATCCTGGATACCATGTTCCCTATTGCCAAAGGCGGTACAGCTGCCGTTCCCGGCGGTTTCGGAACAGGAAAAACCATGACCCAGCATCAGATCGCCAAATGGTCCGATGCAGATATCATCATCTATATCGGCTGTGGTGAGCGTGGAAATGAGATGACTCAGGTTCTCGAAGAGTTCGGTGAACTGGTCGATCCAAAGACAGGCAACCTTTTGATGCACCGTACTTCACTGATCGCGAACACTTCCAACATGCCTGTGGCAGCCCGTGAGGCTTCCATCTACACTGGTCTTACACTGGCAGAGTACTATAGAGATATGGGTTACGATGTGGCTATCATGGCTGACTCCACTTCCCGTTGGGCTGAGGCGCTCCGAGAGTTATCCGGACGTCTGGAGGAGATGCCTGCCGAGGAAGGTTTCCCTGCATACCTAGCTTCCCGTCTGTCTGCGTTCTATGAGCGTGCCGGCATGATGGAAAACCTGAATGGAACAGAAGGAAGCGTATCCATCATCGGAGCCGTATCCCCTCAGGGCGGTGACTTCTCCGAGCCAGTAACTATGAATACCAAACGTTTCGTGCGTTGTTTCTGGGGACTTGATAAAGCCCTTGCATATGCCCGCCATTTCCCGGCGATCCACTGGCTGACCAGCTACAGCGAATACCTGAGCGATCTGGCACCATGGTATCAGGAACATGTAAATAAAAACTTTATTGACCTTCGTAATCAGATCATGGCTCTTCTTAATACAGAAAGCAGCCTGATGGAGATCGTAAAGCTGATCGGAAGCGATGTTCTTCCTGACGATCAGAAGTTAGTTCTGGAGATCGCCCGTGTCATCCGACTGGGATTTCTTCAGCAGAACGCATTCCACAAGGAAGATACCTGCGTGCCTATGGAAAAACAGTACAAGATGATGGAGATCATTTTATATCTGTATAAAAAGTCCAAAGCCCTTGTAACCATGGGAATGCCGATGTCCGTACTGAAAGAGGATAATATCTTCGAGCGTATCATCGCCATCAAATATGATGTGCCAAATGATCACCTTGAGATGTTTGATGATTATAAAAAAGCAGTAGACGAGTACTACGATAAAGTACTTGAGAAGAACGCATAGGAGGAACTCACACATGGCAATTGAATATCTGGGATTAAGCGAAATCAATGGCCCCCTGGTGGTTCTGGAGGGCGTGAAAAATGCATCTTATGAGGAAATCGTAGAATTTACCATAGATGACAAAGAAAAGAAACTGGGACGTATCATCGAGATCTACGAAGACAAAGCAGTTATCCAGGTCTTTGAAGGTTCTGACAACATGTCTCTGAACAATACTCACACAAGACTTACCGGTCGTCCCATGGAGATCGCTCTTTCTGAGAAGATCCTTGGACGTACCTTTGACGGTATCGGAAAACCCATCGATGGACTTGGTCCTATCGTGTCCGACACCAAAGCTAATATCAACGGACTGCCGCTGAATCCGGTAACCCGCGAATATCCACGAAACTATATCCGTACAGGTATCTCTGCGATCGATGGTCTGACCACTCTGATCCGTGGACAGAAGCTTCCTATTTTCTCCGGAAATGGTCTTCCTCACGACAGACTGGCTGCTCAGATCGTACAGCAGGCTTCCCTGGGCGATAATACAGATGAGAAATTCGCCATCGTATTCGCCGCTATGGGTGTTAAATATGATGTAGCCGAGTTCTTCCGCCGTACCTTCGAGGAAAGCGGTGTATCTGACCACGTAGTCATGTATCTTAACCTGGCAAATGATCCTGTCGTAGAACGTCTGATCACACCAAAGGTTGCACTGACTGCTGCCGAGTATCTTGCATTTGAAAAAGGTATGCATATCCTGGTCATCCTTACCGATATCACTTCATTTTGTGAGGCGATGCGTGAGGTATCTTCTTCTAAAGGTGAGATTCCTTCCAGAAAAGGTTATCCGGGATATCTCTACAGTGAACTGGCAACCTTGTATGAACGTGCCGGTATTGTAAAAGGCGGTGCAGGTTCCGTTACACAGATTCCTATCCTGACCATGCCGAATGACGATATCACTCATCCGATCCCTGACCTTACCGGTTATATCACAGAGGGACAGATCGTTCTGGATCGTCAGCTTCATGGACAGTCTGTATATCCGCCGATCAATGTACTTCCTTCCCTCTCCCGTCTGATGAAGGACGGTATCGGTGAAGGCTATACAAGAGCCGATCATCAGGATGTAGCAAACCAGCTCTTCTCCTGTTATGCAAAAGTGGGAGACGCAAGAGCCCTTGCCTCCGTAATCGGTGAAGACGAGTTGTCACCGATCGATAAGAAATATCTGATCTTCGGAACTGCTTTTGAAAAGCAGTTTGTAGGTCAGGGCGAATTTGAAAACCGCACGATCCAGGAAACCTTGAATATCGGCTGGAACCTTCTGGGACTTCTTCCAAAGGAAGAACTGGATCGTATCGATACCAAGGTTCTGAACCAATACTATCATCCTACAGACATTGATCTCGTAGAAGAAGCCAAAGCAGACGCCAAGGCCTTGATGGAATAAAGGGGGGATTTTATGGATCCGAATACCTTCCCTACCAAGGGAAATCTGATTCTGGCTAAAAATTCTCTGGCACTTGCCATGCAGGGCTTTGACCTGATGGATAAGAAGAGAAACATTCTGATCCGCGAAATGATGGATCTGATCGACGAAGCCAAAGGAATCCAGTCCCAGATCGACCATACTTTCCGTGAGGCTTACGCCGCACTTCAGAAAGCCAACATGGAGATCGGGATCAATACGGTCCAGACGATATCCTATACCGTCCCGATCGAGGATTCCATCCGTATCAAGACACGAAGCATCATGGGAACAGAGATTCCACTGGTGCAGTCCGATCCCACCGGTGAGCTTCCGACATATGCCTTCTACAGCACAAAAGAATCTCTCGATGCTGCCAGACAGGCATTTGAAAAGGTAAAGGAACTGACCATCAAACTTTCGATGGTAGAAAACTCCGCTTACCGCCTGGCATCCAATATCAAGAAAACACAAAAACGCGCCAACGCCCTGAAGAACATCACGATCCCCCACTACCAGCAATTGACAAAAGACATCTCAAATGCTCTGGAAGAAAAGGAACGTGAGGAATTCACCCGGTTGAAGGTGATAAAGAGAATGCAGCAAAAGAAAAGAGCCTGATTGTGGGCTCTTTTCTTTTGCTGCATTCTTACTTATTAAGCTTTTTCTTCTTATACCAAATCACTATCAATATTCCTATTGAAATTATCACAAAACAAATCATTATATCAACGATGTTTCCCGTCTTAGATATTATATTTTGCTCCATTTCTTTTGTCATGTTTTTTTCCAAATCACCATTTCCACTGTCTTCAGAATCCGACACTTCTGGTTGATCTGCTATGATCTTTTGAACCATTTCAAAATCATATACTTGATGTTCCTGAATTCCGAGTGTTCTTTGCTCCGAAAACATTGAAACCGATTCATTGTCAGCACCTGCCACTTCAATTGTCATTATTTTGTAGTTTCCGTCTTCTTCAAATAAAGCAAACGGCATCCTCATATTTGGTGTACCACCAAGTAAATATACTTTTTTCTGATCATCCGGATTATACTCTTCACCTAATATTTCATTTATTACTGTGACATAATCTTTATGTTCCTCACTATACTCTGCCGTTGGTATCTCCCACTGCCCTACTTTCGCTTCTGACTGAACTAATTCCTCTTTCGTATATGCATTATTTGCAAGCAACTCTGCTTTTACATCTTCTGGTATTGGAGGCTTTCTACTCACTGTACAGATAACACAACTTCCATCAGGAAGTTTCACTGGAACTTCCCATAGATAAGTAGCATCAGCCAAAAAATCATTAACAACTTCTGAAGAAACACTTTCCTGAGTAAATATATTTGTATCAACATAAATTTTCACTGCACGTTGATATTCAATTTCCATATTTGGATTTTCCTCATTTGCAAATTGCCTGGCATAATCAAATAGCTCACTTTCTTTATTTTGAATTTCATTACAATCGTTTTCATTTTCTACCAATGTTTCAATAGTATATGCATACGTCGTCTGCGGCACATAAAGCATGATACCAGATATCACTAATCCCATTAGAATTTTTTCCAATAAACTCATTTTCATATTTTCCCCCTTTTTACTATTTTTGTTGTGTCACCAGAAATAATAGATATGTGCTCCATTAATTGTCTATTTTCTTATCTATATTCTATACCATTAGTATACAACAGTAAATCGATATCTTCCTGATCCTGTAGCAAGCGTTGTTCCCTCAACTAATGAGGTATAATTATACGGTTGGCTAGTTGTATTTTCCCATGGATCAATAATCCACATTGAAGATTGAGCTCTGCTATATCCTCCGCATACAACGGCATGCCCATTTCCATTATTCCATCTTATTCTTACATTAAATGGATGTCTATTATCTATATAGGATATAACTTCATCAAACGACAATGTTCGTTCTAATGAAGTTGCCGATTTTCTATTTCCAGATGCAACATTTTGAATCACCATCAAAATATTAGAACAAACTATTGCACAAACAGCCGCCTCTCTAAATGCATCCCATCTGCAATATAAAGCCAACGAATATGCTCCCAATATCCATATAAGCATATTATGTATTTTGGTCCTGAACTTCCTTTTTTCATATGTGGATAATTGTTTTTTTTCATTACCTATTGGCGCACTTTTCCATATGAAAATACCACTCAGTACACCTAAAATCATAAACCACAGACTGTTCCAAAATGAATACCTATAACCAACTCCTACCCCAAACACAATCCCCATTGAAAGTATTACACAATTTCCCCTTGTTTTTGCATGATATCCTCCAACGTATGACCTTAATGGAATAAAACATAGTAGAAAAAGAACAAGCTTACTACATACACCTAAAATTTTCCCAACTAATAAAGTAACCATAACTCCTATAAAAGATGTCATAAATTGTTTTAAACCATATTCAACGTATTCTTTTTCTTCCTGACTGCATATATAATTTAATAATGGATTCACACTATTATTTTTGATTTTTTTACATAATTTATTTTGCATTTTAAGTAATCTTCCGTATCCTTATTCCATTGCCAATATATTTATTTGATAAAAGCATTATTATTTTCCGTAAAATACAAATTCAAAAAATCACTTTAATACAGCCTCATACTCTTTTCTTAACTTCTGAACAGAATCTGGAATCTTCGGCTGATAACAAATCCATGGACACGTTGTTTTTACATCAATCCTCACCATCTGTTTCGCAATTTCAACTATTATTTTGCATACCTTCCTTTTCATATTCCCACACCTCGCAATCACATCTAAATTAGCGTTCATATAGTAACTTTATAACCAAATATACAATATCCTCTTTTTATGTCTATAAATTTTTTATTGTCATAAATCGACCTTATAATTGAAACAATTGGATATATAAGAAAGAATCCTGCAGCGGACCGATTTATCGGCATATTTCACCTCCGCTGCATTGTGTACCCTATGATATAAAAAACCTGTAATCAGCCATCCACCTTTTCTGATCACAGGTCATCATTAGACATATACTATTTTATATCTCAGTGAACTACATCGGCAATTAAATTACCGAGCAGCAGATATATATGGCTTCGCCATACAGTTTCTGGGTGCGTCCATAACACCTTTACTGCTACTTTTCAGTTACACAGCTACTTTTATTATTTGGGGAGAAGATAGTCCGGTTACGGACATTTCATTTTCTACACCAGATATGGCGATATATTTTTTCATGATATTGTATGCTCCAACAGCATCTGCATTATATACCTGATATCCCTCTTTATATAATCCTCTGTTCACTCGATTGCTTTTCACTGCATACCTTTTTGAAACTTTTGGCGCATGTGGTGGACATTGACTGGTATACTCTTCCGTCTGTTTCTTTAATACAATTCCATACATGGCAAGTTTATACTCCAGCATGTCGTAAATCTTAACATAGGGTAATGCATGAAGTTTCTGGTTTGTTATCTTTCCAAGATTTTTATCCCTGCGGATGTTTTTGATATCCCCTATAATAACCGTATGAATATCATTTTCCTCACAATAATCGGCTACTGTTCTGGTTACTTTATGCAGATAATCATGAATACAGTTCTTTTTCTTCTCATATACCCTGCACAGATGGCGGGATGGTTTGGGATGGGTTATTCCCTTTGATGCCTGGCAGCGTCCCCACTGATGCTGTAGTCGGGCTATCTCTTTATCATATTTCTGATTGATCTCCAGATACTTTCTTCCCAATATAAAACTCTTTCCCACGGAATCATAACAGGTAAGGAGATTATGAAGACCAGGGTCAACGGATAAATAATGTCCGTTATCCATCTTTGTTCTTATGTCTTTGATTTCATAAATCAGGATGATCTGGCACTTCCCTTTGTTATCTGGCGGATATATCTTGATCTGTTTAATGACATCTGTTCCCTGGAAAACCTTATTTTCCAGATATAAATAATTTTCACAGATAGCATAGGTCTGGCAGAGATATCCCTTCAGTTGTTTTGGAAGTGACAACCGGACCCGGCTGCTCCCCGGAACATGCACTATGGCATTCTGCATATAGGTGATCACCATCCCATTCTGTTTAAATCGGGGTGGTCTGGGATTCAAGATCCCCTGACTTTTTACAAGTGCATAAAAGGATTTCCATGATTTGTCCACAAGCTGGCACAATCAGCAATGTATTCAAATATTTCTTTGGAATTTGAACATTTGTTTTCGCCACATGTGCATTTCTGATAATCCTTTCACATATCCACATGATCAGCACCGCAATAATAAAACTGGCATTAGTCCCCTCTGAGCTTTCAATATAACTTCCCAGTGCCAAATATGTAGCCATGTCACTCACTGCACATAATAATGTAATAGCAAACGTGACCAGGACTTTTTTCATTAAGTTCCCAATGTAAGGAATTGCCATAAGAAATATTCCAAGAAGATTCATTATAAAATTAACTATAGGGATTTTTACGTAGAAGTTTGCAAGAAATGTACCCACATAGAAAAATGTCATTGCCGATATCTCATATCTAAGCTTCGGTTTTCCTTCAAAGAAGTCTCTGATCAACTGCCTGATCACGAACATCAAAAAGAAATTACACAAAAAATAAATGATCCAATAATAATACATCCCATTCCCCCTTTTCCATATCACGCATCTTCACAACCGATTTATTGACTCTTTCTTCTGCTAAGCACCTGCTTCCTCACGTCCGCTCTATATGCTTTACTGATTCCCAACAAAGTACCATCAGCCATTAGAATATCGCTATAGCTATACTCTTTCACATAGTTAAGATTAATAATGTATGATTGGTGTATAAGTGCAAAATTACTGGGCAAGCCACTCCTTATGTCTTTTAGTTTTCCATAATATTCCACTGAATTGTCACTGTATACAATCTTGATTTTCCTTTTATCACTGGCAAAATATAATATTTCATTACATTTTATACGATACACATTGTATCCTTTTTGATATTCAAAATACTGCTCTCTATCACCAATATACTGTATACCTCTTTCAATAGCTGTTTTCAGTCTTCTTTTTTCTATTGGCTTTATCAGAAAATCCAACGGCTGCACCTCAAACAAATGAATTGCATAATTGCTTTTCGATGATATGTATATAATCTGTATCTTATAATCTCGCTGTACTTCTCGCAAATATCTGCCCACGTCTATTCCATCTGTGCGAAATAATTCTATATCCAGAATCAGAAAATCCAGACTTTCTGACTGTTCCAGATACTCTATAAGTTTCTCTCCAAAATACCATATCCCTATCGAAACTCTTATATTTAATTCCTGAGATATATCACTTATATATTTTTCTAGCTCTGTACAAGTAATAACCTCATCATCGCATATCCCAATCTTATACATATCATCCCCTCCCGCACATTCCAACGAATTTTATCCGTCTCTCCTTTAATTGTGTGATAATTCACGACAATTCCAATCACTATTCGACATTGGAAATGTCAAGCGGTTTTCCACATTATTTTAACTTTATCACTTATACACAAAACACTTGTTTCTTTCTAAGTTATGTAAATCCACGTTCTCCACATCAAAATTTGTGGATAAAGTGGATAACTTTGTGTATAACTCGATTTTAAAGCATTTATCCCCTTTTTTAGGTGTGGACAACTTGAGTATAACTTTTACCTTATCCACCTTAATTGTTTTAATTTTCGACACAATTTGTTAATATTTAACAAATGAGTTCTTTTTTCGACTTTTAGATGCCTCTTTTTTATGGGGTCCCCAGCAATTTTACTATACCGACTTATTCCTCAGGTACTCCTCCGCAGAAGTGATACAGTTCGCTCCATCCGCTGCCGCCGTAATGATCTGGCGGAGTTGTTTTGTCCGGATATCTCCGGCTGCGTAGATTCCCGGCACATTAGTTTTCCCATCTTCTCCTGCGATGATATATCCATGATCATCCAAGTCAATAAATCCTTTTACGAATCCCGTATCCGGTGTGATCCCCACTGCGATGAATACACCATCCACCTTCATCCTTTTCTTTTCCCCTGTATTGACATCTTCTGTATCGATCCATTCTACCTGATCTTCGCCGCCGATAGCGGTCACCCTGCGGTTCCAGCACAACTCTATCTTATCATTTTCTCGGACTGCATCCTGAAGCACCTTGGCAGCTCTAAGTTCGTCCCGTCTGTGGATAAGATATACTTTCTCACAGCCCCGGGCAAGAAATACTGCATCCTCCGCTGCTACATCTCCGCCGCCTACCACGACCGTTGTCTTCCCTTTGAAGAATGCCCCATCACAGGTAGCGCAGTAGGATACTCCCATCCCGCCAAGCTCATCTTCGCCCGGGACTTCCAGCTTCCTGTGTACTGCGCCTGCCGCAAGAATCACTGTTTTGGCCCTGTAGTCTGCTTTCTTCGTGTGGATCACTTTAATCTCATTTTCCACAGTGATCCCATTTACCTTTGCTCTCACTGTGTCCACGCCCTGAGCCTGCATATGCTCTTTCAGTTTTTCAGCAAGTTCCATGCCGCTGATGCCCGGAAGTCCCGGATAGTTATCCACCTCATAAGTGTTAATGATCTGTCCGCCCTGCACATAATTTCCTTCCAGGACTAATGTGGATAAACCCGCCCGCTTCGCATAGATTGCCGCTGTTGCACCTGCCGGTCCAGATCCTATAACTGCAACATCCAATATCTGTTCTTTTATCATTTCTTCCTTCGCCATTTCTCCCATCATCTTTTCCTCCATTTTTTATATCCACTATATTTATCGGCCACCGGCTGACTTAATCTCATACCCTACAGTTTAGCATATTTTCCTCGCATTTCCCATATGTTAGTAGTAATTCCACCCTCAGGGAGTTCTATGCATATTCAAAAAAAATATCTCCGCTTTCTTCTTCCTTTTCTTCTGCTTCTCCTCGCTGTCCCGGCGGCACCTTCACTGATTGATATTGGAAAGTCTTATCGGGTCAATCATCAGTTTGAAGCCTATACTGACGATCTTTTTTTGACCGAAATAAGTAAGAGTGCGCTGAACCTTCACTATACCCTGGCTCACCCGGAAAACTTCAATATAACGGAGTATTCCACCACTCTCGGCTCTTTCTCCACTGCTTCTGCTGCCAGCCATTACGTCACATGTGAGAACAAACGGGCATCCCTCTCTGATTTTTCCTACGAGAAGCTTAATCCCTCTAATCAGCTCACCTACGACATCCTCAGCCTGGCCTACGAGACAGAGCTCCTTCCGGGCAACAATTATCTTCTTGAAGAAGTTTTAAGCCCCTCTCTCGGAAGCCAGGCGCAGCTTCCTGTCCTGCTTGCCGAATATACCTTCCGAAAGGAACAGGACATTCAGGACTATCTCAAGCTTCTCGCCTCCGTAGATACATATTTTGAAGGAATCCTTACCTTCGAAGAAATAAAATCTCAAAATGGGACTTTTATGAGTGATGTGACTGCCGACCGGATCATCGAACAATGTTCCGCATTTATCAAAGACCCGGACACCAATTATCTAAAGTCCGTATTTGCTGATAAGATCAGTGCCTTCCCCGGTCTCTCCGAAAAGAAGATCCTTGCATACGAAAAACTCCACGATAAGATATTGAATGAGCAGTTTCTCCCGGCATACCAGCGTCTGATCGATGGTTTATATCTTCTCCGGGGTACCGGGAAAAATGCCGGCGGGTTATGCGGGTTCACTGGCGGACGGGCGTATTATGAATATCTTCTGAAGAGCAAATGTGGTCTCTACGAGCCCGTATCCCAGATCCAGGACCGCCTTCTCGCCCAGCTTCAGCTTGATATGGAAGAGTGCCGCAGCATCCTGGCCCAGAGTCCGGAGCTTCTCTCTTCCCTTTCAGGCAATACCGCCCGTACTCCATCCGAAAAAAATTCCCCGGAAGAGATCCTGCCCATCCTGCAAAATAAAATCCTAAAAGATTTCCCTGCCCTTCCTGACGGTTTCACCTCTTACAAGGTCAAATACGTCCACAAGGACCTGGAAGCCTATCTAAGCCCCGCTTTCTATCTCACCCCACCAATAGATACCCTCTCCCCAAATGACATCTATATCAATGGATATGTTGGTCTTAAGGGCATCAAGCTCTTCACCACCCTGGCACACGAGGGCTTTCCCGGGCATCTTTACCAGACCACCTTCTTTGCCTCCACCGACCCGCCGCTGGTCCGCCATCTTCTGGATATGGGCGGCTACGTGGAAGGCTGGGCAACCTATATAGAATCTTATGCCTATTCTTACTCTGATGAACTTCCCGATCTCGCCCGTCTGGAATGGCTGGACCGCTCGCTGAACCTCTGCCTTTTATCCCTTCTGGATACCGGGATCCATTATGATAACTGGGACCACCAAAAAGCGGGAGAATTTCTCATGAACTTCGGTATCACCGATGCTGATTCGCAGGAAGAGATCTATCAGGTCATCGTGGAGGACCCTGCCAACTATCTAAAATACTACATGGGCTGTCTGCATTTTCTGGATCTGAAAGAGTCCGAAAAAAAGAAACTTGGAAATGAATTCGATCCCCGGATTTTCCACAAAAAAATACTGGAAACCGGCCCCTGCCAATTCCCAGTATTAGAAAAATATGTTTAGATCCTTAGAACACCATAATGCTCAGACAGCTATTATCGTGATGATTCCAATTCACAACGCTCCATAAACCGAAGGATATTTTCCTCATATAACTCCGGTGCCACACAGTAGCATCGTGCATGAGCAGCGCCTTCCACAGGTATCTCCTTCTTTGGTGCAGTGCACGCATCGTAGAGTTCCTGCATCATATAATATGGAACGAATTTGTCTGCAGTTCCATGGAAGAACAAATGAGGGAGATTTCCCTGTTTCACTGCTTCTACCGGTGCTGCATCGTGGATATCGAAGTTTGCTTTCTTCTTGCAGAGCAGATTAACTGCGTTCAACACCCAGTCGGAGGGCAGCGGTCCCATATGTGTCAGCTGGTGGCTGAATTCTTCCCATGCCGAAGTATAACCGCAGTCTGCGATCACACCCGCCACCTGTCCTGGCAGTTCCTTTGCCGCCGTCAAAAGTACAGTAGCCGATCCCAGGGATATTCCATGAAGGAAAATCCTGCAGTCTCTTCCACACTGATCCACCAGCCACTGTGCCCAAAGTCTGACATCTTCTGACTCCTTTGCCCCATACGTCATGTATTCGCCTTCGCTCTCGCCGCACGCCCTCTGATCGATCAGCAGATACGACGCACCTGTCTTTTGGTAAAAGGAAGAAATGCTGCAAAATTCTCTCGTTCCATGATTTCTGAATCCATGAACGGCAAGGAAAATGTCTTTATTTCCCTCTTCGCCTTTGTAGAATCGTCCTTTTAGCGTGAGCCCATCCTCTGACTGTATCGACACCCGTTCGCAAGGAAGCTTCAAAAGCTCTGCTTCTTCTAGTTCCGCTCTCTTATCAAATTCGTCCGGCTTTCCACTTCCAGCCAGTCTCTTTGCAAATACTTCCGGCAGTTCCCACTGCTTTCTTGCCACTGCAAAATGAAATAACCACTGACAACCTCCTATTGCCACAGCTCCCAAACTGCAGACTGCCGTTGCCATCGTCCCCTTTACGATCTTATACCTCTTTGCTCCCATTATCTACTGCCTCCCTTTTTTCTTCTGCCCGTGCTTATCCGTCAAAATGTAGCCCTGAATATATTTCAGATTTTTTCTTTACTATAATTATCTTGCAAAAAATATCTTCTGTCAATCAAGGGCCACCAAAAGAGATTGTAAATAAATGGCTTTCTTAGTAAATCCTGTATTATCGCTGCATATTCCCTATTCAAGCACGCCATGGCATACCTGCTGCGGTCGTCTGCAAACTTTATCGTCCTTCGATATAAGTTTATACCAGCGCAGCTCCCAATGCTTTGCAGGCTTCTATCGCTTCATCGTCCGGCTCCTCATTACAGATAACACTTTCACAAACAAGGACTGCCTTCGCTTCTTTGCAGCTTTCCTCCCAGGAACGCATCCATTCTCCATCGCCCCATCCATAAGAACCAAAAAGAGCTATTTTCTTTCCGTCAAGTTTCGCCTTGCAGGAATCAAACATTGGCTCATACTCTGTCTCTTCCAGAACTTCATCGCCCATCGCCGGGCATCCAAATGCAACTGCATCCATGGAATCCAGCATTTCCAGTTTAAAATCATCCGGTGTGAGCATTGTGGCTTCCCCGCCTTTTCCCTTGATCCCTTCACTTACGGCATTTGCCATAGCCTCTGTATTGCCTGTTCCACTCCAATATACAACTCCTATTTTACTCATACGTGATTTTGCCTCCTCTTTATATGTTGTTTTTTCTGTGTACTAATTTCTTCATGTACTGATTTTTACACTCTGATTTCTTTATGCACTGACTGTGAGTTTTTCCACTGATGCTCCTTTGGACCACTGTCTGCAGTAAATATCTGTACATTTTTTGTATCTCATGAAAAGCATTTTTGCCTTCTTTTCATCACCGTATACCTTCCAGCAGCCGGAACACTTGCAGCATTCCGCCTTATTTTCTATGAAGCCCTGGACATCTTCCGGCGGATACCCCAAAAATAATCCTATCTCATGGGGAAATTCGCTCCGCATCTGCAGTTTTCCTGCAAGCTTTACCACACAGATCTCTGGTCTGCTGCACAGGTATCCCCTGCTTTCCAGTAATCGTCTTGCCTGTTCATCCTCCAGGTCACGCTTCAGATAATCCGGACGGTATACATAGATCAATGCTCTTTGCTTCGAAAATCTCATAGGAAGGATGCGGATTCCTTTCGGTACCAGCATATCATTCAATTTTCTGATATCCTCACGGACTCCCGCTTCTGATTCATATGCGCAGGTAAACAGATTTCCTGTTTTAAGTCCCGCCAAGGTGGGAGAACAGTGCCTGATGACCAACTCTTCGGTTATTGATTTTTGGTCGGCATTTTTTATATTTGTCTGCATAGTTTTCTGCGTATTCATCTGCATATCCTTTCCTGTGATTTCTTGTCTCTCGCTTCTTTGCATTCGCTGTATGATCGTTTGGTTAGTTTTGTCTAACTCATAGTGATAAAAATAGAATCCTTATTCTTGGATTCTCCGTGAGCTTCCTGCTTCAGATTGGTCATTCCACATATCGTCTCTGCTGCAGGATGCTTTTCATTACAATATTATTATGCTTTAAAATAAGAGCCCTCTCCACTCCAAAAGGAAAGAAGAAGGCTCCAAAAAGACTTTTTCGTAAAATTGCTTTCTGTTAATCCAGCAGATTTGTCATACTGCGAAGGCTGATCCCCAATGTGGACATATTGTGGAGCAGTGCCGATGCTGATGGTGTCAGTATCCCGGCTACTCCAAGGATGATCAGCATAAGATTAAAGCTTATGATGAACCGATAATTCTTATGTATCCTCTTCATAAGTCCGGTGCTGATGGATTCCAGCGTGACCAGTGCAAACAGGTCATCCGCCGATATGGTGATATCGGCAATTTCCCGTGCGATAGCTGCGCCGTCACTGATCGCAATGCCCGCATCTGCTTCTGAAAGAGCCGGCGAATCATTGATCCCATCTCCTATCATGATGACTTTTCTCCCTGCCTCATGTTCTGCCTTGATAAAGTTCGCCTTATCTTCCGGCAGCACTTCCGCATGATACTCATCCACCCCGACATTTTCTGCCACTTTTTTAGCCGTTCGCTCATTGTCACCTGTCATCATGACGATCTTGCTGATGCCCAGTTTATGGAGGCTGTTGATGACTGCCGAGGCTTCTTCCCTAAGAGGATCCTCGATACAGATGATCGCAGCCAATTCACCGGACACTGCCATAAACAGATGGGAATATTCATCTGGAAGATTGTCAAATTTCTCCTGTTCCGCTTCCGGTACACAACACCCTTCATCCTGAAATACAAAATGATAACTTCCGATCACCACTTTTTTCTCATCAACGATGCTTGATATTCCGTGAGCAACCACATATTCCACTTTTGAATGTCTCTCTTCATGGCAAAGCTGCTGTACTTTGGCTTCCGCCACAACTGCATTTGCCATGGAATGAGGGTAATGCTCTTCAAGACACGCAGCCAGACGAAGCATTTCCTTCTCCTCATTTTTGCCAAAGGTAATGATCCTCGCAACCTTCGGTGATGCGTGGGTCAAGGTACCCGTCTTATCAAATACGATCGTATCTGCTTGCGCTACAGCTTCAAGAAAACGACCACCCTTTACCGAAATATTATAATAGCTGCTTTCCCGCATAGCAGAAAGTACTGCGATCGGCATGGAAAGCTTGAGTGCACAAGAAAAATCCACCATCAAAATGGATAGTGCTTTTGTAACATTGCGGGTCAATGCATAGGTGAGGATGGTTCCGCCAAGACTGTATGGCACCAGACGATCGGCAAGGTGGGATGCCTTATCTTCTGTCACAGATTTTAATTTTTCGGATTCTTCTATCATCCTGACGATACGGTCATATCGGCCGCTGCCTGAATTTTTATCCACACAGATAACGCATTCTCCCTCTTCCACGACCGTGCCTGCATATGCGTAACAGCCGGCATCTTTTCGGACCGGAAGGGATTCCCCTGTGATCGAGGCCTGGTTGACGGTCGCCTCACCTGCCACAACTCTTCCATCCATCGGGATCATATTGCCGGTGCGTACGACGATTTCATTTCCTATCCGGATACCATTGACGGATACCAGAACTTCCTGTCCATCCGCGGTTCTCACCCACGCTTTGTCCACATTCAAAGACATCGTCCGTGCCAGATCATCTACCGACTTTTTGTGTGTCCATTCTTCCAGGATTTCCCCTATATGGAGCAGGAACATGATAGATGAAGCCGTATCATAATCTGCCCTCAGCATAGATACTGTGATCGCTGTGGCATCAAGTACTGCAACCTCGATCTTTCCTTTTATTAGAGAGGAGATTCCCTTCTTTATGTATCCAAAAGATTTTGCCGCTGCTATCGCCGCACGGACAGGCATCGGCAAAAACAGTTTGCTGCCCAGCCGCCGAAGCACCGAAAAGACCAGCTTATCCTCAAATTCCCGGTTCAGCCGCCTTCCAGTATGTTCCTCCGGTACCAGCTCATGACATTTCTCATAGGAAAATCCGGCAAGTGCCCGGATAACGCTCTGCCGGTCTGTAATATAGCAGATGACCACATCTGCGGTCCTGTCATATACCTTTACATCGGTGATCCCAGCGATCTCCCGCATATAGAATTCAATCATATCTGCCTGATCCGGTGTCATTTTGTTTTGAAGAACATGAACCCTGATTCTTCCCCGGGATTCGTGTAATATTTTACACCTCATACTGTACCTCCTGGTTTTGATCTATCGCAAGAAAAGCCGCTGATCCGCGGCTTTCTCTTACTGAAACTCTTACTTTATATCATTTTGGTTAATGTCATTTTCGTTAATATCTTTTTGCTTTAACGCAATTTTCTTTAAGCTTCTTCGCTTAATACTTCCTCTGCTTCTTTAAAACTCTCTTCCGCTTCTTTTGCAGTATCATTGATCTCACATGCTTCTTTTTCTGCACGTTTCTCATTGATTTCTTTTGCATCTGCGAGGATGTCATCTGAATTCTCTTTTACCTTTGTCACAACGGTCATGACGCATTCTTTTACACGGAGAGCTGCGGCAACCGTATGGGTATATGCTTTCTTTGCATCCTTGCTGCTAAGAGCTTTCACGCCAGCTGTTCCGAATACGATCCCACCTGCAAATAATCCTAATTTGTCCCATTTTATATCCATGTTCTGTCTCCTCCTTTTATCGTTTGCTTTCCAGCCATCTTGGTCCTCCATAGCCGAACAGTTATGATATAATGAGCGTTAGTGAGCCAACTCGCTCGCGAGATTGGCGAACGGCGAATGGCGATCGTGATAGCTGCAAAGCAGCGTCAAGCACTGAAAGTGCGAATCACGATATAATAATTAATTATAGGTAATCCAAAATGACGTTTCCACTCCATTTGGTCCATGAATTTTGCGTTTATCTTTCCATATATGCGGATCTATATTCATTTGGCAGCATACCGATCGCATCGCGAAATGCCTTTGCGAATTTGCTTCCGTTGTCGTAGCCACACTGCCCTGCGATGTCAAGGATGGTATCATTGGTCTGTTTCAGCATCCGTGCGGCCGCCTGCATCTTCTGCGCCCGGATATAAGTATAGATAGACGCTCCGTAAACTCCTTTGAAACTTAATTTCAGCTGAGTCTGCGACACATGGAATATTTGTGACAGTTCACTTATCGTGATATGTTTGTCCATATTTTCGATGAGATATCCGCATACTTTCTTGGCGATCAATACCTGCATCTTCGTATAAAATGTTTCCGGTGAGCAATCTTTTTCAATATCCATTCCTGTCAAAAACAGCAGGAGTTCAAGAACCTTCACTTTAAAATATCCTTTTTTGATGCTGTCCGGCACATGATAAAGTTCCGAAAAAATATGCTCCAGACAGCTGTTTGCCCGAACCACAAAGTACTGGGAAGCGCTGCAGAACTTCTCTGCCAGTGCCTGAGGACGCACATTTACATCATCTAAGAAGCAGGAAAGACACTCCGGTGCACAGCTTGTATCGATCACAACCGACACCCCATGGTAATGTCCGCCCGGATAATAAGAATCCAGCCCAAAGGCATCTCCCCGTCCGATCGCCATATCTCCCTGGGCCAGATAACAGAATTCACTTTCGAATTCACACTCCATCCTGCCCTCACGGCAATGACTGATCTCGAAGACATTTTTCCCGGCTGAGGGTTTTGCACTATTCTTTTTTCCATGAACATCCTTGTATATAAGGTCGATCCCCGGAAATACATGGTAAGTCGTCGTAATGATACTTCCCATTGCATCGATATCCTGATGGATCACGCAATCATTCTGTACTTGTGGGGAATTTGTCTTTTCTGCTGTGATCATGTTATTCTCTTTTACTCCATGTGGCGGCATATTGTGATAGGACTATTCTAAGGATCGATCAGATTGATTCGTTTGATCAGTTTGATTCGTTTTATTTGTTTGATTAATTGATTAGCTTTAACTAACCTTCATTTTTAAAAAAATGGTTAGTTTTCTCTAACCTCTTTATATGATACTCTTTCTTCCTTTTTCTGTCAATCCCCCAAATACTTGAGTTTCCGCAGTTTTATCCACATAGACCTGAATTAAACCATGTCTTTATAAACAACTTTCAAAAAATGCCCCAAATATAAGGAATCTGATT
>SAAH01000239.1 GCA_009929525.1 Clostridia bacterium | reverse complement strand
AGGTCACCTTCATTTTCCCTGTTTTCGTCGTCAACGACGATTATCATTTTTCCCTGTTTGATTTCGTTTATTGCCTCTTCAATAGTGTTGAACATTCTCTGCTGATCCCCCTAGACCCATCCATATTTTACAAGTTTATCCCATGTAAGGGAATTTTTCATCTCCCCGCCTTCGGCGGTATCGGAAAAACGTGTTTTCAAAAATTTTGTTATATATTTTCCAAGGATGTCTGTTTCAATATTTACAGCATCGCCCTCTTTAAGTTCTGAAAGTGTCGTTTCCGAGATCGTTGTCGGAATGATGCCGACTGAAAAGTTGTTCGTGGTGACATCTATTACTGTGAGGCTTATTCCGTCTATTGCGACTGAGCCTTTGGAAACGATCCCGGAGATGAGATCCTGTCCGGCACTGAAATAATATTTTCTGGTCTCGGGATATGTTTCAATTTTCTCGACCCTGGCAAGTCCGTCTATATGACCGGAAACTATATGTCCGTCAAGCCTCGAATCGACTCTCATCGCCCTTTCAAGGTTTACCGCAGATCCACTTTTTAAGTTTCCGAGTTTTGTCTTTTTTCTTGTCTCTTCCATTATTTCTATGCTGAAAGACCTGTTGTCGGACCGGACGACTGTGCTGCATGCTCCCGAGACGGAGACTGAATCGCCTAAACGCAGTTCACCTGCGATCTTTGGCGCTTCTATGTCGATCTGCCACACATCGCCCCTGGGATGTATCGCTGAAATTATGCCTATCGTCTCTATAAGTCCGGTGAACATGAAAGCACCCCCCTGATCCATATGTCGTCCCCGCAGGCGGAGGTATTGATATCTTTAATGCTTATCGCTTCGTCAAGGCTGTCAAGCTCAAGGTATTCGGTAAAGTGTATTCCGGCGCCCAGTATCTTTGGTGCCATAAATATCGATATCTCGTCTGCCAGACCATATCTGAGCAGTGAGCTTGTCAGTCTGGCCCCGCATTCGACCATCAGATAGTTTACACCTATTTCACACAATTTAGCCAGAACAAATTCCAACTCGCTGCATTCAGGCGCATCTATGGTCAGAACTTCAGCACCAAGTTCCCTGATACTGTTGATTTTATCAACTGAAGCATCAGCGGAGGTGAAGAAAATCAGGTTTTTCTCGTTAAAAATTGCGGCTGAGAGAGGGGTCCTTAGCCTTCTGTCAAGGATGACCCTTTTCGGCGACTTTCCCTCAGCGTCCCTGACGGTAAAGGTAGGGTCGTCTGCAATGACTGTTCCGACCCCGCTAAGCAGGGCATCGTTCTCAGCCCTCATTATGTGGACTTTCTGCCTTGAGCTTTCACCGGTGATCCATTTGCTTGATCCGTCCTTCAATGCGATGTTCCCGTCTATTGAAGAGGCTGTCTTGATGGTGATCCACGGACGTCCGTTCCTCATCCTTCTTATGAATCCCCTGTTCATCCATTTCGATTCTTTTCCAAGAACACCGCTTGTTACCTCTACCCCGGCATCCCGAAGCATGCTTTCCCCCCGGCAGTCAACTAAAGGGTTCGGGTCTGTCATTCCGATCACTACACGGGATACCCCTTTTTCGATAAGCATTGGCGCACATGGAGGGGTCCTCCCATGATGGCAGCATGGTTCAAGATTTACGTATACAGTGGATCCTTTAACATCTTCGCCGGCATTCCTGACAGCCTCGACCTCTGCGTGCGGTTCACCGCAGCACTTATGCCACCCTGTGCCTATTATTTTTGAATCACGGACAATAACACAGCCGACCCGGGGATTGGGACTGACAGAACCGGTACCGTTAAACGCTAAGGAAAGCGCCATTCTCATATAATTTTCATCCTGCAGTTTCTGATCATGAGAAGTCAATTTTCCGGGCTCCCTTCATTTGCCTGTCTAAGATGTTCTTGTATCCTTTTAGCAAGTGTGGTACCGATCCCGGGTGCTGAAGCCAGCTCCTCTTGGGTGATATCCATTATAGCTCTTGTGCTTCCAAATTTAGTTATGAGCTTTGCAGCTTTGCCCCTTCCAACTCCGGGCACATCTTCGAGCTTGCTTCTTCTGAAATTTCTGCCTCTTGCGGCCCTGTGGGATGTTATCGCATACCTGTGTGATTCGTCCCTTACGTGCTGCAGAAGCCTTAATGCAGGATCTGTGTGATCCAGGCGTATGGGTTCCTTCTTCTCCGGTATGTATATTTCCTCATCTTCCTTGGCAAGGGAAACTATTGGTATGTTGTTGATGCCAAGTTCCTTTAATGCTTCCATTGCAAATTCAAGCTGAACCGGACCTCCGTCGATAAGGATAAGCTGGGGCATCGGTTCCTGCCCGTCCAAACACCTTCTGTATCTCCGAAGC
>SAAH01000238.1 GCA_009929525.1 Clostridia bacterium | reverse complement strand
ATGTATATTAAACTCACAAGTCATTGCCTGATACTTTAGCAGCGCATCCGTGGGTGAACTCTACACCATTATTTCCGAAGGTAAATTTACGCAGTCAAAGAAAACCTGCTGGCGTTGAAAAACTATATCCTCAATGATATACTGAATGTAATAAATGAAAATGTAAACCTCGGGAATCTGACACTTGCAGATGGGAATAGATTGCGAAATCTTATCGCACAGCTATATCGATATTTGTATGCAGATTACGAGGAATGCCAGAAGGTGGGAATCAACGAAATGGTTGAAGAAGGACTGGTATTGGAGATGGATATCATCGAGGACAGGCATAGGAAAGAATTGCAGCAGAGGGAGCGGGAAGTGGCGGAAAGAGAATCCATATGATACAAGGAGAATAGGCAGATGATCATCAACACAGGATGTAGGACGGACATACCCGCTTATTACAGCGACTGGTTTTACAACCGAATAAAGGAAGGATATGTGATGGTGAGGAATCCCTACTACCCACAGCAGGTATCAAGGTATAGGCTGTCGCCGGATGTGGTGGATGTGCTTGTATTTTGTACGAAAAATCCAGAACCTATGTTGGAACGGATAGATGAAATAAAACAGTTTCATCAGTTTTGGTTTGTGACGATAACTCCTTACGGAAACGAAATAGAGCCAAATGTACCGGATAAGAAAGCTGTGATGGATTCTTTCAAAAAACTGTCTCAGAAAGTTGGCCTTCCATCAATAGGATGGAGGTATGACCCTATATTTATTTCTGGACAATATTCATTGGAATATCATCTGGATATATTTGAAAAAATGGCCCGAAATCTTAGTGGTTATGTAGATAACTGTGTCATTAGCTTTATTGATTTATACGAAAAAACCAAGAAAAATTTCCCGGGAGTACGCAGGGTTGGAGCGCAGGAACGAGCTATGATCGGAGAAAAATTTGCTGGAATCGGAAAGAAATACGGCATCACAATACGCTCCTGCTGCGAGGGAAAAGAACTGGAAAAATACGGTATAGATGTCTCTGGATGCATGACAAAAAGCGTTATGGAACGTGCAGCAGGGTATGTTTTACATCACCCTAAAACTATAAAATCCACTCGCCCAGAGTGTGAATGTCTGTTGGGAAATGACATCGGAATGTACAATACCTGTGGGCATGCATGTATTTATTGCTATGCAAATTATGATAGAAAAACGGTAGCGGAAAATATGCGGATGCATGATCCTGAATCGCCTTTTCTAGTAGGAAGAGCCCTTGCAGATGATCAGGTACGGGAAGCAAAACAGAATTTGTATGGGGACGGGCAGTTGGAATTTGTGTTTTGAGTATGGGATCCAGATATTGAGAAATCTTCCCCATGGAGATTCTTCTGGATATTAGAAGTCATTTTTATATCAGCCATTCTTTTGCTTTTCATGATCATTTATGGAGCCAGCAATTCATATATTTCCCCAATATTAGCTTCTTCAGCAAGCCGCCTCACCAGATCTGAGGCGATGCAGCATACGGTTTCTTCATGGAGAAAGTCTGTAATATCAGCATCAAAGAGAATGTTTGCCTGAGCCTCGAACTCATCGTCGCCATCCCAGAAAAGTACGGTTACCGGCATAAAATCAAATGCATTGATCACATATCCAACATCACCCTGTGGCACAGATTTTCCGCCCAGTGCAATGCAGGCATCTTTAAGCTCTTTGCAGTGTCCTGAAAAGGCACGTGCGAAGGGCTTTATTGTTGTCTTTTGATATGCAGGATCGAAAGGGGCGGCTCTTTTTACCAGACGAAAAGGAACAAATTCTCCGCGAACTTTTGCGTCTGGTTTGGAATAATAGAATAGATTATAGATAGACATTGCCGTGTTAAATGATAATAAAAAGTCTGGTTTATCTGCCAGCACCACCATCCCTGTTTTACGGTCAAGCCTGTATTTTTCATTGTAGTAAGTGATATAGAGAGCTTCATTGTCGTGCTCCAGATGGAAGCGTTCGATCAACTCGTCCATATCCATAGAAAGAAAAATCTTTCTCCATTTTTCGCATGCCATGAGGTAATTATTGGTGGAGGCATTGGTATTTTCGCTGATAAAATCTTTTAGATACTTACTCATGTGGAATCTCCTTTAAAGAATAATATAGGACAATATAGAAATTTATAGGATTGCTCGCAGCAAGTACGCCGAGGCGTACTTGAACTTCTTTCAAGATAAACAGACCTATGGGAATACTAATGATATATTCAGGACTGGTTTTTTATAATTATAGTTGAAATCATGAGAAAGTACAATGGAATGAGTGCTTGAGTTTCCGCAGTTTTATCCACATAGACCTGAATTAAACCATGTCTTTATAAACAACTTTCAAAAAATGCCCCAAATATAAGGAATCTGATTC
>SAAH01000117.1 GCA_009929525.1 Clostridia bacterium | reverse complement strand
TCACAATACTGTCTTTTCATTTTTTTCAAAAATAGGACAGATTGGTACTTTAGAAGAAGTTATCTCTTTTGAAATTACATTTTGCGGAAACTCAAGTAATGAACTGAGAGATGTGTGAACCGATCCAAGCAAAATCAAACTTAAAGAAAGTTGATGAGATGGAAGGTGGGATGAAAGAAGCAGCGCTTAATGTCGGGATCAAAGAAGGTGTTGCATCAGATACGACATACCATCCAGCGAGCTGAGCGATGATTCCCATAACCCATGTGATCAGGATGCCCCAAAGGATAGATCCTTTGATCTTAAAATGATTCATGATCACGATAACAAGCATACCGATCAGACAAAGAACAACATCAGGTCTGGAAAAATCACCAAGATCGATCAGTGTTGATTCGTTAGCAACAACAACATTTGCACCCTTCAATCCGATCAATGCGATGAAAAGACCGATACCAGCAGTGATACCATATTTCAGGTTGGCTGGGATAGCATTTACGATTGTTTCACGCAGTTTAAAGAATGAAAGAATGATAAAGATGATACCTTCTACCAGTACAGCTGACAAAGCGATTCTCCAGGGATCTTCGATTCCGTTGAGATCACCTAAACATACTGTGAAGGCAAAGTAAGCATTCAGTCCCATACCGGCTGAAAGCGCGATAGGATAGTTAGCCCAAAAAGCCATAATGAATGTGGCAAGTGCAGATGCAAGAGCGGTTGCAGTAAATACAGCTCCGGAATCCATACCTGATGCACTCAGAATATTTGGGTTAACAGCAAGAATATATGCCATAGTCAAAAATGTAGTGATACCTGCCATTACTTCGGTTTTGACTGTGGTATTATTCTCTTTGAGTTTAAAGAGTTTTTCCATGAGTTTTCCCTCCTCTGATTTAGTTGTAAAGAACTCTTAAGGCAGCTATATAGTGAAAATAGCCGACCCCTAAGTTGCATTCTAGCGGATTGCACCCTGCTTTGTCAATGGATTACTGACTTTACAGAAATAAAAAAGAAAGTTATAATAAAAACTGCATAAAGAAAATTGCATTCTGAATGGGTGCAAAACCAATGTTTATAGTATGGCGGTGACAAAATCACCATAGATGGTTACATTATAGTATGGGTAAAAAATGGCATATAATAAAAGAAAGGTGACTGTTTGGCTCATAACGTATGCTTGCCTTTGGAAAATCAATAGATGGTAAGATAAATTGATACAGGGTAAGTCGCAGCTAAATAGTTGTGGAGGGATAAGATATGAAGTTTACAAAGATGCATGGAATAGGAAATGATTATGTATATGTGAATTGTTTTCAGGAGACAGTGGAAGATCCGGGAAAAGTGGCTAAGTTTGTGAGTGACCGTCATTTTGGAATTGGTTCCGATGGACTGATTTTGATCAAACCTTCAGATAAAGCTGATTTTGAGATGGACATGTATAATTCAGACGGCTCTCAGGGAGCGATGTGCGGAAATGGTATCCGTTGTGTGGCAAAGTATGTATATGATAAGGGTCTGACAGACAAGACTTCAATCTCCATAGATACCCGCAGCGGTATCAAGTATCTGGAATTGACAGTAGAAGATGGAAAGACAAAGCTTGTAAAGGTAAATATGGGAGCTCCAGGGCTGGTGGCAGCAAAGATCCCGGTTATCTCCGACAAGGAGCAGGTGATCAGCGAGCCAATAATGGTTGATGGAAAAGAATATAAGATCACAGCAGTATCTATGGGAAATCCTCATGCAGTTACGTATATTGACGACGTAAAAGGACTCAAGATAGAGGATATCGGACCGAAGTTCGAGCATCATGAGTGCTTTCCGGATAGGGTAAATACAGAATTTGTCAAAGTCCTGGATGAAAATACTGTTGAGATGAGAGTATGGGAAAGAGGAGCGGGAGAGACACTTGCCTGCGGAACGGGTGCCTGTGCAGTGGCAGTTGCCTCTATCCTGAATGGTTATACAAAAGATGAAGTGACAGTGAAACTTCTTGGCGGTGACCTGAAGATCTACTGGGATAAAAAAGAAAATCTGGTTTATATGACAGGTCCGGCAACCATCGTATTTGACGGGGAAATCACATTATAAAATGAATAATAAAGAAAAAGAAGCAGAAATCGTAAAGAAGAACCGACGCGCAACTTATTTTACAAAAAGGCCGAAGGCGGGGACGGAGGAAGATGCAACCTTGAGAGAATTGCTTCTTCCGGAGCTTCGCTGGAAAGAGATCGGAATTGATCTGTTGGATTTTTTGCGTAATTTTATCATGGCGAATCTTTTGGGGGTTGTAGTCGGTGGATACTGCAGTTTATTTGGTATGCTGATCCTGTATGTAACGAAAGTTCGTATGGAACATGAATGGATACTTTTTTTGCTGCCCTTTGGAGGGCTGGCTATCGTTTGGGTATACCGCAGATTGGGCATTATGAAGAGCCGCGGGACAAATCGTATCCTCGAATCCATATCTTCTGGAGAAGTCATTCCATTGAAAGCTACGCCACTGATCACTTTTGCCACCGCTGTCACCCATCTTTTGGGAGGCTCGGCAGGAAGAGAGGGTGCTGCGCTGCAGATAGGCGGAAGTATCGGGAATTGGGCCGGGGTCAAGCTGAAGTTTCAGCAAAAAGATATCACGGTCATGACGATGTGCGGCATGAGTGCTGCATTTTCGGCATTATTTGGAACCCCCCTGGCAGCTACGGTGTTTTCTATGGAAGTGATCAGTATCGGTATCATGCACTATTCGGCGATCGTACCCTGTGCGGTGGCAGCGATCGTAGGGGCAAACTTGTCCCGGTTTATGGGACTAGCACCAGAAAAATTCCCTGTAAATGATTTTGCGGCACTAGACTGGAAGATTGGTCTTGGAATTATGGCATTTAGTATCTTGAGTGCTCTGGTCAGCATCATATTTTGTCTTTCGCTTCAAAAAACTGAGATTTTATATCAAAAATATTTGAAAAATCCTTACGTACGGATTTTGGCAGGCGGCATATTAGTCATAGCGGTGACTCTGCTTCTTGGAAGCCGGGATTATAATGGCGCAGGGATGCAGATGATAGAACGGATGGCTGCGGGTGACAAGGTGTGGATGTTTGGATTCATTGCGAAGATCATGCTGACAGCATTGACTCTGGGAGCTGGATTCAAGGGAGGAGAAATCGTTCCTACCATATTTATAGGAGCGGCTTTTGGCTGTGTGGCAGCACCGGTATTTGGAATATCGGCTTCTGTTGGAGCTGCTATGGGAGTCTGTGCACTGTTTTGCGGGGTGACAAACTGTCCGCTGACGGCGATCCTGCTTAGCTTTGAATTGTTCGGATTTGAAGGGATGCCTTATTTTCTTATCGTAGCAGCGATATCTTATCGGCTGTCGGGATATACCAGCCTGTATCATGGGCAGAAAATCATGTACTCAAAGTCACGTCCGGAATATATCAATCGTCGTCCGTAAAAATATATTATACAAAAAGACTGAGTCATGAACACTTCCCAAAGGTTAGAATAGAAATCTGATCTTTGGATGTCGGTTCATGACTCAGTCTTTTTGTGTATGTGAATTATGAATTGTCTATAGTTTTACAGCAATGGAATATTATGTTCGGCAGCCTTAGCGACAGTCTCTTCCGGCCACAGAGAACAATGTACTTCCCCAATATGTGCCTTGCGAAGGTAGAACATACAGATACGTGACTGACCGATCCCGCCACCGATGGTGAAAGGAAGGGCATCATTGAGGATAGCCTTCTGGAAGTCAAGCTCAGCACGTTCCTCGCAGCCACAGACAGCAAGCTGACGTTTCAGAGCATCTGCATCTACACGGATACCCATGGATGAAAGTTCCAGAGCAATGTCGAGGATAGGATAATAAACGATGATATCACCATTCAGATCCCAGTCATCATAATCAGGAGCACGACCGTCATGGCGTTCGCCGGAAGCCAGATACTTTCCGATCTGCATGATGAAGACAGCACCTTTTTCTTTTACAATCTTGTACTCACGATCCTTAGGAGTAAGATCCGGATACATATCCTCCAGTTCCTGGGAAGTGATAAAGAAGATTTCTTTTGGAAGGATCTCTTCTATATAATCATATTCGATAGCCATGTACTTTTCTGTTTTCTTAAGAGCAGAGTAAACAGTTTTTACTACGTTTTGTAAAGTATCCACAGTGCGCTCGTCTTTTTTGATGATTTTTTCCCAATCCCACTGATCTACATAGATGGAATGGATATTGTCGGTATCTTCATCACGACGGATAGCAACCATGTCGGTATAGAGTCCTTCGCCATAGGAAAAACCATATTTTTTAAGAGCATATCTTTTCCATTTTGCAAGAGAATGAACGATTTCGGCATTCTCATTCGGAGATTCTTTGATATCGAACTGGACAGGACGTTCAACCCCGTTAAGATTATCATTCAGTCCGGATGCGGGATTAACAAATAATGGTGCGGAAACACGAAGCAGATTCAGACGATCAGACAGTGTTTTCTGGAAAAAATCCTTCACTGTTTTGATGGCAATCTGGGTATCGTGGAGATTTAATGCTGGCTGGTAACTTTCAGGAATGATAAAACGTTCCATAATGCGCCTCCTCATAAACTTTTAATGGATAACAGGTAACTATTCAATATATTCGCTGTTACCTTGAATGTTACTATTATATCAGAAAATAGTTCAAATACAATGATTAAATAAAAAAAATGGAAAGCAGACAAAGAGGTATTGCAAGGGGAAAAGAAGTGTGCTAGGGTTAGAAGATAGATGATGGTTATTATGCGAAAATAGGTAAAAAAGCGAAATATATCATAGAAGACGAGGTAAAGAATGGACAATAATCGATGCAGTTTATGCGAAGGCAGAATAGTAAATGGCAGATGCGTGGAATGTGGCATGACATACAGGCCGGCGCAGGGGAGATATTTCCTTAATGAACGCCGTCCGGATCAGGCACGTATCGTATTGAATGAGGACCGGATACCGGACAGAGAAGATGGGACGCAGGCAGGTTATCGAAGAACTTCTGAAAGGGGGCAGACAGCCAATCAGAAGGCAAGAGCGGCACAGGAAAAAAGCCTGAACAGAAGTATGAACCAGAGTTCCAGTCAAAATATGAGACAGGATACCAGAGCAAATACCAGGGCGAATATGGGTTCAAATGTCAGGCCAAATGTCAGATCAAACGTCCGGACAAATGTATCCGACAGCTTTAGTCAGGGCATGGGACCAAATGGAACAGGATCGGGCAATCCGCAGCGAAATTATACCAACCTGAATGGCAGGAGAATGTCTGCAGGCAATATATTTCAGAGGGCATCCGCCTGGGGCGGAAATGGCAGAAAAACGGCACAGTGGGTAGGCGTACTCATTGTGATACTCATTGCGGTCATTGGTGCTCTTGTGGAGAACTTTGAAGCGAACAAGGAATCTTCCTATGAAGAAACTTATGATACCTCATATGATGTGGATACCACGCTGGACGTGGGACGGATCGATGATACCTCGCCTCTTTTTGATGATATAGAAGAAGCAGAAGAGATGGATATCTACGGATTTGTGACAGAAGAGATGCCTGAGGAAGGTGACACACTTGAGACAACTATGGAAGCCGGCAGATATGTGGTAGGCCAGCAGATTCCAGCGGGAACTTACCGGATGTCGGGAACAGATCTGGTGGGAATGTATGTGAATCTTGATGATGAGGAAAATAATATCTATCATACCTGGTGGTTTAACGAATACGAGACAGCATCCAACGAATACGAGATCGAAGATGTCAGATTATACACAGGTGCAGTTTTGACGATCCAGGGTACAGGTGATGTCCTTCTGGATACGGAGAATGCACAGGGAGACGAACTGCAGGAGCCGGAGTCAAATCCTCTTGTAGAAGAAGTGACAGTCACGATGGATGCGATGGTGGCGGGTAAAGATTTTGAACCGGGAACGTATGATGCAGAAGTGCTGAACGGAGAAGGAAATCTGTGCGTGGAAGACGAGGATGGCTATTACTATTCTTATTATCTGGACGCAGAAGGCATCTATAATGCATCTTCATTCAGAAATCTGGAAATCCTCGAAGGAGATACGGTATATTACGAAAAATATCTGGAGGATGAGGACTGTGATATAGTCCTGAAACCAAGCGCTGAGATATGGAATTAAAATAAAATATAGAAAATGGAGAGAGAACAAACATGGAGAAAATACTGATAACACTTCCACTGGATGAACAGCAAAAAGAAGAATTTCAAGCGGCGGCACCGGATGCTGAGATCACTTATTGTAAGAGAGGGTCAGAAACAAAAGAACTGGTGCAGGAAGCAAATGTTATTATAGGAAATGTGAGCCCCAAACATCTGGATGGCGCTGAACAGATAAAATGGATACAGCTTGACAGTGCAGGTACAGAAGGATTTTGTGAGCCAGGCAGACTTTCGGATGGTACGATCCTGACCAATGCTACAGGCTCCTACGGTATGGCGATCTCAGAGCACATGGTTGGTATGCTCTTTATGCTGCAAAAACATATGGAAGAATATTACCTTCAGCAAAAACAGCACAAATGGCAGAAGCTTGGCCCGATGCTCCTGGTGGAAGAAAGCACAACACTGGTGATCGGCCTTGGAAATATCGGCAGTACATTTGCAAAGAAAATGAAAGCTTTGGGCAGCCATGTGATCGGCATCCGCCGCACCGCGCAGCCGAAGCCTGAATATGTGGACGAACAGTACACGATGGATAAACTGCAGGAACTTCTTCCAAAGGCAGATGTGATCGCACTCAGCCTTCCGGCTTATGAGGATACAAAGGGCATCATCGGGAAAGAAGAATTCGATCTGATGAAGGAGACGGCAGTTATACTGAATGTGGGAAGAGGAACTGCGATAGATACAGACGCATTGTGTGAGGCATTATATAGGGGGAAAATCTATGGAGCAGGTCTTGATGTGGTGGATCCGGAACCGCTTCCCAAAATGCATCCATTGTGGAATGCACCGCATACGATCATTACACCACACGCTTCCGGCGGATACGAACTCCCGGCGACATTGAAGAAAATCGTTGCGCTGGCGATGCGCAATCTCAAGAAGTTTGAGGCGGGTGAGGAACTTGAAAATAAGGTAGATCTGCATACCGGATATGTAAAACGATCATAATAATTAAGAAGAATGTTCATGCTTTGCGGCATGGACATTCAGACATTCTTAGATAAAAACTGAAGAGGAAATAATGAAAACGGAAAGAAAACAATTTTATAAAATGGTATTTGCACTGGTGCTTCCGATGGCACTCCAGAATCTGATCAATGTGGGAGTCACCTCTGCAGACGTGATCATGCTGGGAAAAGTCGGTGAAAATGCGTTGTCAGCTTCATCGCTGGCGGGGCAGGTATACTTCATCCTCAGCCTTGTTTACTTTGGGCTGACTTCCGGTGCAGCTGTCATCACAGCACAGTACTGGGGAAAGGGAGACACCAGGACCATCGAAAAGATCCTGGCTTATTCTATGCGTGTGGCTGTGCTGGCCGGTGCTGTATTTACAGTGCTGGCATGGGTGATACCGGCTTCGCTCATGAGACTTTTGACCAATGACGAGGCGATCATCAGGGAAGGCGTCGGTTACCTGAGAGTGATTGCATTTTCTTATATCATCAGCGGGATCACGTTGGTATATCTTAATATCATGAGAAGCTTGGAGCGGGTGGTGATCGCTACCGTGGTCTATAGTGTATCACTTGTGACCAATGTGATACTGAATGCCATTTTCATCTTTGGACTTTTTGGATGTCCGGCGATGGGGGTAAAAGGTGCAGCACTGGGAACTGTTTTTGCAAGGGTGGTCGAACTTATCATCGTACTTTTGTACGCATGGAAGAAGAACAAAGATGTGAGATTTCATGTGGGTGATCTGTTCCTGAAAGACAAGAATCTGACCCGTGACTTCTATACCTATGCAGGTCCGGTCATATTAAATGAACTTGCATGGGGCGGCGGTATGGCGATGATCACAGCCATCATGGGGCATCTTGGAAGTGCGGCTGTAGCAGCAAACTCCGTTGCACAGGTGAGCCGCCAGCTGTCGATGGTAGTAGCTTTTGGTGTTGCGGGAGCAACCGCAGTGGTGATAGGAAAGACGATCGGTGAAGGAAAAGAGGAGTTGGCGGATCTATATGCGCGGAGATTCGTAAGACTATCCCTTTGGCTTGGAATAGCCGGCGGGATTGTCATCTTGTGTGTGTCACCGATCGCAAGACAATATCTCAGCTTGACGGATGAGGCAAGAGATTATCTGAGATACATGATGTATATCATGGCTTACTTTGTGGTAGCACAGAGCGTCAACAGTACGATGGTCGTAGGAGTATTCCGGGCTGGAGGCGATACCAAGTTTGGTCTGGTCCTGGATCTGGCAGGTTTATGGGGTGGTGCGATCATTATGGGACTTATTGCTGCCTTTGTATTGCATCTGCCGGTGCCGATCGTCTATATCTTTGTGCTGAGTGATGAGCTGCTGAAGTTCCCATTTGCATACCATAGATATCGGAGTAAGAAATGGCTGAAAAATATTACAAGATAATTTATTCTTCCTCTTTTATTTTTGGAGGAAGCGTGATATACTGATGAGCACAACATGTAGTTAAAAAAATGGTTTGTGAGACAAGATATAGAAAAGAGGAGTGAATTCAGTGGTATATATAATCAAAAAAGATGGCACAAAAGAGGAGTTTATAGCGGATAAGATCATCCGTGCAGTGAATAAATCTGCGGAAAGAGTCATGTATTCATTTTCAGAGGATGAGATCCAGTTCATCTGCAAATATGCGACAGATCATGCGGAAGCTCTTGGTAAGAAGAGGAAAGACGGAATCTTCATTCAGGATATGCATAATATCGTGGAGGGTGCACTGGAACAGGTGAACTCAGCAGTTGCAAAGAGCTATAGAGATTACCGCAATTATAAAGTTGACTTTATACATATGATGGATGAAGTTTATACGAAAAGCCAGTCGATCAGATATATCGGTGACAAGAGCAATGCCAATACAGACAGTGCTCTGGTGGCGACCAAGAGAAGTCTGATCTTCAATGAGCTTAACAAGGAGCTTTATAGAAAGTTCTTTATGAATAGAAATGAACTGCAGGCATGCAAAGACGGTTATATCTACATCCATGACCAGAGTGCCCGCCTGGATACGATGAACTGCTGTCTCTTTGATGTGGCATCTGTATTGAAAGACGGATTTGAGATGGGAAATGTATGGTATAACGAGCCAAAGACGCTGGATACAGCATTTGATGTTATGGGTGATATCATCCTCAGTACTGCAGCGCAGCAGTACGGCGGATTCACAGTGCCGGAGGTGGACAAGATCCTTGCACCTTATGCACAGAAAAGTTATAACAAGTATTATGATGAATTCTTAAAATATTCTGATCCTAAGTGGGAAGGCAGAGAAGAGAAAGCCAGAACCTACGCATGGGAGAAAGTAAAAAGAGACTGTGATCAGGGATGGCAGGGTATCGAATATAAGCTGAACACAGTAGGGTCTTCCAGAGGAGACTATCCATTTGTGACCGTTACACTGGGACTTGGAACGGGAAGATTTGACAAGATGATCTCTATCTCTTTGTTACAGGTACATCAGGAAGGACAGGGAAAAGCAGGGCACAAAAAACCGGTATTGTTCCCGAAAATCGTATTTTTGTATGATAAAGAGATCCATGATCCTGGATGTATCAGCGAGGATGTATTTGAAGCAGGTGTTGCCTGCTCAGCAAAGACGATGTATCCGGACTGGCTGTCCATGAGTGGTGCCGGCTATATCAGCAGCATGTACAAAAAGTATAATAAGGTGATCAGTCCGATGGGATGTCGTGCTTTCCTGAGCCCGTGGTATGAACGCGGCGGAATGGATCCGGCAGACGAGGATGATGTACCTGTATTTGTAGGACGTTTCAATATTGGAGCAGTCAGCCTTCATCTTCCGATGATCCTGGCAAAGTCCCGTGCGGAGAATACCGATTTTTACGAAACTCTTGATTTTTATCTTGAGATGATCCGGGGACTTCACAAGAGAACCTATGATTATCTTGGTGAGATGCGTGCTTCTACGAATCCTTTGGCTTACTGCGAAGGTGGATTCTACGGTGGCCATCTGAAACCAAATCAGAAGATTCGTCCGCTGCTTCGACCGATGACAGCTTCTTTTGGAATCACAGCCCTCAATGAACTGCAGGAGCTGTATAATGGCAAATCGATTGCAGAAGATGGTGCATTTTCTCTTGAAGTGCTCCAGTATATCAACGATAAGATCGGACAGTACAAACGTGAAGATGATATCCTGTATGCAATCTATGGAACACCGGCAGAAAGTCTCTGTGGACTGCAGGTGGAGCAGTTTAGAAAGATGTATGGAATCGTCAGAGGTGTTTCTGACAGACCATATGTAAGCAACAGCTTCCACTGCCACGTATCAGAAGATATCACTCCGATCCAGAAGCAGGACCTCGAGGGAAGATTCTGGGAACTTTGTAATGGCGGCAAGATCCAGTACGTAAGATACCCGATCGATTATAATATCAATGCGATCAAAGCATTGATCCGCCGTGCCATGGAGCTGGGATTCTATGAAGGCGTGAACCTGTCACTGGCATACTGCGATGACTGCGGCCACCAGGAACTCGAAATGGATGTATGCCCGGTATGCGGATCTACAAACCTGACGAAGATCGATCGTATGAATGGATATTTGTCATATAGCAGAGTGCATGGGGATACCAGGTTGAACGATGCTAAGATGGCAGAGATTGCGGATAGGAAGTCGATGTAGTCTTACGTATCCGAAAAAACATGAGTACCCGAAAAATTTTGTTTGTGAATATCAAAAAGCTGCCAGTCAGATCAAAATCTGATTTGGCGGTTTTTTTACTAGAATCGTATGGGCAGAAACCCTGAACAGTTAGAACGCATAGAAAGAGAACTTAAAGAAGCAGGAAAGATGAGGTAATTATTCATGGAATCGAATTACGAAAAGATGAAAAATAATATGTCAAAGGAATTCTTACGATATGATCAGGAATCTATGATCCAAAAGTTTTCTTTAGAATATGATGAGCAGTTTTTATATATTACTTTTGTGGAAAGAAAATATCGGATCGATCGAATGAATGGTAAGGTCACATGGTCAAATGATTCTTTTCAAACAGAAAATGCTGCAGATTACAATGAAGCGATGACAATCTATGATGTACTCTGTTATTCAAAAGCAGACTGCCATCTGAAAAATGAATGGGTAAATATCGGAAGCTTTTCCACCATACAAGGAGGTACCCTGCAAAGGGGCAATGACTTTTTTCATGGATCAGGACGCTATTTTGATGGAAAATCAGATATCCTTAAAGCTGCATGTGAGAAATTGAATGGAAGGATCACCACCAGAGGAGATGTTGCTTATGAGCTGGATCTGTTTCCATTTATGCCGGTGGTTTTACGATTCTGGGATTCAGATGATGAATTCCCTGCAAGTTTACAGATTCTTCTCGATAAAAATACCCTTGACTATATGCATTATGAAACTCTGATGTTTGCAATTACGCATTTATTAAATAGGGTAAAGGAAGAGATGCAGGAATAACTATATTATAGAGGATCTAATGGCCAGCTTTTTTGAAAGACTGGCCACTGTTGAAGAAGTTGAAACTACAAATTTCGCACATAATCCACAAATGTTTCCACCAGTCCGCTCAGTTTCCGATTCTTGTCCCACACTAACACATAGGAAGTTTCATATCCCGGTTTTATGATTTCTTTTATCACAACTTTTTTCGGATCGGTAAATTCAGCGGCGGATGCGGGGAAGATTGCGATGCCGACCCCTTGCTCAGTCAGCTCATATGCATTCGTCATATGTGACATTACACAGCGAATAGTAGGCTGAGATTCAAAATTCCTGAACCAGGACTTGATTTCATCAATTCTCGAATTCCTCGATGGCAAGATCAATTCTTCTGACGAGAGCTTCTCAAGTTCGATGGTCGAATCTTTTGATTTTGCCAATGGATTTCCTGCCGGGATCATTGCTACCCATGGTTCCTTGTAGATGTGAATGGCCTCCAGACTTTCCGCATTATATGGCTCTGCGATGATCGCCAGATCACACAGGCCTTTGAGCAGCCGGTCTGTAACATCGTCAGAGTTCCCATTCCACAAGTTATAATGTACATGTGCATATTTTTTCTGGAAACCGCGGATCCATTCTGACATTAATTTCGGACCATAACCTTCTACTGAGCCAAGAAAAAGTGTTCCGCTCAATCCATTTTTTAGTTCCTGCACTTCTTCTGTTGATTTTTCGACCAGCGCCAGGATTTGTTGTGCCTGCTGCTTGAATAACAGACCTTCTTCCGTCAGCTTTAATGCTTTTGGGCTGCGGATGAATAATTTTACGCCCAACTCCGATTCCAGGTCATGTATTTGTCTGCTCAGCGGCGGCTGTGCGATACAAAGCTCTTCTGCCGCTTTCGTAAAGCTTAATTCATTTGCCACTGTCAGGAAGTATCTGATATGCCGTAATTCCATTTATGAAACGCCTCCCATCAATCCATACCTTTAAAGTATTTCTATACCTTCATTATATGTATTTTACATTTTATCGTCAACATGATATTCTTCTTGAGTTTCCGCAGTTTTATCCACATAGACCTGAATTAAACCATGTCTTTATAAACAACTTTCAAAAAATGCCCCAAATATAAGGAATCTGAT
>SAAH01000013.1 GCA_009929525.1 Clostridia bacterium | reverse complement strand
CCCTCGGAGAGCTATTCGTGATCAATATCTACAGTTTTCAAGGTTCATTTGAGCCTTATTTTTTTGACTCAATTTTTTCATAGATCATTTGACACTATCCCTAATACCCTCTTATCTTAACTTTATTGTACCATACAATTCTCTTCATTCCCATGAAGATATATTTTTTTAAAATAATGCTTGCTTTTTTCTAAAAAGTATATTATTATACTCAAGCAAGGTTCGTTGGTCAAGCGGTTAAGACGTCGCCCTCTCACGGCGAAAACAGGGGTTCGATTCCCCTACGAACTGTTCTTTCAAGAAAAATCTTCATTCATTTGAAGATTTTTTTTAATTTCTTTCATATTCAAGTATGCCTCGGCGTACTCGCTGCTTTCAAAATAATAGTGTGATGCAACAGACGTTTTGTTGCATCACACTTTAATTTTCTTGATTTATTTTTTTGAGTTATCTTTTGAACCTGTCCAAAATTTCCACTTCACAGGTTCATACAACTTTTTCAATTCCCGGACCACCATGTTCTCATCTGAATCTTCTATCCAGATATCTCCCTGGTCTTTGAGACTGCTGAACGTTATGCTCTTTTCCAGATGCAGCATCTCCTTGAGATTTCCCAGCATATTTTTTCTTGTTGCTTCTTTATTATAGATTTTGATATACGAATATCCCGGATACTCTACCGATGGATACGTAAGGATCTTGTATTTTTCTATATAACCTTTTTCCTGCATTTTTTCATAAGCTGATCGTATCTTTGCTGTTTTATCAATTACCATGAAGTAAACAACCTCTTCGCCTTCGGGAAGCCTCCTTTTCACATAATTCCTATAAGGGGATTTCTTTAATTTCAAGAAAATACTTCTCTGGGCATCATTTGTAAACTCTTCATAATAAATGATCAGCATATCGTCCACGATCACATTCGTAAAGCAGGTCATCCCCATATCGTCCATAAAACTCATCAGTTCCTGTGCCTGCCGATAGGGCAATGTATAGGTCTTCAGATAGGAATTCTCATTGGAGTCAAAAAGAGCTGCCCCATCCATCGTTATGATAGGAAGTTTAAAATGAATCTCCGATAGTGCTTCTCTTATCGATGCCGGAGTCCTCATGGTTGATACGCTAAACTGTGCACCGTCCATGATAAGCCGGTTAAGTTCCACCTTGCTGTAAGGCGTGATAGCATTTTCTTTGTTGAGCAGTGCACCGTCGATCCCGGACACAAACAGAATATCCCGATTCTTTTTCCGGGGAAGATGAGCAAAATTCACAATAACCGCCATGAATACTCCGATCAAAGTATCTACAATCCTATTATAAACAAATATAAAGGGACTGGCATCCGTCATATGCATCACGGTGATACTCAAAAACACAACACAGGAAAAATACGAAGTATTTTTCCTGTCCAAAAGAACTGTTGTATACAAGACTGCTCCTGTCATCAATGCGATAAACATATGACCCCACACTGAATATTGTACAGCATCTGGAAATACATATAATTCAATAAGCAAAACTGCCAGTCCCCAAAAAGCACCTATAAAGGTTCCTATGGTCCGCTGTTTTGCCATCTTTGCACTGCTCTCCCAGTACGGCTGGATACACTGCAGTACAGCCAATGCCGAATAAAATGGAATTCCTTTTTCTCCCCTTAGATAATAAACGCCAAAACACAGGGCTACCCCGATCATGGAACGAACGATTCTTTGTCCGATCTTTGGCAATTTGATTTCTTCAAGTTTCATAACCTTTTTCTCCGTCTCACCATGATGTATTCACTTATTTCATAAGTTTTTGTATCGTACCGCACAGTTCATCCACTGCATCTTCATTTCCGGCTTTGATATCCTGTACCACACAGGACTTTATGTGATTAGCCAGTAGATTCTTATTGAAGCTGTTGAGTGCAGACTGGATTGCTGATACCTGTGTCAGAATATCAACACAGTAGCGGTCTTCCTCTACCATCCCCCGAACCCCGCGGATCTGTCCCTCGATACGGTTAAGGCGATGGATCAGGTCTTTGTATTCTTTCTCATCTCTTTCTTTATGTCTGCATTCACTGCAGCATTTTTTACATTCTTCACTCATTCCTGCTCCTCCTGTGAGCCTTCACTGGTCAGACTCAGGATCCCCCGGATTTCCTCTTCGCTCATATCAAGATATGCGGATAGTTCTTCGATACTGAACTTTGGCTCTTCGTCATCTGACAGTTCCTTGATCGCTGCTTCCAGTTTACGCACTTTCTCCACTAATGATTCATCCCGATATTTTTGCTCCGTCTGTTCTTTTATCCAGGATTCGATTCCTGTATATATCTGTTCTTTCAGCCATTCATCTCTGTCCGTCTGAGGCATATCAGCAAAAGACACCGTGAGAAGCACCATACTTCCCTCCTGTATCAGATCACCAATGTAAAAATCTTCTCTATAAAGTTTTTTTGCCATCTCTATGATATCTGCAAGATAAACTTCCGCCAGCCTCTCCTGCACGCTGCCGCTGTCTGCTGCTGCCTGCTCCAAAAGCTGTTCGCGCTCTCCAGTCTTTTCCGGACAAAAATTCTCCAGATGCTCTTCGTATTCTTTCAGGCATTCCTGGTTCTCCATATCCATAACAGCCGGATGTTCTTTTTCGTCTAATGTATTTTCTGAGATTTCCGCTTTTACCGCTTCCTCTATGTGTTTTCCGATGTCCATCTTTTTAAGATCTGCGCCCTCGATACGGATGCCCTGGATCCTCAGATATTCATACAAGCTTTGAAGCTGCTGGGGGGAAAGCTGATTAGCACCAAACGTATCCAGGATCTTTGTATTGGTCAGATTATTGTCTGCCAGTTTCGCACTTTCCATCAGCTGTCCCAGTTTTGCCTGGAACTCTTTCATTTCCATCATCCTAATCTACCACCTTTACACTCTCGATCACCGGCTGGTCTTCAGGCAACACTGTTCCATTGTCGTCCTGTACCGGTGTATCCTCGCAGATCGCATCCACGATTTCTATTCCCTCTGTCACATTGCCAAATGCCGCATAAGCACCATCAAGTGACGGGTAATCCGCATGCATGATAAAAAACTGGGAACTTGCACTGTCCATATCCTGTGAACGTGCCATAGAGATCACTCCACGCGCATGAGAAATCGGATTCTCCACTCCATTTTGAGCAAATTCTCCTTTGATCTTCTCATCTGCACCGCCAGATCCATTTCCCAGAGGATCTCCTCCCTGGATCATGAACCCACTCATGATCCTATGAAAAGTAAGTCCATCATAGAATCCGTCTTTTGCCAGGTTCACAAAATTAGTCACGGTGATCGGTGCTGTATCCGCATCCAGTTCTGCTTTGATCACACCATAGTCTTTTATATTTATCTCTATGTGATGCTTGCCGCTAAGCAGATCACCATTGCTTTCTACGGATTCTGTTACATTTGAATCATCCACACCGCCATTTTGAGCGATATCCTCTTCGCTGCTTTCTGTTGATTTTGTTACTTTTGAATCGTCTGTGCTGCTGTTTTGGGCATTGCTCTGTGTATCTTCAGCTTTGTTTCCGCATCCTCCAACCAAAGTCATCACTGCTGCCAATAATAAAACTTTCCACAATTTTCCTGTATGTCCCATACGAGTCTTCATAACAAATAGTCTCCTCTCATCTTTCTACAAAATGCTAAAAATTATTCTTTAAAGATAATAGCCCATTATTGATCACTTGTCCAGCAAATCAATAATGGGACTATTTATAATCTTAGTGAATATGGCTGTGCAGTTCCTGCAGCGAAACTACATCTTTTGTTTTCTGTTTTTGCACTGTCAATATTCCGTCTGCGCTGGCAAGTGCTGCTGCCATCGTTGTGATATATGGAACTCTGCTCTTGATACAAGCCTTTCTGACATAGCTGTCATCAGGGCCTGCCTCATCTCCTTTTGGAGTATTGACCACCAGGTCCACCTTACCATTGGTAATGGCATCGTATACATCCGGTCTGCCCTCTGTCATCTTGAAGATTTTCTCAGCAGCCACGCCAGACTGTGTCAATAATTCCTGGGTATGTCCTGTTGCCAGGATATGGAAGCCTGCCTGTGCAAAACGTTTTGCCACATCTACAGCTTCCCCTTTATCTTTATTGCTCACACTGATAAGTACGGTCCCTGAAAGTGGAAGTTTACTCTTGGTTCCCTCCTGTGCCTTAAAGTAGGCCTCTCCAACAGTATCCGCCAGACCTAGTACTTCTCCTGTGGAACGCATCTCCGGTCCTAAGAGTGGGTCTACCTCCGGGAACATATTGAACGGGAACACAGCTTCTTTCACTCCATAATGAGGGATGCTCTTCTCCTTCAAATTCTTAAGCGGAGATTCCTTTCCCGTAAATTCAGCTGTAATGATCTCTGTTGCCAATGGGACCATAGAAATATTACAAACCTTTGATACCAGCGGCACAGTTCTCGACGCTCTTGGATTCGCCTCCAGCACGTATACTTTTCCATCTTCGATCGCATACTGCATATTCATAAGACCACACACATGCATCTCTTCTGCGATCTTTCTTGTGTAATCTTTGATCGTATTCAGATTCTCTTCAGATATATTCTTAGATGGAATAATGCACGCCGAGTCACCGGAATGTACACCTGCAAGCTCAATATGCTCCATAACCGCCGGTACAAATGCATGCTCCCCATCACTGATAGCATCGGCCTCACACTCCATCGCATGGCGGAGGAAACGGTCGATCAGTATCGGTCTGTCCGGTGTCACACCTTCTGCTGCCTCCATATAAATCTTGAGATTTTCCGGATCATATACAACTTCCATGCCACGACCGCCCAGAACATAGGATGGACGTACCATGACCGGATATCCGATCTTCTCTGCAATGGCAAGAGCTTCCTCCACATTGACAGCCATGCCTGCTTCCGGCATAGGAATCTCCAGCTTATCCATCATCGCACGGAACAGGTCTCTGTCCTCTGCCATATCGATGACAGCCGGAGGTGTTCCGAGGATCTTCACCCCATATTTTTCCAGATCTGCAGACAGATTCAGCGGCGTCTGTCCACCAAACTGTGCGATCACACCCAGAGGCTGTTCTTTCTTATAGATAGCAAGTACATCCTCCAAGGTCAGCGGTTCAAAATACAGCTTATCTGAGGTATCGTAATCTGTAGATACTGTCTCTGGATTGCAATTTACAATGATCGTCTCAAATCCTGCAGCTTTTAAAGCCATAGCCGCATGAACACAACAGTAGTCAAACTCGATACCCTGTCCGATCCTGTTTGGTCCGCCGCCAAGGATCATGATCTTATTCTTATTATCACTTACCGGACTCTCATCCTTAATGTGATAGGTCGAATAGTAATATGCATTATCCTTCGTGCCGCTAACATGGACACCTTCCCAGGCTTCTTCGATACCATAGGAAATTCTGGCCTCTCTGATCTCTTCTTCCTTAACATTAAGGATCTGGCTCAGATATTTATCCGAAAATCCGTCCAGTTTTGCACGTTTTAACGCTTCCTCGGACGGAACACTTCCCACATTCTGAAGAAGTTCTTCTTCCTCCTGCACCAGTTCTCTCATCTGATCGATAAAATAATGTTTGATCTTTGTCAGTTCGAACAGTTCTTGTGTAGAAGCTCCTTTTCTAAGTGCCTCATACATAATAAATTGTCTCTGACTGGTAGGAACCACCAGCATTTTTAACAGTTCTTCTTTTGTTTTTTCATGGAAATTCTTTGCAAATCCCAGTCCATAACATCCAGTCTCAAGGCTTCGGATCGACTTCTGGAATGCTTCTTTATAAGTCTTTCCGATACTCATAACTTCGCCTACCGCACGCATCTGCGTTCCCAGCTTGTCTTCCACACCTTTGAACTTCTCAAATGCCCAGCGGGCGAACTTGATAACTACATATTCTCCATCTGGAACATAGCGATCCAAAGTACCATACTTTCCACATGGGATCTCATCCAGATTCAATCCTGCTGCAAGCATCGCAGATATCAAAGCAATCGGGAATCCTGTCGCCTTGCTGGCAAGTGCCGATGAACGGGATGTTCTCGGATTGATCTCTATAACGATGATTCTTCCACTTACCAGGTCATGGGCAAACTGAACATTTGTCCCGCCGATAACCTGTACTTCTTCCACGATCTTATATGCCTGCCGCTGAAGTTCCTTCTGAACATCTTCTGCTATCGTGAGCATCGGTGCAGAGCAAAAAGAATCTCCTGTGTGGACACCCAGTGGATCGATATTTTCAATAAAACATACTGTGATCATGTTATTCTTGGAGTCTCTGACAACCTCAAGTTCCAGTTCCTCCCAACCAAGGATCGATTCCTCTACAAGGACCTGACCTACCATACTCGCCTGAAGTCCTCTGGCACAGACAGTTTTTAATTCTTCTGTATTATATACAAGTCCGCCGCCTGCACCGCCCATGGTATAAGCCGGACGAAGGACTACCGGATACCCCAGCTCATCTGCAATCTTTAATGCCTCATCCACACTGTAAGCGACTTCACTTCTTGCCATCTCGATTCCAAGATGATTCATCGTATTCTTAAACTCGATACGGTCTTCGCCTCTCTCAATGGCGTCTACCTGAACGCCGATCACTTTTACATCATACTTATCCAGAATCCCTTCCTTTGCCAGTTCAGAACATAGATTCAAGCCTGACTGTCCTCCAAGATTAGGAAGTATCGCATCTGGACGTTCTTTTGATATGATCTGCTCAAGACGTTCCACATTCAGGGGTTCAATATAGGTAACATCTGCAATCCCCGGGTCCGTCATGATCGTTGCCGGATTGGAATTCACTAAAACGATCTCATATCCCAGCTGGCGCAGTGCCTTGCAAGCCTGAGTGCCGGAATAATCAAATTCGCAGGCCTGTCCGATAATGATCGGTCCAGAACCTATAATCAATACTTTGTGCACATCATTTCTTCTACTCATCACATTCTCCCGTTTGTATAAAAATTAACTGTTTTCTCCATTAAATTATAACCGAGCTTACTGCAAAATGCTACAAAAAAATATTTATTGTTATCGCCTATTACTATTTTTCATGGTAGAATGTACAAGAGAGGAGAGTGGTGTATAGCATGACATTAAAACAACTTTTTGCGCCCTCCGATATGACAGTGGGTAAACCTTGGGAAAAAATCGTAATCTTCACAGTTCCCATGTTGATCGGAAATATTGCGCAGCAGCTTTACAATACGGTAGACAGTATCGTGGTAGGAAAATATGTAGGAGACAATGCACTGGCTGCAGTAGGCTCCGCCAGTCCTATCCTTAATCTTCTGCTTGTATTATTTATGGGAATCTCCGTGGGGGCGGGGGTTATGGTATCCCAGTATTTTGGTGCCAAGGAACGCGAAGAACTTTCCATAACGATCGGTAACTGTATCACCCTTACCGCTATCGCATCTTTGATCATTATGATCATCGGGGCTGTGGGGATACGGCCGCTTCTGGAACTTCTTAATACCCCTGATACTATTATTGACTGGTGTACTTCTTATCTGATGATCCTGATCGTTGGCGTTATCGGTGTCGCCTATTATAATATTCTGTGTGGTATCCTCCGTGGACTGGGAGATTCTATCTCGGCACTTATCTACCTTCTGATTGCTACCGTCATCAATATCGTTCTTGATCTTTGGTTCGTGGCTGGTCTTGGTATGGGTGTTGCCGGTGTCTCCCTGGCTACTGTTATCGCACAGACAGTGTCTGGAATTCTTTGCATCATCAAACTTTGCCGGATGCAGGATCTCTTTGATCTAAAGTTCCGTTATCTGAAGATTTCATGGAGTCATACAAAAACGATCATCCGTCTGGGCGTTCCTTCCGGACTGACTCAGGGGATCTTTTCCATGGCTATGATCATCGTACAGTCTTTGACCAACAGTTTTGGTGAACTGGTCATTGCAGCCAATGTTATCATCATGCGTGTGGATGGATTTGCAATGATGCCAAACTTTTCTTTTGGTACTGCTATGACGACCTATGCCGGACAAAATGTAGGTGCCAGAAGGTATGACCGTGTGGAAAAAGGCAGCCGACAGGGAACTTTGATCGCTGTAGGAACTTCAACCGTTATCACAGGTCTTATCCTGATCTTCGGAAAATATCTGATGGGAATCTTTACAAACACTTCAGAACTTGTGGATCTCAGTGCCAATATGATGAAGATACTGGCTGTCGGCTATATTGCTATGGCTGTTACCCAGTGTCTGTCCGGTGTTATGAGAGGTGCCGGAGATACGATGACCCCCATGTGGATATCTCTGATCACCACCGTTGTCATCCGTGTTCCGCTGGCTTATGGTATTTCATATTTCACGAAAACTCCTGAGTTACCTAATGGTGCTTACCAAAGTATCTGGATATCCCTGCTCAGTGCCTGGGTGATCGGTGCACTTATTACATTTTTATGTTATACGAAAGGAAGTTGGAAGAAGAAAGCTCTTTTGGCTGGTTCAGCACAATAAAAGATGGCAGATACTTCACTGATCTCTCAGTGGTATCTGCCATTTTTATGAATCAAACAGGAATATAAGCATGTCCCGGCAAGTACCGGAATATTTTATGATAAAACCTTCTCCGTTTTCGTTACTTTTTCCTGTTGTGATCTCATCTTGATGATTTTGGTATTACTGCTTCTATGTACAGTTGAGATTATTTGTACATTTTCATGTAATCCCCATGAGCCTCTATCATTTCGTCGCACATAGCTTTGATGTCATCAATATTAAGTTCTGCTGCTGTATGTGGGTCGAGCATAGCTGCCTGATAGATTTTGTTTTTGTCTTTTGTTGCTGCTGCTTCGATGGTAAGAAGCTGTACATTGATATTAGTCATGTTCATTGCTGCCAACTGTACAGGAAGTCTACCAACTCTGCATGGATTTACACCATTTGCATCGATCATACATGGAACTTCTACGCAGGCATCTGCCGGAAGATTCTCGATCAGGCCATTGTTCAGTACATTTCCACCAATCTTATATGGTTTTCCTGTTACAACTGCTTCCATAATGTATGATGCATATTCTTTGGAACGCTCATGAGTGATCTTTCCGTCTTTCAGGATATCTTCTCTTTCTTTTTCCCAGCCTTTGATCTGTTCGATACAACGACGTGGATACTCGTCCAACGGAATGTTATATTTATCAATCATCTCTGGATATTTGGATTTGATAAATAATGGGTTGTATTCTGCATTATGCTCACTGGACTCTGTGCAGTAGTATCCCAAATGTTTGATATATTCGAAACGAACCATATCGTCATGTTTTTCTTCTGCATTTTTCTTAGCTGCACGTTCACGGATCTCCGGATAAAGATCATTTCCATCTTTGTCATGGATGTCAAGAAGCCATCCCATATGGTTGATTCCGGCAATCGTTTCTCTTCTGCCTTCCAGTTTGTCTTCCATGCCAAGTTTCTCAAGTAATTTTTCAGAACAAACCTGAACACTGTGGCACAATCCGATCGTACGAACCTTTGTATATCTCTGCATATAACCTGTCAGCATAGCCATTGGATTTGTATAATTCAAGAACAGAGTATTCGGGCAAACTTCTTCCATATCTCTTGCAAATTCTTCCATGACCGGAATGGTACGAAGTGCACGCATGATACCACCGATTCCCAGTGTATCTGCGATGGTCTGACGAAGGCCAAACTTTTTCGGGATTTCAAAATCTGTCACGGTACATGGCTCATAGCCGCCTACCTGGATCGCATTTACAACAAAATCTGCATCTCTAAGAGCATCTTTACGATTCTCGGCTCCAAGATACGTACGAATTGTTGCACGTCCTTCGTTCTCATTTTTGTTGATCGCATTCAAAATGATTTCTGAATCTGTGAGTCTTTTCTCATCGATATCGTACAATGCGATATCAGCCTGGCAAAGTGCCGGTGTGCACATACAGTCCCCAAGTACATTTCTCGCAAACACTGTACTGCCTGCACCCATAAATGTTATTTTCATTTGCTTTCCTCCTTGAAATACCTTTGATAGTTTGTATTATACTTGGTTTTTTGAGGGATTCCTATTCGATTTGTTTCCTGGTTTTGTTGATTCGTTGCTTTTTGGGGACGCCATCCACCCGTCCAAGGGCAGGGAAGGTAGGTGGGGTGGCGGGAATCTTCGCTGTAAAACTCTAGGCGTGAAAATGAGCCCTGAGGTTGGGATCGGCCACATTCGGCGTGTATGCTGATGCATACACACCTCAGGCGGCCTTGATTTGTGCTTTTGTAAGCACAAATCACCCAATCTCAGGGCTCATTTTCGCGCTAAGAGTTTTATCAGCTCGATTCATGCCACCCCACCTACCTTCCCTGCCCTTGGACGGGCGGATGGCTGTTTGTTGGTTAGTCTTTATGTTTGTCTTGTTTGTCTTACTTCTGTACTCTTGTACTCTTCTTCTCTTTTTCCTTTTTCTTTTGTTTTTTGCCTTTTTCTTCTCTCTCCCCCACGTCATCGCCCAGCCTTCCAGAGGTGCCTGCCCGGGGATGATGGGTGTGGGAGGAGTGGCATGGATTGAGCTGATGAATATCTTAGTGCGGGAAATGCCGTTTTGGTGGGATGAGTTGTGCTTTCCAAAGCACAACTCAAGGATATCTGAAGCGAGTATGCATCAAGCATACTTGCTGAATATATCCGATTCCCGCCAAAACGGCATTTCTCACACTTAGATATTCACAGCGAAAAGCCCCGCCACTCCTCCCACACCCATCATCCCCGGGCTGGCACCTCTGGAGGGCGTCCGCGTCCGCTTCCGCATTCTCCCTTAAACTTCCTTAATGTAAAACTCCACCGGCAGATAATCCCCCTCCTGTCGAGGCAGATTCAATCCTCCGGCCATAAGAGCCCGGCCTGATCTCACCAAGCTTCCATTTACTTCATACATTTTCTCAGGATCCAATCCCTTAACCGGGATATTCTGAGATGGGCTGTTTGGCTGAGCCATTGTCTGAACACCATGGATCAGTGCTTCGCTCTGATCTGGTGCAACGAATTCCCATGCTGCATAAAGATGATTCTCAAATGGGTTCGTCAAACGATAATATTCACCCTCATGGGTAAGTGTATAATATTTTTTGAATTTCTTGATCTGCTCTTTTACTTCCTCTTTTTCCTCATCGGACAAAAGGTTCAGATCCAGCTCATAGCCGAAGCTTCCTGCCATGGCTACATTTCCTCTTGTCTCAAGCAGGGTGTTTCTTCCTGTCTGATGGTTCGGAACTGCAGATACATGGGAACCAACCGTAGATATCGGGTAAGCAAATGAGGTACCATATTGGATCTTCACACGCTCCACTGCATCTGTATCATCACTGCACCAGATCTGTGGGGAATAGTAAAGCATACCAAGGTCGAATCGTCCACCGCCTCCGCTGCAGCCCTCCCACAGGATATCCGGATAACGTGTGACCAGTTTTTCAAGCAGCTCATATAAGCCCAGCATATAGCGATGGCACACTTCACCCTGACGTTCTTTCGGGAGTTTTGCACTATAGACATCACTGATATGACGGTTCATATCCCATTTTACATATTCGATATTGGCGCTGTCCAGAACCTGAGTCATTTTCTTGAAAAGATATTCCCGTACATCTTCTCTTGACATATCCAGGATCAGCTGATAGCGGCTTCTGCTTGGTTTGCGTCCTGGAATCTGGATCGCCCAGTCTGGATGTGCACGATAAAGGTCACTGTCTTCTGAGATACATTCCGGCTCGAACCAGAGACCAAATTTCATTCCAAGGGCATTGATCCCGTCTGCGATCGGTTTTAATCCACCTTTCAGTTTCTCTGTATTTACGATCCAGTCACCGAGGCCACTGAGGTCATCGTCTCGTTTTCCAAACCATCCATCGTCAAGAACCAACATCTCTACACCAAGTTTTGCTGCACCTTCTGCGATAGAAATGATCTTTTCATTATCAAAGGTAAAATAAGTAGCTTCCCAGTTGTTGATAAGAACAGGTCTTCTCTCATGTACATATTTTCCTCTGCAAAGATGCTCTCTGAATGTGTGATGGAAGTTGGAACTCATTTTTCCAAATCCTTCACTGCTGAAAGTCATAACAGCTTCCGGTGTATAGAACTCTTCACCGGTCTTCAGTTCCCAGCTGAATCTTTCTGTACTGATACCTGCTGTCAGGCGTGTCTGCCCCATCTGATCTTTTTCAACTTCTACAGCAAAGTTACCGCTGTATACCAAAGCGGTTCCATAGCAAGGTCCGAACTCTTCTGTCGTCTCGCCCGCACAAAGAATCGTAAATGGATTATGGTGATGGCTGGAAGCTCCACGCACACTCTCGATAGACATTCTTCCGTTGATCACCGGTACTCTCTCCATCTGACGTTCCATGCAATGTCTTCCGTGAAAATGCACCAGCTGCCAGTCACCTCTCATCAGATCCAGATTCATGGAAGCTGCTTTTTTCAGTACGATCGTTTCATTACTGCTGTTTTTGAACTTCACGCAGCGGGTAATAATATCTCTTTCTTCCCAAACACTATAAAAAAGAACTGCCTCAAGTCCTGTCACTGCATCCTTTACAGTAATAGCCAAAGTCTCAGCATCCTTTTCATCCCCATATAATGCCGGCATTCCAGGGATACTGTATTTTCCTTTTACTATCTCATAACTCACATAACGCATGTCAACCGCATCGGTGCCGTCTGGATTGATAACACTTACGCTGTTGATGCGATAATCACCAACTCCATTTGTTGAATACTCCTGAGGACGGGTATCAAGAGAATATTCTCTTTGATTCTCAGCCTCATATAAATTTCCTGAAAAACCGCTGTCTCTATAATCCAGCAGATAGCTCATGTCCTCTTGTCCAACTTTCTCTCCATAATAGATATGGTTCAAAACACCAAACATATCCACTTTCATCTGATAGGTGGTGTTTCGAGTTGATAAAGTAAACAGTTTTTTCTTCTCGTCAAATAAAATCGCCATCATTCATCCTCCGTTTTTCATTTTGCTTCGCTTCGTAGTCTTGCATCCCACTCTGGATGCACTTTTTTCAGAGATACAGGCCGTCCCGCCCGGTTCAGGAAACAATGGCTGCTTTCTCCTGCACACCGCAGGATCCCATCCTTTTTCCCAAAAACTTCGTACCCGATCCGGATCCTGATTCCATTATATTCCTTTATCCTTACCTGAATCGATACCGTCTCGCCGTAGCGGGTCATATTCTTGTACTCTGCATCTATGGTAAGCACCGGACTTAAGATACCGGCGGCCTCCATCCTGTCATAATCCATTCCCAAAAATGCCAGATAATCTGTTCTTACTTCTTCAAACCATCGGATATAATTGGAATGGTGCACACATCCCATCTGGTCTGTCTCATAATATTGTACCCGATGCTCGTATCCTTGATACTCTTCTTCCATTACAGGATTCCTCCTATATTTTTCAATTCCTGATAAATCCTCCCCACCGGAAGTCCTACAACTGTATTGTAATCTCCATCAATTTTCTGGATAAAACGGGCACAAAAACCCTGGATCCCGTATGCTCCTGCCTTGTCCATCGGCTCCTTTGTATCAACATACCATGAGATTTCTTCCTGGCTCATGGGATACATCATCACCTTCGTCTCCTCTGCAAATGTGACACGGGTTTCCTTTGTTAATAAAGTTACCCCTGTGTATACACTATGGGTTTTTCCCTGCAGCATAGAAAGCATCCGGACGGCATCTTCCCTATCCCTGGGTTTTCCCAACATCTTTCCATCAAATACGACGATCGTATCTGCACCGATCACCAGTGCATCTTCACTTTTAAGATCACCAATGGATTCTTCTTTTGCAGTATGTCGTTCGTCTATCTTTTCAAATATGTCCTGTGCCTTCTGTAAAGATAGTTCTTTCACCACCTCTACCGGAATGTCACTGGAAATCTTTTCCTCCATCCCACTTGGACAAACAAAAAACTCCAACCCGATCTGGGACAGAAGTTCTCTTCTTCTCGGCGACTGGGATGCCAATATGATTTTTTTCATCATCAAACCTCTCTATTCTTCGCCGCAATGCGATCCCCGCAGAGCATTTTTATATCATAGGATCTGTTTTCTCCGATACGAAAAAAACTGCGGAACCCACGGTTCCGCAGCCATTGCTTCATTTGATAAGCAGAACGATAAGCCGGGTTATGTCTTGAATGGTCATCTATCTAATCCTACTGTTGCCAGCAGGCTTAAGCGACCCACCTAAAAACGCGACGAGCAGCCGCATCGTTTTTATTCGGTCTTGCTTCGGATGGGGTTTACATGGACCCTTCACGTTACCGTGAAAGCGGTAGTCTCTTACACTGCCTTTCCACCCTTACTCACATGAACTACAGCATTACGCTGCATCACCCAAGCGGTATATTTCTGTTGCACTGGCCTTGGAGTCACCTCCACCGGACGTTATCCGGCATCCTGCTCTGCGAAGCCCGGACTTTCCTCACCTGACACCTTTCGGCAATGTCAGCCGCGACCATTTATTCTACTTACCGCACTATTCTAACATAACCTCAACCTTCCGTCAAATCAATATTCTCAGCTATCAAAACTGTCATCGAGGACCCCGTTACTGTTCACTGCGTGCGCCATAACACAACTACACCTCAAAGCAGCTCCCCCCGACAAATTCTCTCAATATCGAATTATGGGGAATGTCTTCACTCGGAATACCCACAAAATAATCCAAGAATTTTAACAGTCTCTTTGCTTCATAATACTCCGGTTCGTCCTTCTCGATCTGGAAAAGCAGAGGTTCCGCATAGAGTTTTAAAGCTGCAAGTTCGTAAAGCAGTGCTGAATTAAACATCACATCTGCCTCCTCCTGATAAGGGAATATATTGACATCTTCCCCTCTTCTTACGGAAGGCCACATAGCGATCGTCTCTTTTGCACTCGTTCCCCGGGTCCGGTTATCTCTCACCATCCGGCGGATCATCCGTCCATCGGTTGTAGGTATCCGGTTGTGTTCATCGATATTCAGCTGTGTCAATGCACTGATATATATCTTGAACTTACTTTCCTTTGGAAGTGAATAACTCATCTTATCATTAAGACCGTGTATCCCTTCTATGACCAGAATATCATTCGGCTTCATCTGCAGGAAATCACCCTTGTATTCTCTGTGTCCGATCTTAAAATTAAACCTTGGCAGTTCTACTCTATCGCCCCGCAAAAGTGCATTCATATCGCGGTTAAAAAGTTCTATATCTATCGCTTCCAGACATTCGTAATTATGATCACCATTTTCATCCAGAGGGGTATCCTCCCGATTCACAAAATAATTGTCCACTGCGATAGGATGAGGTTTTAATCCATGGGCTGCCAGCTGTACCGACAGACGATGAGAAAACGTGGTCTTCCCTGAGGAGGACGGACCAGCGATCATAACAAACTTTATATCTTTTCTCTGAGTGATCTGTTCTGCAATTTTAGAGATCCTTCCCTCCTGCAAAACCTCCGAGATCAGGATCAGATCTTTCACATCCCCTCTGGAAACTTTTTCATTCAGTTCTCCAACCACAGACGCACCCATCATTTCTCCCCATTTTTCAGCTTCTTTTTGTACATTAAATATCTTGGGGGAATCTGTAAACGGCGGCAAAACTTCCGGGTTTTTCTGATTTGGCATCTGAAGGACAAATCCATCGTCATACTTATATAATTTGAAATACTTCAGATATCCGGTGTGCCATACCATATACCCATAAAAATAGTCCTCAAATTCTTCCAGACTGTAGATATTCACACTGGAGACTCTTCTGTATTTAAATAATTTTTCTTTGTCAAACATTTCATACTTATGGAACAGTTCGATTGCAGATGCTGTAGAAATACTGCGTTTCATCACAGGAGCTTTTTTCTCCACCAGCCGATGCATATACGCTTCCACTTCACCTAAAAATCCGTCATTGATCTCCACATTTCCAGCGATCGTATAATAAAAGCCATCTCCCACAGTGAAATGAAGGACGATTTTTCGAATCTTGTCGTGACCTGCCACATGATAAATGGACTTGAGCAGGAGCAGGTTCATACTTCTTTTATAAGTTTTATGACCGATTCCATCCGCCACCGTGATCATCGATACCTCACAGTCCCGATGTAACCGCTTATGCAGTTCCCGAAGTTTGCCTTCCACCATGACAAGCACAACCGGATACTTTGCCCCGCCTTCAAAATCTTTCACGATCTCACCATAAGGAGTTCCTTCCGGATACTCCCGCGTCTCGTTACAGATCGTAACCTTGCACATCTTTCTTTCCATTTTTGCCTCCTTTACAAGACACAGTAAGGATGTTTCACTCTTGCTCCTCCAACCTCAAGTGCAGGAAACATCTGTTTAAGTTCCTTACTCATATATTCAATAAAGCAATACTCTGTCCCATAATGTCCCGCATCGATGATCGCCAGACCGGAAGCCACCGCATCAATTCCGGAATGATAGTCAATATCACCTGTCACCAGCACATCCGCTCCCTTTTCCCGAGCCGCAGACACCATGCTTCTTCCCGAACCGCTGCTCACAGCCGCCCGCATGATAGGCTTTTTCATATCGCCATACACCCGCACATCAGGAATCGAAAAGCTGTGTTTCACCTTTGATGCAAATTCTTCCAGAGTCATTTCCTTTTCCAGCATTCCGATCCTGCCGATGCCTTCCTCTGCCACTTCCGATGTTACTTCCAATACACTGGCATCTTTAAGTTCCAGACATTCTTCATTCAGTGCTGCCATTCCCATCACATCAAAGTTTGTATGCATCGCATAGTAACACAGATCATTTTGGATCATCCTGATAAGCCGTCTTCCCATAAAGTCAGAGGAATTGATTTTTTTTACCGGCGAAAACAAAAGCGGATGATGGGTGATCATCATATCTGCATGAAATGCGATCGCCTGTTCAAGAGTCTCCTCTGTAACATCCAGTGCTGTAAAGATTCTGTGAACCTCTTTTTCTTCCCGGCCAACTAAAAGACCCACGTTATCCCAGGAAAGTGCATAGCCCGGATTCCATCTTTTCTCAAGACCTTCCATTATTTCTTTACAGATCATACCTGTCTCCTCCTTGTAAACCTCTCCTGCACAACTGCCTGCTGTAAGGTAAGCATAGTTACCTGTTTTCTGCAGTTATACAGATGTATTTGTCTCGTATCCCATATATAAATATGCTTCCCTGATGTATTCCATCTCAGCTTTAATTTCCCTGATCCGGTTTTTCATCCGTTCTTCCTGTTGGGCCTCACAGTCCAGCTTTTCCAGGATCTTTCGGCATATATTCATCCGATCCTCCAGATATTGCTTTAGTACCGGATGTTTTTCATCCAGCAATAATTTTCCATACATATAGAAAATCTCACGGTCATAGTGCATCTCCCCAGATTCCGCCTTCATGACCGGATAATACTTTCCATCTTCAAAAACCATATCCTCTTTTGTAATATCATATCCTGTCTGCTCCAGATAATGACGAACTTTTTCAATCTCTGACTGCGGCTGGAGAATGATTTCTTTGACAGTCCTAAGAACATCTTCTCCCTCACTTAATATCTTCACCGTGAGTGCTCCTCCCATTCCTGCGATCAAGACAGAATCCGCCTCCCCGGGCTGCAGAGACTGCACACCATCAGAGAGGCGGGTATGTATACAGGATTCCAGCTGGAATTCCCCGATATGTTCTTTTGCCCGCATGAGAGGGCCATCATTTACATCCATTGCCAGTGCGAAAGGAATCGTTTTTTCCTGCACGAGGGTAATAGGAATATAACCATGATCTGTCCCCACATCGGCCAGCCGGTTCCCCGGTGTCACAAAAGAGGCATTCATCCGGAGACGTCTGGATAATTTCATTAATCCAGATAATCCTTCAGCTTACGGCTGCGGCTGGGGTGACGCAGCTTTCTGAGAGCTTTCGCCTCGATCTGACGGATACGTTCTCTCGTGACATTGAATACTTTTCCTACTTCTTCCAGTGTTCTGGCTCTTCCATCATCAAGACCAAAACGAAGTCTTAATACCTTTTGTTCTCTTTCTGTCAAGGTGCTTAATACTTCCACAAGCTGTTCTTTCAAGAGAGTGAAAGCGGCTGCATCTGCAGGTACCGGCACATTATCATCCTGGATAAAGTCACCCAGATGACTGTCTTCCTCCTCACCGATCGGTGTCTCCAAAGACACTGGCTCCTGAGAGATCTTCAGAATCTCACGAACACGCTCTACCGGCATATTCATTTCTTCTGCAATTTCTTCAGGGGTTGGTTCACGGCCAAGCTCCTGAAGCAGCTGACGTGACACTCTGATCAGTTTATTAATGGTCTCAACCATATGGACAGGGATACGGATCGTTCTGGCCTGATCGGCGATTGCTCTGGTGATAGCCTGACGGATCCACCATGTAGCATACGTACTAAACTTATATCCCTTTGTATAATCAAACTTTTCAACGGCTTTGATCAGTCCAAGATTTCCTTCCTGGATCAGATCGAGAAACAGCATCCCGCGGCCAACATATCTCTTTGCGATGCTGACAACCAGACGAAGATTGGCTTCTGCCAGTCTCTTCTTGGCAAACTCATCTCCAGCTTCCATCCTTTTAGCAAGATCGATCTCTTCTTCTGCACTCAGCAGCGGTACTTTACCAATCTCTTTCAGATACATACGCACTGGATCTTCGATACTGACGCCTTCAGGAACAGACAGATCGATCGTTTCCATGTCCACTTCTTCTTCCTCTGCGGGAACGTCATCTGACTCCAGAAGGGTATCCTCCTCGTTATCATTGATTCGCAGGACATCGATTCCATTATTCTCCAGATACTCAAAAATCATATCCATGTGTTCTGTGTTCAATGGTGTTCCGTGAAAAAAGTCATTGATCTCCTGATACTCCAGTACATTCTTTTTCTTTTTTCCTAATTCAAGGAGTGCTTTCAGTTTTTCTGCAAACTGGGCTTTGTCCATTTCCATTTGTTTTCCATCCTTCCATAGCTTGTTTATATTTTATCCTTAATTAAAAGAAATATGCAAATGCAGCTTACCTGCTCTTAAGTCTTCCAACTCTTTTTTGGACTGCATCAGATCCATAAGACCCTGCATGTCAGTAGGTGCAAGCTGTGCTGACTTGTGTGCAATACTATCTTCTTTCAATCTGCATATTACATCGAGAAGTGCCATCTTTCTCTCCTCGTCTGTCTCAAGAGGAATCTGGGCATTGAATACTCCTGCCACTTCCTTTTGTTCCTCACTGTCTGTAAAATTATTTAAAAGCCTTGCAGGATTGAGCTGTCCCTGCTCGTATTGTTCAAACAGCATACCTGCAACCGTATGATACAAAGGCTTTGTAAAATCCTCCGGTCCTATGTAGCGGGCTACCTCTCCGAAAATCTCCGGATAAGAAGTCATCCAGGTAAGCATCAGTTTTTGGGATAATTCAAAACCATTTTGCTTTTCATGACTGCGGTTAATGCCTGACTTTGGCTTTACCACCTCCTGAATGCCTGCTCCCTGAAGTGCGAACCGATTCACCATCTTACGCAGATCCTCCGCCGGTACCTTATAGGTATCTGCTACCGCCTGGATATAATTGCTGCGCTCAAGCTCATCCTCAAACCGCAGGAGTTTCCTCGCTGTTTCCTTGTAAAAATCCGTCTTACCCTGTGGGTCTTCCATATCATACTGCTGTTCCATCGCTTTTAATTCAAACAAAAAACTGTTCATACCATTGTCAAGCCGCTCCTGAAATGCTTCCTGACCCATGTTCTTTATGAATTCATCCGGGTCCTTATACGGTCTCAGGTTGATGACCTTCGTTGCCAATCCTGCTGTCTTTAACATAGGAATCGCACGAAGAGCAGCTTTAACACCTGCCTCATCACTGTCATAGATGATCAGCACCTCGTCCGTATATCTTTTTAAAAGGCTGGCCTGCTGTGAGGTCAGTGCGGTTCCCAGAGAAGCGACCGCATTATTGAATCCAGCCTGATGCATAGATATCACATCCATATATCCCTCGCAGATGATCAGATTCCTCTTTCTCGAAGTACGGGCCAGATTCAGACCGTATAGATTACGGCTTTTATCAAAAATCTTTGTCTCCGGTGAGTTCAGGTACTTGGGCTTTGCATCCCCCATCACTCGTCCGCCAAATCCTATCACACGATTATTCACATCCATAATAGGAAAGATGACCCTGTTCCAGAACTTATCGTACATACCTCTGCGCTCATCCACATTAAATAATCCAGACTGGCGCAAAATATCATCCGAATAATTCTTGCTTTTCAGATACCGGTACAGATCATCGCTGTACTTATCTGAATATCCCAAACCAAACTTATTAATCGTCTCATCGCTCAGTTCTCTTCCCTTGAGATAAGACATCGCAGTCGCCGCACTTTCTTTTCGAAGCTGAAAATAATAATACTTTGCTGCTAATTTGTTCACTTCCAGGATCGTTGACTTCAAATCTGCCTGAGCCTTAGCCTCTTTTGAATATTCGAGCTGTGGCAGCTCCACTCCTGCTCGTTCAGCCAGACTTTTCAGTGCCTCCACAAAAGTAAAATTCTCATACTCCATAAGGAATGTAAATACATTTCCACCTGCTCCGCATCCGAAGCAGTAATACATTTGTTTTGAAGGGCTTACAGAAAAAGATGGAGATTTCTCATTGTGAAATGGACACAGGCCAAAGTACGAACTGCCTTTTCTCTGCAGTTTTACATAGCCGGAAATCACATCCACGATATCGCTCTTCATCCGTATCTCTTCGATCAAGTCTTCCGAATAACGCATATTTCCTCCATTTTTCTACTTTCTCACTTATAATATTCCCCGCAAATTCTGACTTTCCTTTTTTTATTTTAATTTTTATCTGACTTGTCATTTTCCAGATCAGATTTCATTTCTCTTGTTTTAATACACAGCCCAACCTGACGGCACAAAAAGTTCTTTGAACTTTGCCATAGAATATTGATCCGTCATACCCGATATATAATCACAAACTACCCGCTCCAGAGGCTCACCCTGTTCTATGAGCTGGCGATATTCCTGGGACATGGCTTCGGGACGCTTACTATAATATAGATACAGTTCTTTCAGCATCCGTTTTGCCTTCTCTTCTTCTTTTTTCGCCACCGGATTCTTGTACACGCTGTCAAACATCAGCTGTCTTAGATTCTTCATGGACTCTTCCACACCCGGAGACATCTGGACCCTGTCTTTTCCATAACTGTTGCTCACGATATCATGGATCAGTGCATTCAGCCTTTCCCTGCAGGAATCTCCCAGTGTAACCCTCAGTGTTATGGGAATATCATCCTCGCTGAAGATCCCGGCCCTTTCTGCATCATCCATGTCATGATGAATGTATGAGATTTTATCACACAAACGTACTACCTGACCCTCAAGCGTATGCGGACTCCCGGCCGTTCTGTGATTCAATATACCATCCCGTACCTCCCAGGAAAGGTTCAGACCTTCCCCATTTTTTTCAAGAAGCTCTACTACCCGGATGCTCTGTTTATAATGAGCAAATCCACTGGGGCAGATGTCATTTAGTGCCGCCTCGCCCGCATGTCCAAAAGGTGTGTGTCCAAGATCATGTCCAAGAACGATCGCCTCCACCAGATCTTCATTCAGTTCCAGTGCCTTCGCAATTGTTCTCGCCGTCTGGGAAACCTCCAGTGTATGGGTCAGCCTTGTCCTATAGTGATCGCCTTGAGCCGCCAAAAAAACCTGCGTCTTATCCTTCAGTCTTCGAAATGCTTTTGAGTGGATGATCCTGTCTCTGTCTCTTTGGTACGCCGTGCGAATATCACACTCTGCCTCCGCCCGCTCCCGTCCTTTGGACTCTCGACTTTTTGACGCATATGTACTCAGATTTTTATATTCTTTCTCTTCCGAACTTTCTCTGATATTCACTGTGACACCTCCCTGCCGCTGCATGTAAAAGTATCTGTTTCCTTTATTTCACATTTTAAAAAGAATCTCTTACTTATATATTCCACTTTGCAGACAGCTTTCCTTTTTTCTTGTGGTAATTTGTCAAAGTGAATTCCAATCAGATTCGAAAGCCCCTAAAATTAAAACTATAAAAACAATTTTACTGCCTGCTTTCTCCATAAATTTGCGCACTTTCTTCTAAAACCAGAAACTATGTACAAAACACAAATAATCATATGCCATAATAATTGTATCAAGAAATTGATATGATTATTATGGCATATGATTATTTGTGTTTTGTTAGAATTATATTTGAGAATTACAAATTAATTGTCATATGTACATAACTCCTATATTATTTGCTTCTCTTTTTTACAAAAGCCACGATTGCTAATGCTGCAATCACTATTACAGCTACTACTTTTGCGATCATAAGTACTCTCCTTTCCATGAACCAGTTATCCACCTGTTTTTAATTTATCTGTTTTTCTTTACAACAGCTACAATTGCTATTACAACAACTATGATTACTGCGACTACTAAAACCTTTGCCATAATTTATTTTCTCCTTCCTTAAGTTCTTCCTTAGTTTACAATCTGTTTGTTTCAAAAGTGTCAGTGAATTGTTTATGTTACATTAATTCGATCAAACATCTTGAATCATACCGCCAATGGATGGAATTCTGAGCGATAAGCCTTGGATCATTCCAAGCATGACATCAAGGCCAAGAAGTAATGCATGGGGTAGATGATGTCTGGGTCAAAGACAAGCAATATGATGCTGGGGATTCGATAATAACACTGATTTTACTTCGAATCTCACTATCATCTCCAGATTTCCCATAGAGGGAAATATTTCCCTCATCCGGATGAAGCAGCCTTTGATTTTTCCTACGCTACCCCTGCTTCTATGCATCCCTACGGCTCAAAAATGTGATCACTCCAAAAATCCCAACACCTATCACTGCTATAACCGCTGCTGCTTTTGCAAATGGCTTCATCATGTTATCTCCTCCTATTTTTCTTTGTACTTTTCTCATAAATTATCTCAACCCCTTACAAATTGGGATCAACATCATCAATGCAACGATTCCTGCTAAGCCAATAACGATACCGGCTATAAGATTTGCCCATACCATTACATTGACCATGCCAATGCCTAAGGCAAGGGAACCAACCAATGCGATAAGAACAACAAGTGCTGATTTACCAGTAATCCTGATCGGATTCTTATGTTCCATCTTTCTCCATACGAATACTGTGATCAGTGCCATCACTGCACCGATACAGCCAAGTCCTACCCCCGGTCTAAACGCATCCCATTCTGGCAATAATGCCATACACATGCCCAGAGCAAAAAACACACCACTGATCGTTCCTAATACTAACGCTACAAAATTACTTTTCTTCATCCTTACTTCCTCGCTTTCATATTGTTGTTTTGTTATTTGATATGCTCTTATCTTACTGAAGTCATGTTTGTATTTTGTTCATGTATTGTTTCTGAATTATTAATCTGGTATATTTTTCGTCTGACACAGCATCCTTCATTTTGGGGAAATACCTCTGTAACACATGGTCTGGAAAATACTGATCATGTTTTGTATGTATCAAGAATATTTCCCTGCTCATCGCCCCTAGCCCGTGACTCCCACACCCATATTAGGAAATAGTATGGAGATACACACATCAATAAGGAAAGCAATAGTCATCAAGCGAACTATTATGTTTGCCGTTCTATGAGGGATTTTTCGATATATTTTTTTCATAGCGGGCAGCAATATATAGGCAAACAGACATCCGCCCAGTGCAAAACCAAGAAGTCATGTTCTTCAAACAATACCCTTTCACATATTCACAGGATCACAACGGTAAGTCTTTCTTACAGAACCATGCTCCGCCAACAAAATATCCAACAAGTGCGATCACTCCAGCGACAACCGCCTTTATGATCCAATCCTCCCCACTTGATAAAACAGATGCGTAATCATACAAGGTAAATAGTGTTGCATACTTAAAGTTCTCCAATGAATCAATCCCAAGGCTACCAAATGTTCCCATCATTCCTGCCAAAATACAAACTCCAACCAGTGTTCCTGAAAATCCAATGACATATTTTGAACGGTTAAAGATTCCTGAAAACATAAAGCACAAACCGGCCAAAGCCAAACTTGCCAAACATGCAGACAGATTTGTCAGCAGGATCATCTTCGCTGTCAGATCACCTTCCACCATAACACTTCCGCCAGTCGCTGTCGCGATGGCCAACGGAGAGGATGCATTGACTGCAATATGTACAACCGCATTAAATGCAAATATCAGACAAGTAGATACGACTGAAAATACCATCTGTGTCCTAACAACCTTTCCTCTGCTGGTCGGTGTTGACAAGACATATGCCATAGAACCACTGTCCACCTGACCTGCCATTAATTTATTTGAGCAGATCAAAGAATAAACTGCAGGAAATAAAGTGACCATAATGGAATAGAAGATAACAAATAACAGATTCTGTGTCATTTCCATTGCTGCAAATTGTGCCAACAGGATTGCTGATATACCTGCCATGGCACCCCATATTACCCAGTTGGATTTTACTGTTTGTTTTAATAACGGAAAACTAATCATTTTTTTCATCCTCGCTTTCTATCATTTCGATATAATATTTTTCCAGTGAATATGATGCATTGTCTATGGACTGCAGATCATATTTTGACAGATCCTGTAAAAACTCCTGTATCCGATTCTGCGGTATACTCAGGATGATCGCATTTCGCTCCCTGAACTTGCTCACCAGATATTTTTGTCCATCCTCATCCATCGGTTTATGTTTAATATCTTCTGTATATCTTTTATACTCTTCTCTTGATGAGAAACGGATTTCATACTGTTCTATCGGATTTCTTTCATATTCACTTCTTTTCACCTGATTTATAATATGACCATTTTTAATAAACAATACGGTATCACAGGTGTCTTCCAGTTCTTTGAAGATATGGCTGGACATAAAAATCGTCTTTCCCTTTGCCTTCTGCTCTAAAATAACATCAATCAGCGTATCACGCATCAAAGGATCCAGCCCTGTTGAAGGTTCATCCAACAGATAGATCTCCGGTTCCGACATAAAAGCAGCAACCAGTGCCATCTTCTGTTTCATTCCTTTACTCATGGTCTTAAGCGGTGCCGTAATATCTATCTTAAAACGGTCGATCAGAACATTCATATAGGTTAAATCTTTCATACCAAGAAAATCCGCCTGGATTTTTAAAAATGCAGTACCCGTTCCCACATCCGGAAAATCTATCTGTCCAGGCACATAGCCAATAAGCTTTTTGAGCTGTGCCGAATGTTTCCAGCTATCCCTTCCCTTTATTTTTACTTTTCCTGAATCTCCTTTTAGAAATCCCATCATATGCCGTATAGTTGTTGTCTTTCCGCTTCCGTTTGTTCCTACCAGGCCAAATACTTCTCCCTGCTGCACGGAAAAGTCAAAATCAAAAATTCCTTTTCCTGCTTTATAGTCTTTCGTAAGACCTGTCGTTCTAATGATTTCTCCCATTCTATATTCCTCCAAAGGTACGATCACTTTTATAAAAATGCATAAAATACTCTTCCAGTGTCTGCTGGTGCTCCACCATTTTCGCAATCTCATATCGAGCTGCTGCCTGAACAAATTGATTTGTCTGCTCATCCTCTACTATCATTGCCAACATGTGCTCGTCTGGATGCTCTTCTCGAAACTCAAAAGGTTCCTTCTTGAATCTGTCATATTCACTATTACTTTGGAATGTCACTTCAAAGGTTTTCCGTTTGTAATGCCTCACTTCTTCTGCATCCACTACTGTGATGATTTTCCCTTCTTTGATAATTGCGATCCTGTCGCATAGGGCTTCCACTTCATTGAAAATATGACTTGACAATAATACTGTTTTTCCTTTTTTCTTTTGCTCTTTGATAAATCCAATGAATATTTCCTGCATGACGGGATCCAATCCTGACGTCGGCTCATCAAGCAGCAGTACATCCGGATCATTCATAAAAGCAGCAACAATGGCAAGTTTTCTTTTTTCACCAATACTGAGTTTTTTCACATCTCCTGTCATTTTCAGCTGAAAGAGATCTAACAATTCTTTTATCACCTGTTGATTCTTTGCATTTCTAAGCCTCTGCATCATATGCACAAAGCCCTTACTGTTCAATCCGTCCGGCAATGCCACTTCTCCCGGCAGATATCCCACCTGCTTCATAAGCTGCCCATGCTGTTTCCAACAATCCAGCCTGTCAATTCCTGCTTTTCCCTTCTGCGGTTTTGAAAACCCCATAAGGTGCCGCATTGTTGTTGATTTACCGGCCCCATTAGGTCCCAGAAACCCAAACACTTCACCTTCTTTTACAGAAAAAGAAACATCATATATTCCTCTTCCGTGTCCATAATCTTTTGTCAGATTATTCACGATGATCTTATCCATTTATGTAATCTCCTTTTCAATACGGTTCTACCCTACTTTATCTGGCTTCCTGTTCTTTTTTCATGCGGGCCTTCGCTTCTTCTACCGATTCTCCCTCTCTTGTCAGAAACTGATCCACAAATCCATCACTCATCTTTGTAAATCCGCCTACTACACCATTTTCTATTTTTTTGTAGCCGCCTACTACACCGTTTTCTATTTTTTTATAACCTCCTACTACTGCTTTTTCAATTTTCTTGTTTGCTGCAACTAATTTTGATTTTGCCATTATGATCTCCTTTTTTCTGTACCTATCAGTACATTTTATTTTTTTGAGTTATCTTGTTTCCTTTAAACTATTTTAATTTACCATGCCACTGTTTCCGTTTTATTTATGTATTATTTGAAAATCATTAAATAAATATTGCTTTCACCATTTCACCAATCCCATACAATACCAGCAAACTGCCAAAAGTAATTATCTTACCCCAAAAGGAAGAAGATGGAGTTGCCAATGCTGTGATGCCTATCATAAAACATAATCCACTCATCAAAAGCTTTCCTACTCTTATAGGCATTTTTTGTCTTTTGTCTGCCGCCTCTCGAACTTTTTTGATTGAGATATAACACAATAGACATCCTATAACAATGTTGGCATACACTAAGATCAGTTGATAGTGGGAAACTGCAAGAACCGTAATACACATAAAAGCCATGTACAGGATCACCCTGCGCCTTTTTTGATCTATCTTTTTATTTTCACTTAATGACACATCCAGGAGTTTTTTACCATTCCATACCAAAGAACAGATCAACAAAAAAATGCCCACACCCTGGATCGCATGTTCGCGAAACAGGATAAATGCTACACCTAATATCATACAGATGACTGCTTTTACACCTGCCTGTGTCCTGATATAGTCTCTGATATCGAATGTCTTCATTTGAGTTATGCAGGATTTTAAGAATTTGCCGATCACAACCTTGGTCCTGCTTTCCGACTCAACGATCGACAACAAAATAGTGCCGTAACCATCCACTCCACTTTCAGCAACCTCTTCAAAGGTTTTTCTTCCATTTTCAGCAAGGGCATTGAAGAAATCATTTGTAAAAGTTTTGCGCTGCTCCATATCAGCAGATTCGATCCATTCATCAAAGATTTTATTATATGCCTTGCAGTTATCCGGTGATTCTTTTTTGTAACGAAAATGGTCCCCTTCCACCTGCCAGGTCAGTCCATCATGTTGAAGAATTCCATTTGCATCACTTCCAACCATCACTTCTGTAACCGGAAGTTCAAACAATCTTCCTATGATGCAGAATTCCGGAACATACTTGATGATTTTTAACCTGATCCGTTCAAACTTCTCCTGATCCATCATTTCTGTGCAGATTCCCGGTCCATCATTGCAAAATATTTTTTTGATCTGATCCTGTTTTTCTCTTGTACAGAACATAGATGCGAATATCGCAAGATTTCCACCCTTGGAATGTCCTCCAATATAATATTCATTATCCAGATGAATTACTTTTTCCAGATACTTTACTGCTTCTTTTTGCGCCTGTACTACCTGATAGCTGATGCTGAAATCTTCCCGCCATCCTACGATCGAATCATCCGTTCCCCGAAATGATATATATTTTTCTCCTGAATCCAACGTAATACATACAGCACCAAATTGGGTCTGTGTCTCTTCATCATATATTTCACTGTAATCAGATAAACGGGCATCCTCATATCGCTTGGATCGTGCCATATATTTCAGGACGCTCTCTCTTGATCTGTCACTATATTTTTCATATGCCTCACGAATAGAGATACTATCATTGCTTTCTGTCCCAGCAACTATTCCATCAAGATTTTCATAAGAAAGCATTGCCAGCGCCAGATTATCTGCCTCGCAAAAACTTCTTTCTTTGAAATTCAGATCCCCACGCCATTTCAGGTATGAAATAACATTTCCCATACAAACACCTCTATTATTTTCTTTCCTGCTTTACACTTTTCAACTCATATAAGACTGCCCTGTATATGAATTCATCCTAATAATATAATGGTATTGTTTTTGAAATGTTCGTGTATTATTTAAGAATTATTAATTTCGAATTGGGGTATATTTCTGCTCCGCCGCAATGCGCTCCTGCGAAACTTTTTGGTTTTATAATTTAGTTTATGATACAAAAAAAGGACTAACAGGAAATCTCCCTAATCTTGCGAAGTTATTTCCTTATTAGTCCTATTGTTCTGTCACTGCCAGCAGCAGGTCATATGAATCTATAACAATTCTTCCAACTTATCAATGTCTTCCTGTTTCGTAGCCCAGCTTGTCGCAAATCTCACAACCGTATGTGCATCATCCACATTCTCCCAGAAGCTGAAAGTAACCTTCTCTCCCAGTTCCTCCATCCGTTTATTTTCCAGTATGACAAACTGCTGATTTGTCGGTGAATCCAGGAAAAACGGATATCCCTTTTTCTCAAATATCCCCTTCAGTTTTTCTGCCATATCTATGGCGTGTTTGCTGATCTTCATATACAGATCATCGGTAAACAGGGTATCAAACTGGATCCCCAGAAGACGTCCCTTGGCAAGAAGTGCTCCATGCTGTTTGATGGTCGTAAGGAAATGCTTTGGAGTATTTCCTTTTGTAAATACAACCGCTTCCCCACAAAGTGCTCCCACTTTTGTGCCGCCGATATAAAACACATCACAATACTCAGCAATATCTGCAAGTGACACATCTGTCCTCAGGCTCATAAGTCCATAGCCAAGGCGTGCTCCGTCAAGAAAAAGTGGAATCTCGTACTTTTTGCATATGTCGGAGATTTCTGAAAGCTCATTTTTTGTATACAGCGTACCATATTCTGTTGGATGAGAAATGTATACCATCCCTGGAAATACCATGTGTTCATGGTTCTCATCCTGATAAAAACTGTCTATATATGCATCCAGTTCCTGTGCATCGATCTTACCCTCATGCTGAGGAATCTCAAGCACCTTATGTCCTGTATATTCGATCGCTCCGGCTTCATGTACATTGACGTGACCTGTCTCGGCCGCCACAACACCTTCGTAATTATTCAGCATTCCTGCAATCACGATCTGATTGGTCTGGGTTCCACCCACTAAAAAGTGGACCTGAGCATCCGGACACTGACATGCCTCTTTGATCTTAAGTTTTGCACTTTCACAGTAGCCATCACTTCCATAACCGGAAAGCTGCTCCATATTTGTCTCCACCAGCCGCTGTAAAATCTTTTCATGAGCACCTTCTGTATAATCGCATTCAAAATGTAACATTTTCATTTTCTCCTGTCTTTTATATCTTTATATATTGTAGTATTTGTTCAAGTACGCCTCAGCGCCGGAGGCTTATTTTTCTCTTATGCACCCATCTTATATGTAACAAATGCCATCTTTCTGTTCTTCATAGAAGACATGACAGTAGGGATCGCACCGCCCGCTGTAAAAAGATAAGACAGGGCAAGATTTCCATAGTAATTTGAGGACTCAATATATCCCTCCGAAATAAGCTGTGGAATTGCTCTAAATGATTCAAAGAATCCAGTTTCAAAATAAGAAGCTACTGTGATCGCCCAGTCTGTCTGATATCCCATGTAAACCATGATGATCATCACCACTGCACTGATCACAACACCCTTGGTGCTTAATTTTCCTGCAAGAAGCTCATATCCTTTCAGTGCACAGATTCCCATGACCACACCGGAAAGAGCCGCTACATAGCCAAGCTGTCCCAGGATAACGATCGCAAAAACACCCACAAGAGAGCCTAACAGCGCTCCTACGATACCACCCACAACATTTTCTTTCTTCTGAGTCTTTGTCTGATTATGCAGTTCGATGGAGTTACTGAGTGCTGCAAAACAGTTTGGACAAAGGATGGCTGTTCCGCCTCCAAGGATATATGCCTCTGCTCCATCTGCTGTCCCGCAGTTCTGACAGCAGTTTTCATACCCATTTGTCCTCATATACATGGTTACTGTATGAAGTGCTTCAGAAACATTAGCGGCACCGTTTTTCTTATGCAGACCATTTTTCACCGTGATATTTACCCTGCTCCCAGACACTGTACATGCGCCCAGGATCTTGGACATCTTTACTACCTCTTTCATAGAAGCTGCATCCGGCCGCAGACCACCCCTGCTCACTGAAAAAGACATCATCATCCATAATGATTGGTTCACCTGCGTCAGGCACACCTCATACCCATTCATCATGCCAAATATCGTCTCCGACTGTGCATCTATGGAGAGTCCATTATTCTGTGCGATCTCCTGCATCGTATCCATTTGTGCTTTGTTCATTTTTCCTATCCCTCTCATTTATGTTTTCTGATAATTTAGCATCCTCGAAATTCTATGTTTCCGTTCAGATGCTGTATCTATATTCATTGCAGTAATTTTGCATCCTATTCGTATTACCGCAAAAAATATCTTACTTTTGTATATACCGGTTCAACGTAGCATAAAGGACCTGGGGCTCTATCGGTTTAGACAGATGTTCATTCATCCCCGCTTCTTTGCATGCTTTTCTATCCTTATCAAATGTATTTGCTGACAATGCAATGATCGGTATGGTCAATGCATCCTTTCTCTTCAGGGAACGGATTTTCCTTGTCGTTTCATATCCGTCCATCACAGGCATCCTGATATCCATCAGTACTGCATCAAAATATCCAACTGGTGACTGTTCAAACTTTTCAAGTCCAATCTTACCATTCTCAGCATTTGTCACGATCACGCCCTTTTTCTTGAGCAGGCGGTCTGCGATTTCCCTGTTCATCTGATTGTCCTCACACAGAAGAATATTTCTTCCCTCAAGATCTTCCTCTTTTGGCAAAGGAATCTGTACGTTCTCTTTTTTCTCCTGAATGATTTCCCCATATAGATTAACATAGAATGTAGTTCCTTGTCCAAGGATACTTTCACATCTGATACTTCCACCCATAGCCTCTACCAGACGTTTCACAATAGAGAGTCCCAATCCGGTTCCCTCCAGTTCACTCCCCTGCTCTTCCTGTTCAAACGGTTTAAACATCCGGTTCTTCACAAATTCTTCCGACATGCCGATCCCGTCATCCTTCACTGTGAAACAAACCCGTTCTTTCTCATCATCCACTTTCTCGTGACTTATGGAAAGGGATACATGTCCGCCATTTTGAGTGAACTTTACTGCATTATTCAACAGATTCACAAATATCTGCTGTACTCTTAATTTATCAAATCCCAGAGTATACTCATCCTTCTCGTTATAATCGACTTCAAAAGTGATAGCCTTCTTTTGAGCCCTTTGGCTGATCATATTGGTGATATCCGCAATAAAATCTCCCAGCCTGTATTCCTCCGTATGAAATTCATAGTTTGCATTTCCATACTTGGTAAGGTCCAGGCTGTCATTCACCAGCTGCAAAAGGTAATCCCCTGCTGATGCGATCTTATCATAATATTGATGGGCTTCATTAAGGCTTTTACTCTCCTTTCCAAAACCGGCAAATCCTATGATCGCATTCATCGGCGTCCTCATATCATGGCTCATACGGGAAAGAAAATCCTGTCTTGCATTCGTTGCTTCCTCCAACGCAAGATTTTTCTTTTCCATCTTTTTTGTAAACAAAAACAGTACACATAAAATAACAAACAGTGCACACACACCTATGATAAGGACTGCACTTTGAAATGGATTTTTCCGCATCATCTCCTGTATCAGATTTTCGTCCGGTTTTTCTGATGAAGCTTTCAGCAAAAGTTCGTCAAGTTCTTCACTGGTCACAGTAAGCATCGTTTTACTGATGATCGATGAGATCATACCTGTATCATCCCCAAATACTGCCATGCAGATCTGGTGAGAGTAGGACGACAAAGAAGAAGATAATCCACTGTAACGATACATCTCAAGATAATATTCTGCCACATACCGGTTAATATAGGTGATATCTGCCTTCCCGCTGTTAACCGTATCTATACATGCTGCAAAGTTTTCACACGGAACTATAAGTTCCTTCTGATAACCATTATTGATCAGGTCCTGTACTGAATGATAATCTTCCACCACCGCTACTCTGCTCTTTTCTTTACTGACTCTCTGATCTCTTCTTGTTATCTCATAATAATCCAGATTCAGATATGGCCTGGTAATGTCTGCTCCATTCGTATCTGCCCAATTGTAATCATAATAAAAATCCGGATTCACATAAACCTGTTCTTCTGGCTGCTGACCATATATTGTCTGTCTGCATTCAACTCCCAGTTTCCTGCAGACCAACTGGGCAACTTCCGGGAAAAATCCAGTAAATGCTCCGTCCTCATCATTCATTGACAGTCCTCCCATCTCCTCACGGAAAGAAAATGTTATGCTGCCAAGATTCCTGATATATTCGGTCTCTTCTTTTGTAAATGGAACAGCGACCCTGTCCGGAAACCATTTGATATACAGATCCGATAAAAATAGAGGTTCATTTTGTTTGAGCTCAGAGATCCCTTCGTTGATCCTTTCCATATCTGTCGAGCCGATCAGCATGGCGATATAATTTGAAACAGTGGAAAACCGCTCTATCTGTTTCATATCTTGATCCAGATCCATGATATTGGAGATCACAGCATCAACCTGTCCATCTTCAAGTGCCTGTCTGCAGGCATTATATCCATCATAAAAAATCAATTGCTCTTTGTCGATCCCAAGGCTTTGAAATCCTGCGGTTTCTCCAATATAATCGTACTGATTTTCCGATATTCCTATCCGAAGGCTTCCAAAAGTATCATAATCCTCAAAATACAGATCGTCCCTTGTATTAAGCGTCATCATGGCATAGTAAGTATCTATCACACTGTAGTTCGAATACTGAAAAATATCTGATGGTTCGGTCGGAAGATTCCCCGGCATACGGATATCTGCTTCGCCGTCTAAAAGCATCTGCTTGGTTTCTTCCCAGCTGTCTGCTTTGACATAGGTAAAACGTATTCCTGCATATCGGGCTACCGCATCTAAAAATTCCACCCCATACCCGACTTCTCTGCCAGAAGCATCATATTCAAAAAAACCCTCCAAAGGGCAAAATGCGACTCTCAATGTTGTCACATACTTATTCTTTTGTTCAGTTTCCGCTGCCCGCACAGAAACAGGAAGAAAATTACTGCATAACAAAAAAACGCTGATCACACCTGCCAGAATCATTTTCCAGTTTTTCTTTTTTTCGCTCATATGTCTCGCCTTTATCATGCTCCCAAAACTCTGATCAACCACCATCACAGTTTAAGGATCATGCTTTCGTTTGCTCACCTGTTTGTTCTCCTATCTTTCCCCCTTGAATACTTATATTATAGCAAACCATGAGGGCAATTACTATTACTAAAATCCAACAAATAATCTGCCTTTTTTACTGTTATTATACCGTCGTCTTTCTTGCTGTATCTGATCAAATATGCTATATTTCTTTATAGAATGATTTTTTAGAGCATATAAAACATGTATCGTATTTGCATAAAAATGTATCATACGATTTTGCATTTTATAAAAGGAAAAGAGGTTCGATCAATTCATATGGACAATCAGGCATTTTCCAAAGACGGCTATATCATTGACCAGCGTTTCACCACGGAATATATGTATGGCCGTTTTGATTTTTCTTACAATGGCTGCGGCTGGATCGCCGCCTTCAATCTTCTTAAAGCCCTGGATCATCCTGTAACAAGTTTGCAGGTCAATCAGGAAATGAATGCCATCCTGCCGCGCAATGGCATGCTCGGGACTACCCAGCGAATGCTGATAAAGTATCTTACAGATAAATGTGTTCCATTTTCTCTTGTCAAAGGAAAGAGTAAGATCATAAAATCTTCATCTGCCTGCCGTGCCGGGATCATCCGCTATATCGACTGTGATAAAACACCGCATCTTGTGGCATTTGCAGGAAAAAGGCAGGATTCTTTCCGATTTTTCAATTCCATGGAAGGCGTTGAAACCGATTATATTACGTTGGATGATTTCTATGAAACAAGGGTTTTTGCGCCACAGACATATGCATTATTGGTTGATGACGTCATCCGGTAAGCATCTATTCTTTACCAAAAATGAGGGAGGCAATTATGAACACAAAGAGATCTATGATAACAAAAACCGGTGCTGTAGCTCTGACGGCCATCACCATTTTCACCAGTATGGGCTGCGGCAAATCTTCTTCCACCGCGTCTGAAAATCTTGACCCGAAAAATCCAACCACCATCACCATCTGGAATTATTATAACGGCGATCAGCTTGCTGTTTTTGAACACATCATTGATGAATTCAATTCTACTGTAGGTGCTGAAAAAGGAATCGTTGCTGTCACCGTCAGCCAGGGCGATATCAGCACACTTGCAGACTCACTTTTGGATTCAGCAAGTGGAAAAGCCGGCGCCCAGGACTGCCCGACTCTCGCTGCTGTCTATTCTGAAACTGCTTACATATTGGATCAATCCGATTCTTTAGTTCCTCTGGACGATTATTTTACAGAGGAAGAACTTTCCTTATATGTACCTGGTTTTCTGGAAGAAGGTCGATTCGGTGAAGGGAATCAACTGATGCAGTTTCCGATTTTAAAATCCACGGAAACATTCACAGCAAACAAAACCGATTGGGAACCATTTGCTGCTGATACCGGCATCACTTTGGAAAGTATCAAAACTGTGGAAGATCTTACTGCCGCTGCTGAGGCCTACTATCTTTGGACGGATGCCAAGACACCCGATATCCTCGAAGACGGCAAATCTTTATATGGGCGTGATTCTGTTGGAAACTATATTTACCTTGGAAGCTATCAGTTGGGACATGAACTTTTCGTCGTAAAAGACGGAAAAATGAATACGAATATGGATCGTGACACTTTCAAGATACTCTGGGATAATTTCTACATCCCTTACATCAATGGATACTTTGGTTCTTATGGTAATTTCAGTTCTGAAGATGCCAAAACCGGCAAGATCCTTGCTCTGACTGCTTCTTCTTCCGGTGTAAGCTATCTTCCTGACTCAGTAACCCTTGAAGATGATACAACTCATCCCATTGAACTTTACGAAAGCAATTCGCTTCCATTTTCCGAAGCTGCAAATGACGCAGTTGTACAGCAAGGTGCCAGCTATTGTTTATTAAAATCAACGCCTGCCCAACTGGAAGGTGCCGTTGAATTTTTAAAATGGTCCACACAGGCGGACCGCAATCTGGATTTTGCCCTTATGTCAGGCTATTCTCCTGTCACGCTGGAAGCAAATACCAAAAAAGCGATCACGGAAGCCTACAGTGGTGATACCTCCACTCCCAAAGGAAAGAATATATTGGATGCTCTTATCATCAGTGCAGATGTATTCAATACGAAAACAGCGTATGCTACTAAACCGTTCCAGGGAAGCCGCGATGTCCGTACTCTTCTCGAATCTTCTCTTCTGGACAAAGCAAAGGAAGATCGTGCTGCAGTAATTGCCGCCATTGAAGGCGGTGCTACCCGCCAAGAAGCGGTTGAACATTTTTCTTCGGCTATTTATTTTGATGAATGGTTTGATGATCTTTGTGATGAAGTAGATCAGATTGTAATGGTTCAATAAACGCCATTACAAAATGGGAAGGAGCGAATAGATTTGAAACAACTAAAGCGAAAAGGAAAAGAAAAAAGATCGATTTTCCGCTCCCTTTTTGTCCCTTTATTTCTTATTATGGTTTTACAGGCTGGAATATTTTATTTTGCCGCTGTATATGGAGGTATCGAAGAATCCTTAAGTCAAAACGCAGCAGACATTCTCGCTGAACGTCTTCTTAATCGAAAAAACGAACTGGAAACCACCTTCACAAATGACTGGATCAATCTGGGAACATGTACTTCACAGCTGGATCAGCTTTATGCATCCTATGAACAGACGTATGGCAGTCAGCCATTGCTTTCTGATCCGCAGCTTCAAGTGGATTATCTCAGTGACGCCAGCCAGGAACTTATCGGCACTCTTCGCCAGAACAAGGTTAACGGCATTTATCTGATACTGAATGATCAGCCAACAAAGGATACGATCACCGAGCATGCTTCCGATAAAAAATATGGTCTGTGTATCCGTGATTTGGATCAAAACAGCAATTATACCGATACGGCAGATCTTCTTCTCCAGCGTTCTCCTTCTTCTATCATCGAACAGATCGGTTGTTCACTTGATTCCTGGTGGGAAGCGCAGTATTCATTTTCCTCGATTGATGAGGGCAGTTTTTATTTTTCACCGTTGGAGGCAGTTTTTGATAATCCAGGTGTTTCCGGCGACGATCTGGCGTATTTTGCTGGTCCCCATAGTTTGAATGGTTCCGGTCAGGAGGTCATCTCCTATTCCATTCCACTGATATCCAGTGACGGGTTTGCTTACGGAGTTGTCGGCATCGAGATTACAACAAAATATCTTACTACTCTCCTTCCCGGCAACGACCAGGACAGTTCCAATAGAAACTGCTACGTCCTCGCCCTCCAGGATGCTTCCTCAACAGAATGTATCCCCATCGTTACCAGCGGTTCTTTATACAATCAGTGTTTTAGCAGTGATTCTATTCTTTCCACTGCGGATACTGCAGACATTGGTGGATTTACAATGACCGGGCGCGGAAATATCCTTCTATATGGAAACAGTGCACCTTTATCGATCTACAATAATAACAATCCGTTTGATTCAAAACAATTGGTTCTTTTAACACTTGCCGAAAGCAGAACCATGTTTTCTTATATTGACCATATCAAACAGGTTCTCATGCTGGTCGCTTTGATTTCTCTGTTTCTGGGGCTTGTATGCATCCTGCTGGTCAGCCGCCATTTTGCATCACCTATCACTGCTCTGGCAAAAAAAGTCCGTACCATGAAACCTCAGGCTGGTTTCAAGCTTGACCGTCTTGGTATCACAGAGATCGATCAGCTCGTTGATTCGATCGAGACCCTAAATCATAATGTGAGCAAAGATATCGCACGAACAGAATTTTTTTCCCGTATGAGTCATGATATGCGTACACCTATGAATGCTATCATCAGTTTCTCTTCCCCTGAACTTCTCGAGGATGCAGATGAGGATCAAAAAGATAATTATCTAAACAAGATACATTCTTCTGGTGAATACCTCCTCGGTCTGATCAACGAAGTGTTGGACATGACAAAGATCGAGAGCAATAAGATGGAACTTCAATATTCGCCGCTGCAGATCAATAGAGCGTGGGAGACTATCATTCCTATCATTGAAAAACTGGCACAAAAAAAGAGCCTGAACTTTGTGAAAGATATTCCTGATCGATCTGATCTTTATTTGTACGTGGATGGACAGCATCTTAACCAGATACTTATGAACCTCCTGTCAAATGCAGTGAAGTTTACTCCCGAAAATGGAACCATTCGCCTGCAGGTACGCCTTAAGCCCACATCGGAGGAATCCGACATGGTCGAGTGCAATGTCGTGATACAAGACAATGGGATCGGCATCAGCCAGGACTTTATAAAAGATCTCTATACCCCTTTTGAACAGGAACATGAAGGAAAAGAAGGAACAGGACTTGGGCTTAGTATTGCCAAGAAATTAGTTGAAATGATGAATGGTACGATCCAATGTGACAGTACAAAAGGAATTGGAACTACATTTACAATCTGTATCCCCATGAAAATCTGTGAATCTGCTGACGATTATACGAAAAAATCATCTTCCCATGAGGAAGATGACCATGATCTGTCTGCCAGGACTGATAAGCTGGAAGGAAAACATTTTCTTATATGTGAAGATCATCCGCTTAATACGCAGATCATCTGCCGGCTCCTGGAACGAAAGAAAATCACCTATACGACCGCATCCGATGGTGCCGAAGGACTGCAGATTTTCACACAGATGCCTCCTGGCAGCTTCGATGCCATCCTGATGGATATCCGTATGCCTAATATGGATGGACTTACCGCAACTGCTGCGATCCGTGCTCTTCCAAGACCCGATGCCCGAGTGATTCCTATCATCGCCATGACAGCTAACGCTTTCAGCGAAGATGTACAGGCAAGCCGTGCTGCGGGAATGGATGCTCACCTTTCAAAACCAATCGAACCAAATAAGTTATATGAAACATTGGAATCATTTTTTGTATCATAGGAGTTACGTGATCAAGAATAAAAGACATGCCGCAGAAACTATACTGCGGCATGTCTTTTATTCTTGATCGCATACATCCTTTCATCTGCCAGCTTGAACAGTTCCCTCACACTTCCTGCTTCCGAATATCTGCAATATCCGACGGAAGTTTCCATCCTGTTTCCAGGAGCAAACGAAGAACAGTCGATATTCTGGACAGCCTTTCGGATCATTTCTGCCAATTCTTCTGTTGAGAGTAAGCCCGTCGCATGAAGGACGATAAATTCGTCACCTGCCAGCCGAGTCACCATATCTTCCTTTGGAATACAGCTGTTTAGTGCCTCCGCTGTTGCCTTTAGTGCCAAATCTCCAGCCGCATGTCCATAATAATCATTAATCAGTTTAAACCGGTTCAGATCAAGAAACAGGATTGAGAAATCGCCGCCTGTTTTTATGTATTGCTCCTCCCATTTATCCAGAAGTTCACCAAGTTTCCGCCTGTTCGGAAGTCCTGTCAGTTCATCATAATGAGCCAGATAATCCAGTTTTTTCTGTGCAGCTTTTAAGGAACTGGCATCATGAAGAGAAATAATAAATACCTGATGACCTCTTTTTCTTGTCATCGTTCTATTGACCGAACAAAGCAGCGGAATATGATTGGACAGGATCAAGTCCATACCAGAAGAATGATCTTTTCCTGAATAGGCAAATTCCTGCAAAAGCACTCTCCCTTCCTGTAACAAACTCTCGCTAAAGCTCTTTCCTTTCGGCTCATCCGTGCCCAGAATACGCTTGGCCTCATCATTGGCATATAGGATATTCCATTCAAAATCCGTGATCAGCATAGCGTCCATACTGCTCTCAAATATGCTCCCTGGATCAAGTGCCAATTCGATATGCATCAGATCATGATTGCGAAGTTCATTCCAATAGCCCCACAAAAAAATCAAAGTAGCTATAAAACTCATAGGCGGAAAGTATGTGGAAAACTGCGGTATCACAAAGATGACCAGTATACCGACTGCTATCGATGCCACATCTAAAATGATAAATCCTGTAGAAAGCTTCTTTATATCATCCTGTTTTGCGTGCCGCTGCCACAGATAAAGCCTTATCAAAGCAACTCCCAGATACGATCCTAATTCCAGGAACAACAGATATGGCCAAAATGAATCAAATGACTGTCTGTACGCCCAGCCCAATCCACTTTTACTTGGCACAAGTTCATCTGCCAATACTGTAGAGTCCGTGATCATGAAAAGAAATGTAACAGTGATTCCAGGAATCCAGTATAAAGCCCGGCGAAACCAGTTATTCAGATATTCGGTATCCCCGCACATTACCATAAAAAAGTAAGCTGTTACCGGAATAAATCCACTCCAGCCAAGTGCACCCAGACGCATCCAAAGCCAGGCCTGCTCTACCGTTGGGGCAACATAAAAAAAGGCATCACAAAACGCCCACCACCCCAAACAGGCAAAAACAGCAAGCGAAACCCGTATCAATTGATCATGACAGTTTGCTGCACGCTTTACAAGAACAACAACATAAAGTATAGCTGTCGTAACAGCAAAAAAAGAAAGTATATTCATAATATTCCCGCCTCATAGTTTCTGGATCCTATACCTTTTTAATACATCTGAGCCGCTCTGCAATCCGCCAGAAGCATTATCTTGGAAGGAGATTGGCCTCCCACCAAGACTGGTTTGTTGTTTCTTCTCCACCTACAGAGGTGGGAGTTTTATCTGCTTTCAAAATTATACACTAAATCTAATAACAGAACAATGCTCCACATCCTATATTACAGAAAAAGGCAGGAAAATATCGAAATATTTTCCTGCCTTTTTCCAGTATCACTCTGTCACATTTTCGTAACTGTACTGCCCATCATCCTGAATGCCATAAAAATCACCGAAGTTCAGATGGAATATATCTTTCCCATTCTGCGGAAGCTTGATCTTATTCTTGATCAGATACTGATAGATTCCAGAATAATCAATATCTCCCTGAAGGGTGATGCTGTCAAGAACACCATCGCGGATAATAGCCTTCTTGTAATTATGCCTGTCTTCACAGATGACCACCTCATCTGTCTCCAGTGCTTCACCTCTTCCCAGGGACAGCGTAGCCAATCCATAGAAATTGATCGTATTTTTCATCGCATAAGTATCAATATACGCCATCTGCACACCACACATATTATATCCGGCTATCTGCCCCTGTTTCTGGGCATTCGGCCAGATACCGGAACGTCCTGCCACATCACCTGCGGCATAGATATCCTTCACGGATGTTTCCATCCGCTCATTTACTTCTATAAACCGTTCTGCCTTGATACGACTTTCCTCGACACATCCGATCGCCGGGCGCACACCTGCTGCTACGATGATCACATCGCATGCCAGCTCGGTTCCATCATCAAGCACCACGGTATCTATCATATGATCTGCATTCATTATGGTTTTTGATGCCTTTTTCCCCAGATAAAAATGGCATCCGGCTTTTTCAAACAGATCCTGATAGGCTTTTGCCCCTGTATCATCCAACTGTATCGGCAGAATCCTCTCAGCCATCTCTACCACCGTAACATCCAGTTTTCTCTCCAAAAGTGCATATGCAGCATCTAATCCTACGAGACCAGAACCAACTACTAAGACTTTTGAGTCTTTCTTTATTGCTTTGCAGATTTTCTGTGCATCTGACAGATGTCTGAGACCAAATACATTTTTTGCTTCACGAAAATCTCCCACTGGCGGAATAAAGCTGTTAGCTCCTGTCGCGATCAATAATCTGTCATATGAAAACTTCATTTCCTGTCCGTCTTTTATGATCACTATCTCATGAGTTTCATCCAGGATTTTTTTGACAGCAGCTTCATTTACCCACATGATATTTTCTTTTTCAAAAAAATCTTCTCCTGCAAAATTAAGTCCGGCTTCATCCCGTTCACCGCTTATGTACCTGTGGAGCATACATCTGGAATGCACATAAGAATCTTCTGATATCATGATGATCTGTGCTTCCTTATCATATGCACGGATTGTCTTTGCCGCAGTGATCCCTGCTGCACCAACACCTATAATAATATGTCTCATCCCTACACCTCCTCCACATGAATCGCAGTTTTCGGACAGGCTGCTACACAGCTGGGATTGCCCCCTGCATCTTTGCAAAAATCACATTTGATGATTCTTTTTTTCTCCATTGCATCTGGTTTCAGTGTTCCATAAGGACAATTCATCACACACATAAAGCACGATCCACATTTTTCCTCATCGTATAATACAAGTCCGCTCTCCGGATCTTTATAAAGCGCACCGCTCATACAGGACATCACACATTCCGGCTGATCACAATGACGGCAAAAGATCGGTTTATACTTTCCGTTCGTATCTTTTACAATATGGTTACGTGATTCATTTGCCGGATCCGTAAGATCCAGATCATAGATTGTTCCCTTATCTGCCCTATGTGCCTGCATGCAGGCAATAGAACAGTTTTTGCAGCCGTCACACTTATCGGCTTCTATTATAATTCTTCTCATCTGGGAATCCCCCTTTATTCTATCCGAAAGTCTGTATCCATTCCTCTTTCGGTCACTCAGCTTAAATGTTCAATGCTTTTCTCTTTTCATTGATAATATCTTCAAGTATCACTGCTGTCTCTTTCGCATCCGGATTGATGATCACCTGTCCACCTGTCAGCTGCTTCATATCCTCTGTCAGGACCTTCACTGCAACAGGGCTGCCTGTCACATATGGAGGCTGTCCCAGATGTAATGGAAGACCAAGTGCCAGTCCAAATGCTCCGTCTGCCAGTGCCTGTTCCTCAAGCCACTGTGCTGCTGAGAGCACCAATGGAAGCTGCGGGATATCGATTCCAAGTTCTGCTGCCAGTTCAGTAGCTACGATCTCCAGACGTCCGATTGCCAGACATGGTCCAAAGTTAAGAACTGGAGGAATATTCAGTTTTTCACATACTGCACGAAGCTTAGGTCCTGCAAGCTTAGCTGCTTCCGGAGTCATCAGTCCACAGTTTTCGATTCCTCCTGAAGAACATCCTGCTGTCAATACAAGAATGTCTTTTGCGATCAGTTCTTTTGTGAGCTCTACAGTAAGAACATCATGTCCTCCTGCTGTCAGGTTCGAACATCCAACTACACCAGCGATACCCTTGATATCTCCAGATACGATCAGGTCGATCAATGGTTTCCAGCTGTTTCCAAGGAATTCTTTTAAGGAAACTTCGCTGACACCTGTAAGAGTATGGTCATTTCCGTGTTCCGGCATAAGATGCTGCTGAACTTTCGGTCTTCTCTCTTTATATGCCTCTATGATTTTATCGATGATCTGCTCACTTTGAGCTTCACGATTCATAAAGTCAAATGGCATCAGTTCTGCATTTGCCTTCTTTGCCACATCATCAAGACAGATCTGTTTGATCAGAAGTTCGTCACAGATTGGCTCTATTCCAGGAAGGGTACAGTTAAATTCTGATAATACCGCATCGATAGCACCTGTCTCAAGAATCGCCTCACTTGTATAATTATTGCCTGCATGTCCGTCAAATACCTCTGTATAATGGCTTCCGCGAAGCTGCAGATCCTGGCCTACACAGGTACATCCAACTAATTTGAAACCTTTCGCTCCCACTGCTTTTGCTTTTGCGATCGCTTCCGGAGATACCAGACGCTCCTGCAGATCCACAAAGATCGTATGCTGATGTCCAGTGATCATAATATTGATATAGTCCGGATCGATAACGCGAAGTCCAACCGGAGCAAGACGAAGCTGCGGCTCACCAAGCAGTACGTCATTTAACAGGTTTGTCAAAGTAAGTCCGTACATACCTGTTGAGATACCAAGTCTAAGACAATCGACAAGCATATCCACTGGATCTGAATTCAGGTTGGTAGAACATTTTACAACGCCCTTAAATACTTCTGATTTTGCACCGCCAGGAAGGATACCCAGTTCTTCCCATCTTTTCAGACGAGGAGCATATCCCATCTTCTGTACCAGTTCCATCTTCTCATATTCAGGTTTGTACAGATCTTTTAAAACTGCATCTGCTACTTTCTCAGCCAATACATAATCATCTGCTTCTGTGATATCAAACAATTCTCCCAGACGGTGAAGTGCACGTATTCCCTTCAGTTCACCCTTTGTCTTTGCTGTATTTTTCAGATTCAATGCTGTATTTTCTACGATATGTATATAACATCCACTTCCTGAAGCTACCGCTCTCAAGAAATTACGGGTTACGATCGTATCCGCATTTGCTCCACAGATTCCTCTCGGTGCCTTTGGTGTGATACGACATGGACCATTGGAACAGAGACGACAACAGACCCCCTGCAGACCAAATCCACACTTGGTACTCTGGGACTCCACTCTGTGATGAGAAGTTTCCAGCGGCAATTCCTTAATAAACCCTTCCAGTACACTGTCTGCACTCTTACATGTGTTACATCCAAAACATTGATTCATGACAATTCCTCCTGTATTTTGTGATTGATCTTATTGTGTGATCCTATTATATATTTATTCTATACTATTTTAGTATAGTTTTAAACAAAAATTATCTTTCTACCCTTTTTTCTGGATAATATCTGCTATGGATTTCGCCCTCAGCTCATCCACCATCATCTTCTGCAGCCTGCAAAATTCTATATGCACCATACAGGGATGTTCCTTCGTGTTCCTGGAACAGGTACTATGTTCACCAGTACATTCCGTAACAAGAAGCTTTTGATCCACTGCAAAAAAAACATCCAGCAGCGTAACCTTATCCAGTGCTCTCTTCAGTCGATAACCTCCATGCACGCCCCGGATACTTTCAATAATCCCCGCCTTATCCAGTTTCCTGGCCAGCTTATAAGTAATCTGTGTACTGATATCTTCCATCTCTGCAATCTCTGCCACGTTGATCAAATCGCCCTCTTTAAGTGCTCTTAAGATCCGAACCCCATAATCACATTCCCTTGTCACCAGCATCTCACACCTCTTTCCTTACTTCGTTATAAATATAACATACTATACTTTTTTAGTCAAGTATTTTTTTCCTAAAAAAGACAAAAATCCTGTTCCATACAACGATTTTGTAAAATTTGCAGTAAATAAGGCATCTATGAATTTTCTTCCGTCCCCTGCCTCGTATTTTATTTATTACGAGGCAGCATCTGTGATTACATCACATATACCTCATTGGCCAAATTTTTATAGCCTTTTTTCATAAAATCCAAACAAAAACACTCTTATCGCGGCACCCGATAAAGTTTTTCTACCATATACCCCTAGTCACTCAAATTCACTTAACGCTTCCCCCTTTCCTTCCCACTTCCCCCCAACAGCTCGCAGGTACCGAGTACCTGCGAGCGTCCCCATACCAACCAAAATCTTAAACTTCCACTTTCCTCAGCCTCTCCACCACGCTTTCCTTCTTCCCGCACTTCAAAGCCAAAGCCGGAACAATAACTCCAAGTACAAGAAGAATAGGTGCAACCATAAATACCGGCCAGATCACAAACTTATAAGACATAAACCACAAACCTTTTGTCACTGCCTGCAATGCTGTCAGGGAAAAGAGGATTCCAACTATGACAGAACATATAACAGTTCCCACTGCATAGCAGACACCTTCAAAAATCAGCATCAGGCTCCTTTGTTTTTTCGTCATCCCTATCGCTTCAAGCATAGCAAATTCTCTCTGTCTGGTAACGATACTGGTAAGGATAGAATTGATAAAATTCAGTACTCCGATCATTCCCACTACGATCGACAAAATACCTCCTACCAGTACAAACAGATCCACCATCCCCGAAAATTCATCCAGCCAAAACTGCTTTGATTCATAATCCATGATCGACTCTTCCTGCGTTGTATATGTTTCCAAAGCCTCTGCGATCACACTCTCTTTGTCATCCTCAGCATCAAATGCATAACTCATCAAAAACTGATCGGAAGCCATTTTTACAAATTCATCCGCAGAAGCATAAAAGCAAAAATTACTGCCTATTCGGTTCGTCATGCCATAATAATTTTCTTTGATCAATGACAAAATCTCATACTCTTTCTCCTGTCCATTTTTTCCGACAAGCGTCACTTTTTCTCCCGGCTGGACCATTTCTTCTTCTGTCTCCACATATCCATTATCATCTACGGGTACAGCACTAAGCAGATAATCCCCCGTTTTCAGTTTTTCCTTTATGGTCTCCGGATCCTGCTCCCCTTTGTAAATTTCAATTTTGTCATAAAAATAATCTTCCATACCATAAAATGAAATCAAATATTCTTCATTCCATTCATCCAACGGAGCAAAAACTCCATTCCAATACTTTCCAGGATTTCCGTTCTCATCTTTTGCAATATTCTCAGGAGGTGTCCAACTGTCTTTTTTCAGCTTTACTTCGCCCATACTTCCATAAAGTTTCCCACCCTCAACAAATCCATCCTGCTCCTGACAAAACGAAACAAATGTCTCTGAGACTTTTTCTTCCTGCGCCTGTTCTTCTGACCCTCCTATATAGCCGCCGCCATTGAAATATTGCGCATTTCCTATCAAAAAGTCCGAACTTGAAAATCGCTCGATATACTTATTCATATCAAAAGCATGTGTCAATGTAAATACACTGTTCAAAAGCACCACAGCCAGCGATAATGATAAAATGACCAGAATGGTCCTACGTTTGCTCCTCCCCAGATTAGAAAATGCCATTCGCCAAAGTTTACCGCCATTTGTTGATTTTTTTCCTTTATATCTATATGGCTTTCCATGTTTCTTTTCAGCAGTACTTCCCTCCGTATATCGTACTGCTTCCACTGGTGATACCTTTGCTGCGATCCGTGCCGGCTTTCCTGTTGATATCCATACGGTCAGCATGGTAAATACTGCTGCTCCAAGAAAAATCCACGCATTTAACGTAACAGACGTATTTTCACCACTAAAGCTACTGAGCTTCATAACTTTGGGAACAATACCTTTTCCTATGAAAAATCCCCCAAGAAGGCCAACTGGTATCCCTATGACCCCAAGGATCAATGCCTGCCAGCGCAGGATCTTCTTTATCTGTTTTCCAGTCGTTCCTATCGTCTTCAATAATCCATAATAACGGATATCACGGATAACCGATATCTGAAATATATTGTAAATGATCAGATATCCCGTCAGCATGATCAAAAATAGTCCGCCCAAACCGGCGATCATCGTTATCGGATCTGTGCTCCCGCCATCTGATACATAGGCCCAGTTTGCATTACTCGCTATATATCCTTCGCTTCCTTCATCGCTGGAATATCCGGCATTTTCTATTACCTTGTTTAATTTTTCTTGGATATTGAAAGAATTATCAAATATCACATCCATTCGGATCGTACCCGTCAGGGAATAGTCCTCCCAATAGGTATACGCAAGTTCGTCCGCATACACATCCAGATAGGACTTCGCTACATAGATAAATCCCGTATTCATTGCCGGATCCGCCTTTGTTACTCCCGACACATGGAATGTCCGCTCGATCATCTCATCTGCATCGGAGCGTATCTTCATCTGTATGGTCACATCTTGTCCTGCCTTGGCTTCCTTTCCCATCAGTTCCAATGACAGATCATCAAGAAGGATTTCATCAGCACTTTGGGGTGCCCTTCCATCTATAAGATTGATAAAACAATGGGGATAAAATGATTCCGGGACATACCATGCCTCTACATGGCGTTTTAGAAATTCCGGATTACAGATATACGACACCACCATCTCGCAGTCTGCGGATTCCCTGATCAAAGGATCCTGGCTCATTTTGTCGTACTGTTCCCTGGTGACATATTTTATCGTCCCATGGGAATCACCGCCAGACTGGCGCATCGTCTCTTTTTGGAAGTTTTCTATTGTTCCCATGCCTATCGTAAACAAAGATGAAAAGAGCATTGCAGTCAATGCGATCGCCACTACGGCTATCAGATTTCTTGTTTTTGATGCAAAAAAGCTTTTTTTTGCAAGATGTCTTATTGCTTTTCCATTTGCCACTTTACGCATCCTGCTCACCACCTTTTATCCTGCCATCCTCTATACGGATGATACGGTCAGCCAACTGCGCGATTTCTTCATTATGTGTGATCATCACGATCGTCTGTCCAAAACGTTCACTACTCACTTTCAAAAGGCTGAGTACATCCTGGCTGGTCTTAGAATCCAAATTTCCCGTCGGTTCATCAGCAAGAAGGATTGCCGGTTTCGTCGCCAGGGCCCTTGCGATAGCCACTCTTTGCTGCTGTCCTCCGGAAAGCTGATTCGGCAGGCTAAAAAGCCTCTCTTTAAGGCCCAGAACAGAAACCACCTGTTCTACATAGGCCTTGTCAACCGTATTTCCATCCAGTTCTATGGGAAGGACGATGTTTTCATATACATTCAGCACTGGAACAAGATTATAACTTTGAAAAACAAACCCTATCTTTCTCCTCCGGAACACACAGAGTGCATCCTCTTTCAAGGTGGAAATATCTTTATCATCGACAAAAACATTTCCACTGGTTGGATGGTCAAGTCCACCAAGCATATGGAGCAACGTCGATTTTCCACTTCCGCTGGTTCCCACAATAGCTACAAACTCCCCTCTTTCCACCTCCAGATTCACTCCATCAAGAGCTTTTACCTGATTTTCACTGCTGCCATAATATTTTTTTAAATTTTCTGTACGTAGTACTTTCATCCCATTACCTCCCTGCATTATTTTCCCGATTGAATAAAGCCGCCGGATATGATCTTCCGACAGCTTTATCATAACATCTTTGCCTTTCCACAATCTTTCACAAATCTAACGTTTCTGAAAGAATTCGGATATGTTAGAACAAACATTTTAGCAATGTATTTTTCAGATAAAACAACAAACTCAGCTTCTTTATTTCCTATTGCATCTATCTTTTCAAATAATACTCTATACTTCAATAAACGTACCACGTACTCCGGTGGTGTTCTCTTGCCATATTCCCAATCTTCTATCGTTCTAACTGGTATATGAAAATGCTCTGCAAACTCTCTTTGATTCATTCCAGTTTCTTGTCTGATTGATTTTATGTGTTCACTGATCGTCTCCATAATATTCTCCTAATCGTTAATTACCGCATTGCGTTAATTCATCACATCACGCAATGCGGTAATAGTCAATTAAAAGAGGCATCATTTTTCTGCAGATACAGGATAAATTCAGATCCTTCTCCCAGCTTTGACTTTACCTTTATATATCCATTTTCTCTCTTCAAAATCTCCCTCGCAAGATACAATCCTATTCCAACACCCTCATTTTGCTGAACTTTTTGTGCTCTATAGAACCTGCCAAAGATCTTCGGAAGATCCTCCTGATTAATTCCGATGCCTTCATCTTTTACAGAAATCGCGGCATACATCTCATATTCCGTTACTGATATACGGATTGTCTGATGCGGCATAGAATACTTTATTGCATTATCCAATATATTTCCCAATGCCTCTCTTGTCCATTTCATATCATAACAGGCTATTCCTCTGCCCTCGTAAGTATTTTCCAGTTTTACCTGTTTTTGTTCTGCTTTTGCCTGCTGCTCTTCCACACACCTTTGGATCAGTTCACCGATCTCTCCTTTTTGGGGTATTACTTCCAATATATTACTCTCAAGCCTTGACATCTTAGTCAATGACTGTATCAGAAAGTCCAGCTTTTCTGTCTGTCGTATGATCTCTCCCAGAAGTTCCAGACTTTCCTCCTGGTGCTCCATACTTTCCTCACTGCGCAGTGATTCCTCCAGAAGTGACGCATACAACTTGATATTTGTCATCGGCGTCTTTGTCTGATGAGAAATATCCGAAACAAGTGATTTGACATTTTCTTTTTCCTGACGGGTGTTTTCTGCCGACAAAACAGATGCACCAAGAAAATGCTTCCATTTTGCTTCCAATTTGGAAAGCTGGGTCTCATCGTAATCACTCTCCTGAAAATCACCTTCCATCGCCTCATCCAGCATCTGGTTCAGACGCTTCAACGTTCTTCCTTCAAACATCATCTCTTACCTTTTTCTTCCACATATACCCTTGTCCATATACCGTCTGGATGTATGATACATTTTCCGCTTTTTCTTCCAGCTTGCTTCTCAGGCGATTCACCGTTACAGACAAGGCATTTTCGTCTACATACTCACTGCCGTCACTCCACAACCGATCTACCAGTGTACTTCTCTCCATCACCCGATTTTTATTTTCCACAAGATATCTCAACAATTTTTGTTCATTCACACTCAAAAGAAGTTCCCTGCCATTTTTTTCAAATATAAGTTTTCCGAAGTTAAAGAAAAATCCATCTTCTTTAAAGCTGTCATTTCCTTTTCCTTGATTTCTTCTCAGCAAAACCTGTATTCGTGCACGAAGTACTGCGATACTGAATGGCTTCGTCATATAATCATCGGCACCAAGGGTCAGTCCCATGACTTCATCCATCTCCATATCATTTGCTGTGAGCATGAGCACCGGAACCTCCGATTGCTTTCGAACCCAGCCAAGGTAATCATACCCGCTCCCATCGGGAAGATTGATATCCAAAATGATCAGGTCCGGATTATTTTGCTCAAAATCCGCTTTCGCCTGTGCGATACTCATACTTTGCACAAAATCCATATCTGCCTCCCTAAGAGCCAGCCGTATCCCATCACTAAGTACATGATCATCTTCTACTATTTGTATATTCAATATACCACCCATCTTTCTTACCAAATATATTTTATCCCTTTCTGCCATATGCAGACAATTATATTCACTTTTATCATTATAAGCAATTATAGTGTAAGAAACAATATTGAAATTTTCGGTTTCCTGTGTATGTCATTCATAGTATAATGTGAGTAAAAGCACTGATTTGATATCAAAGAAAAGAGGATTCCACCTATGAAAATAATCATCATACGACATGCAGACCCAGATTATACCATTGACTCCCTTACCCCAAAAGGCTGGCGGGAGGCTGAACTTCTCTCCCACCGGATCGTCCCCATGGACGTTCAGGCATTCTACCAGTCTCCCCTTGGCAGAGCCCGGGACACCGCATCCGTTTCTCTCAAAAAAATGAGACGTACGGCTGAGACACTGGACTGGCTTCGTGAGTTTCACGCTCCCGTTCTGGATGAGCTTACCGGTGAACGCCGGATCCCCTGGGATCAATTTCCTCAAAAATGGACTTCCATCCCAGAATATTATGACAAAGACCAATGGGCAAATGTTCCCCTTATGGCAGAAGGAAACGTAGGTCAGGAGGCAGCAAGGGTCTATGCAGGCCTGGATGCTCTCCTTTCCAGACACGGATATGAACGTTCCGGCAATCTCTATCACACACAAAAAGGTAATACCGATACCATTGTTCTTTTTTGTCATTTTGGTGTGGAGTGCGTCATGCTGGGTCATCTGTTGGGAATCTCTCCTGTCGTACTCTGGCAGGGATTTTGTGCTGCTCCTTCCTCTGTCACTACTCTTACATCAGAGGAACGTCAGGAAGGTATCGCATGCTTTCGCATGAGTTCTTTTGGTGATATTTCTCATCTGTATGCTAAAAATGAAGAACCGGCCTTTGCTGCAAGATTCTGTGAAACATATGATTCTGATCAGCGGCATGACTGATTCTGATCAAAAAAAGGGACGGTTCAAATATCTGATTTTGCATTTACATTTGCAAAACATGACATTTGAACCGTCCCTTATTTTATTGTTTATTCTACCAGACCATCCACTGCGTCTGCTACTATCCCGGCTGCTTCCGGTGAAGCTTTTTCCAAACCTGTTACGTTCAGATTACGCGTCACTTTTGCATCATAGGTTTCTGCCTTCACGATTTCCTGAAGGTCGATTCCCGTGGTCTCTTTCATAGCTTCAAATAACTTTGTCATGACTCCCGGCACATTGCCTGCCAGATCTGTTACTCCATTAGAATCTCCTCCAATGATCGTAACTTTATCAATCTGAGATAATGGCTGTGCGATCTGTGCTGCGATATCCGGCAATACTTTCACCAGCATCTCTGCCATTGCTGCTTTATTATACTTGCTGTAGGCTTCTGCTTTCTTCTCCATCGCTTCTGCTTCTGCAAGACCCTTCGCCCTGATAGCCTCTGCTTCCGCTTCTCCGACTTTCTGGATACCAAGAGCTTCCTGCTCCTTTGTATACATATCAGCCTCAGCCTTTGCTCTTTGAGCCTCTGCCTGCTTTTCTACCTCGTACTTCTTCGCTTCTGCTTCCTTTTGACGCGCATACAAATCTGCGTCTGACTTCTGCTGTCTCGCATACTTATCTGCTTCCGCCTGTTTCTTGACTTCCGCCTCAAGAGTCTGCTCTTTTACAGATACTTCTTTTTGACGAAGCTCAATCTCTCTTTCCTGCTTGGCGATATCAGCATTGGCATTGGATATCTCCAAAGTTTTACGCTGTTCCTGCTCCTGGATCTTATATGCAGCATCCGCTTCTGCCTTCTTGATATCCGCACTTTTCTGCAGTTCCGATCTCTTAATAGACAACTCTGTCTGCTTCTGAGCGATCTCTGTATCTGATGCTACCTTAGCGTCATTCGCCTCTTTGTCAGCTCTTGCCTGTGCAACCTTGATGTCTCTTTCGCTCTCAGCTCTTGCAATAGCTGCTGTCTTTTTGATCTTAACGATATTGTCAATACCGAGGTTTTCAATTACTTCATTTCCATCTACAAAGTTCTGTACATTAAAACTGATAATGTCAAGACCCATAGCTGCCAGGTCCGGTTCTGCATTTTCCTTTACCAGATTAGCAAACTTCTGACGGTCCGAAACCATTTCTTCCAGACGCATACGTCCAACGATCTCACGGACATTTCCTTCCAAAACTTCTCTTGCTACAGTTGCTATGTACTCTGTATTCTTATTCAGAAAGTTCTCTGCTGCCAAATGCAGCTTAATATCGTCATTACTGATTTTGCTTGAGTTTCCGCAAAATGTAATTTCAAAAGAGATAACTTCTTCTAAAGTACCAATCTGTCCTATTTTTGAAAAAAATGAAAAGACAGTATTGT
>SAAH01000116.1 GCA_009929525.1 Clostridia bacterium | reverse complement strand
TGGCGGTGGTGGCAGAGCCAAGAAAAAGCAAGGTGTCATTGATAAACTGAAGACATTCTTTGAGAAGTATTTTGGCATCGGTGGCTCGGCAACCTTTACGGAAGTGGAAGAACATAAAGCGACTATTTATGAATTGAACTCGCAGGACAATCTTTCTATGGTGGCAGAACCGAAGACACCATATGGAAAGAAGGGAGACAACTAATGTCAGAATTTTCATTTGAAACTCTCATAAAGGTGAACGAATGTAAAGATAGATGGTATCCAAATCCCATAGACCATTATCGTCGTGGTTTTGTTCTAAACCAGCAAGTGGAAGGATATCATCCACTTGTGGATAATATTTCATATAGCTTGCAATATCTCGAATTTCTTGAAAAAGAATTTGATGAATTGAATGTTTCAAGTGTTGTGTATATTATGCTTGTAAAAAGTTATGTGATTACTAGTATGAGTATTATGGAGGGGATCTTCACTAATATAATTAAATCAAACGGATGGTGGAAACAAGTTGATGAAGAAACAGTCCTAGCGACACAGGCTGGCCAGAATGCTCCGGATGGTACACAATTAGTTATCAAAACAGAAGTGCTGAAAAAAATACCGCCGCATAATGCGAGTATGACATTGGATGAGATGATTAAATGTCTAAAGCATCATCATGACGGGTTAGCGGTTAACCACTTGATTTATCCTGCTTTAAATCGCTTAAGGGATTTGAGAAATCGAATTCATCTCCAAAAAGGCGATGCGAATAATGATCACGATTATAATGCTTTTGACTTTAGAACCAAAATAGAAGTTCAAAATATTTTATACATAATCCTATGTTCTCCCAATATTACTGATTCACATTTTTTACATCTTTATGATTTTTTGAAGCCTAAAGAATAACTAAAATGACCATGCTTGAGCATCATTACTCTTGCATGGTCATTTTCTGCTTATACACGCTTGAAGGTGTCACTCAAAATTTACTTGTTATCATAAATCCCTAAGCGAACTCCCTAAAAGATGCGCCGTTTTTTATTATAAATCATATTTTTTATACTTGATAGAAGGTCTCCCTCCTGTGGAATAATCGATCTGACTGATGATCTCTCGATTCTCTACCAGATAATTCATATACCGCCGTACTGTGATCCTGGACAGGTTCACTTTACTAGCGATTTCATTGCTGCTTAGGAATGTGCCTTTCGATTCCTTTAGATAGTCTCGTATCATATCCAATGTCTTCTCCTGCAGCCCCTTATCCAGAACAGGAGTTTTTATCATATCGGATGGTGCCGCCAATAGCTGGTCTATTTCTTCCTGCTTCAATGACCCATTCTGCCGAATCACTGTTCTTGTCTTGATATATTTCTCAATAGACTGATTAAATCGCTGATATGTAAATGGCTTTACCAGATAATCCACGATTCCAAGCCGCCAGAATGCCGATATCTCTGATGCGTTATTGGCAGCTGTGATTATGATAACATCTATCTTCAGATTCTCTTCCCTGCATCTTTTGACAAATTCCATACCATCCATGACTGGCATATAATAATCGATAACAGCCAGATCTACCTGATTATTGCTTACAAACTCTAAAGCTTCTTTTCCGTTCCTAAATTCTCCGATGATCTTTATCTGAGGAATGGCAGACATGTACTGTCGATTGATTGCTGCTACCATAGGATCATCCTCAATAATCACAACGTTTATCATACTTGCCTCCTTTATCAGATTGGAAGATTAATCTCGATGGAGCTGCCCATTCCTATCTCTGTATCTATATGGATAGTTCCTTCACAGTAATCCACGATCTCCCTGATTCGAGCATAACCCGTCCCATGACCTTCTCCCTTCGTAGTGGTATGACGATCATAGATAGAAAATAGAATTTCCTCAGGTATACCTCCTCCCGTATCATCACAAGTGATCATCGTATGCCCTTCTTCCGAATAGATACCAAGCTCAATTTCTTTGACTGTAAAATCAGCATGATTCAATTCATCCATGGCGTTCTCTACCAGATTGCCCACAATTGTAATGTAAGAATCCACTGGGAGATCCCTTTTCTTTTTCGAAAAATAGCTGTCATTTTTCAGGTTAAACGTAATCCCCAGTTCACTCGCCCGGATCAGTTTTCCGATCAACAGTGCCGCCAGGTTAGATACCGGGATCGTCTGGCAGATATGACTGACTTCCCTTCCTGATACCATGCTGGTATTTAGGATGTATTTTTTTGCACCTTCATAATCTTTCATTTCCAGTAACCCGAGGATAATATGCAATTTATTCATGAATTCATGATTAAAGCTTCTCAGCGTATCTACCATATATCTTGCTCCGGTCAGTTCCTCCGCAAGTTTTGTCACCTCTGTCTTATTGCGAAAAACTGACACAGCTCCCTCTACATTTTTCCCTTTTCTGATCAAAATGTCTGACAATAATATCTGATTATCATAAATCATGCTGCTATAATTCAGATGCTCTTCCTGTGTTTCTATCACTTCCGCAAGTCTTGACTGTGGAAATACATCCAACACCAGCTTTCCCTTTACATTTATCCCTCTTGATATCTGTAAAAGTCTTTTTGCCGATTGGTTCATCAGCATGATCTCGCCTTTTAGGTTTATTGCCAGTATTCCCTCTTCCAACGCATCCATAACTTCTGTATGTTCCAAAAATATTTTTCGAAATTCCTCTGGATTATATCCCAGTAAGATTTTCCTGATTCTTCTCATCGATATCCAGGATAGTAACGCTCCTACACACAGCAATATCAGTAAGATGGCCAAAAACAATCCTATGATCTGATTACGAATCCGGCTCAGGCTGGTGGTCAATACAGAAGAAACAACAAAACCGAGTATCGTTCCGTCATCATCCAATACCGGATAAAAGGCTCTTCTTTGCATGCCCAGTGTGCCCTCTGCCTCAGATATATATGGCTTTCCTCCCTCCAGGATCTTCGTCTGATCATCTCCACGAAATTTTTCTCCGATTCTGTCATGATCCGTATGATAATAACGAATACTATTGGTATCGCATACCACCAATACATCCGCCTGTTCTGAGGTCTTTATAAGCAGATCCAATCCTTCCAGCATATTGTCTGCCGTCTCTTTATTTTTCAATGATTCCTTCACCATGTCAAGCTGTGACACCATACAGGACATATTTCTGATTGCTGTATCCATGTCATCCTGCCGTATCGAAAGAGCCAGATACAGGCTGATTCCCCCAGTCAGTATTACAGTTATAAACACCAGTATCAGGCTCTGTATGAATAATTTTGCTGATGTATCGATAAAAATCTGATTCTTTTTTAATTTCATACTCTGCCATCTCCTAATCTGTATTCTCAACAACTATCTACCTGTTGCTTCATATATCCGGTATTTAAATATTTTTTATATCTACAGTGTAATATACAAAAAATCAAATAACAATCCTTTTTCATTTACTTTACTTACAAAAGCCTTTGTATATGTTCAAAAACTATTCAAAAACTTTTTCCTGCGTTATTCTTGATTTATCAACAGCGAGCATATATTTCCACTGATTTTGGCCCCACATACTATGATATCACACATCCTGCAGGCATCATTGGAAGGAGACGCTCCTAATCATGGAGGAAATGAATAATGAATTATAATGAAATGAGTTTGAAAATGCATGAGGAAAACAAAGGAAAAGTTGCCATTGTTTCAAAAACAGCCATCAAAACGAGAGATGATCTGAGTACTGCCTACACACCCGGTGTCGCAGAACCTTGCCGCAGAATTGCGGAAGATAAGATGGAGGTTTACCGATATACCTCCAAGGGAAATCTTGTAGCAGTAGTTTCTGACGGAACAGCCGTTCTTGGCCTTGGAGATATCGGACCAGAAGCTGCTATGCCGGTTATGGAGGGCAAATCAATCCTTTTCAAAGAATTTGGTGATGTGGATGCATTTCCAATCTGCCTTGATACGAAAGATCCTGATGAAATCGTGGAAACAGTAATCCGCCTTGCTCCTACTTTTGGAGGAATCAATCTTGAGGATATTTCCGCACCACGTTGTTTTGAAATCGAAGCAAGATTGAAAGACGCCCTGGACATACCAGTATTTCATGATGACCAACACGGAACTGCCGTTGTAGTACTGGCCTCGATCATCAATGGTCTAAAGCTCACCGGCAAAACTCCTGATGCCTGTAAAGTTGTACTCAACGGCTCTGGTGCTGCCGGAATCGCTATTGCAAAGCTTCTTTTAAATTATGGTTTCAATAATATCACGCTGTGTGACCGAAAAGGAATGATCAACAAAGCCAATGCAAATAATCCTATCAAGCAGGAAATGGCTGAGCTTACCAATCTTGATCAGCAGTCTGGATCTCTGGCCGATGCGTTGAAAGGCGCTGATATCTTCATCGGGGTTTCTGCTCCCGGAAGTGTTACGACGGATATGGTAAAAACAATGAACAAAGATCCTATGATATTTGCCATGGCGAACCCTACCCCTGAAATCATGCCGACGGAAGCAAAAGCTGCCGGAGCCAGAATCATCGGAACCGGTCGGTCTGATTTTCCAAATCAAATTAATAATGTACTTGTATTCCCCGGTCTGTTTCGTGGTGCTCTGGACGTTCGTGCAAAATCCATCACTGAAGAGATGAAAATGGCAGCCGCAAAAGCTCTTGCTTCTCTGATTGATGAAAAAGATCTTAATCCAGAATACATCATTCCTGATGCTTTTGATCCTCGAGTTGCAAAGGCTGTAGCAAAAGCTGTATCTGATGAAGCCATAAAGAGTGGAAATACAAAGTAAAGAACCAGATAGACACGAACTTGGTTCAGCCTTATAAGGAGAACATATATGGAAAAAGCAATTAGCTTTAAACAATCTGCCGCCCCCGGCAAAACAAAAGAATTTTCTATTTTCGAAAAAATAAATGCCGTTCAGGTCTATGGAATTAACCTTCCCTTATATCTCATAATCTTTGCTGCTGTCTTCGGTGCCATGCTGCTTGGCTGGCTTCCAGACGGCATGATCGGAGCATTTATGATCATGATGGTATTTGGTGGATTATTCAATATCATCGGCAACAATTGTCCCATCGTTAAAACCTATCTTGGCGGCGGTGCTATTGTCTGTATCTTTGCATCAGCATTATTAGTTTATACCGATGTTATTCCCCCCAGTGTTATCGAAAATGTAGATACTTTCATGAACACTACAGGATTTTTAAACTTCTACATCGCAGCACTGATCACAGGCTGTATTCTGGGTATGAGCAGAACTCTCCTGCTTCGTGCCGCTATACGATTTCTCCCAGTTGCCCTCTGTGCGATGACTGTTGCGATTCTCGCCGTAGGCGTTGTGGGGATGATAATGGGCTATGGCTTTGTGGATGCCATCATGTATGTGGCAATTCCTATGATGGGCGGCGGAATGGGTGCAGGCGTAGTACCACTGTCAGGTATGTATGCTCAGGCTCTTGATGTTGATGCCGCTGGAATCATATCCCGCATGATTCCAGCCTCTACTCTTGGAAATGTCACAGCCATCATCATGGCCGGTATGTTAAATAAACTGGGGCAGGTTAGACCAGCCTTAAGCGGCAACGGAAAATTAATGAGAAAGAATAACGAAGAGCTTTCCGAAGAAAAAAAACCTGCCGAAAGTATCAAGCTGATGGGCATGGGACTTATCATCGCGATGTTCTTCTATCTTCTCGGAACCTATATCAACAAGGCTGTCCCTGCTGTTCATACCTATGCGTGGATGATCATCCTTGTAGCCGCTTCAAAAGCTCTGGGAATCGTACCTAAGAAACTGGAGCATGCTGCCCAGCAGTGGAGTAACTTTGTCATGGGCAACTGGACACAAGCACTTCTGGTGGGCATCGGAATCTCTATGATCGATCTGAATGCTGTAATCAGTTCTTTCTCTGTCACTTATCTGATTCTTGTTCTGGTAGTTGTGGGCGGTGTTGCTCTTGGTGCCGGACTAGGTGGGCGTTTTGTAGGATTCTTCCCGATTGAATCCGCCATCACAGCCGGGCTTTGTACTACTAATATGGGTGGAACTGGTGACATTGCAGTACTCTCAGCAGCAAAACGTATGGAACTGCTTCCATTTGCCCAGATTGCAACCCGGATCTGCGGTGCACTGGTTTTGGTGGTGGCAAGCGTGTTGATCAAACTACTTTTCTAAAAATGTCAAATATGGCGATCTTCTGCTGAGAAGATCGCCATATTCCTTTATATATTTATCTTGAAAGCAGATAAGACCCCACCTCTATAGGCAGTGAGTAAACAACATTTCATGCGCTGGCTCTCTTCATCACATCCTCCTCCATCACCAATATCTCCTCCATCCGAACCCCAAACACCACCGACAGTATATACAGATTATCCACCGTAGGCAGTGCCACCCCATGCTGCCACTTATAGATTGCCTGCGGCGTTGCAAATCCAAAGATGTCCTGCAGCTCCTTCACAGACATTCCTGCCTGTTTTCTCAATTCACATATGTTCTTTCCTGTCTTGACCATATCTATGACTGGTACGATGACCATTTGATTTTCCTCCTGTTCCAGCATCTGGCAGGAACAGGAGGTTCCTACTCTGATGCCTTAAAATTATAAATTGGTTTCAATACTTCTATCACATCCACAGATTCCCTGATCACATCGATGATATCATCCAGAGATTTGTATGCCATCGGAGCTTCATCTATCGTTGCTTCATTTACAGAAGTTGTATATATTCCCTCCATCGCATTCCTGTATTCGTTCATATCAAGCGTATTTTTCGCCGTTGTCCTGGACATGATACGGCCTGCCCCATGAGGTGCGGAATAGTTCCACTCTGGATTTCCTTTACCAATTGCCAGGACACTTCCATCCCTCATATTGATCGGAATCAGAACCTTCTCACCTTTGTGGGCAGCGATCGCACCTTTCCGCAATATCATTTCATCTGTATCAATGTAATTGTGAATCGTATGAAATGCATCGCCTCCTGCCAGCCCTGCTCTCTCAAGCAGGATTTCTGCTATCTTTTCCCTGTTTCTTCTGGCAAAGCTCTGACATATCTCCACATCGTGAAGGTAATCTTCAAAATATTTTCCATATAGATAGCACAGATCTTCGGGCATCGTTGCCACTCTCTTCTCCCATGAGATTTTCTCAAGCGCAGCCTGGATTTCTTTTCGTCTCCCTTGTTCCTTATAGCTGCGGATGATCTCCTCTCGTTCTTCAAGATATGTCTCTTTCCCCTTATTCAGATCAATGGCCAGCTGCTGATAAAGCTCCGCCACCTGCTTGCCCAGATTTCTGCTCCCTGTATGGATGACAAGATATTTGTTTCCATCAGATGCCTGGTCGATCTCTATAAAATGATTTCCGCCACCCAGCGTACCAACACTCCGCTCCAGCCATTTTGTATTGCGAAGTTCTCGATAACAACGCAGTTCCTCCAGATCGAATCTCTCCTGTCTTTCCTCCCAGATATGCATCCCCGACGGAACGAAATGAGATGCCTCATCTATTTTTTCAAAATCAATATCTCCTTTTCCAAGGGAAACGGTATACATCCCACAGCCGATATCTACACCTACAATATTCGGAACAACTTTATCGACAATGGTCATCGTCGTTCCTATCGTACATCCTTTTCCCGCATGCACATCCGGCATGATCCTGATCTGGCTTCCTGCCGCAAATTCATGATCACACATTCTGCGAACCTGTTTTATCGCCATGTCTTCCACAATTTTTGCATAACAAACAGCTGTGTTTAACTTTCCTTTTATCTCAAACATTTTCTTTTTCTCCTCATCCGCAGTGCGATCCTCGCAGAGCGTTTTTTAATCATAGAACGCATTTTTTATGATATAAAAATACCGCCTATCCATAATAAGATAAGCGGTTCAAAAATACTCTTCTACTGTTATGATACCCAGAACTCCTACAAAAGATCCTGACACAGTAAATACCTTCGCATTATCTTATATGGCTGCACAAAATACAAGCCCTGCCGTTTACTCAGTGCTTCATTTCGTTCATTAATAAGATTATCTCTTGTCATTACTGTATACATGATCATTAGTTCCTTTCCAAATTTCTTTAATAATTTTTATTTCATATGATTGCAGAGCGGCTCAGATGTATTATGTCAGCATAGCCGACGAGCCGCTCACAGCAAGTACGCCGAGGCATACTTGAATCTGCTATAACTATAGCACTCTAAAAATATTTTGTCATTATACTTCTGGTATAATTTTATTGCTGCTTATTTCCATATCACATTGGCTTCCTGCCTTGGCGCCGTCCGGACATAATGCCTTGTTGGATACCCCAGCAGCATACAGGCTTTGATCGTCTTTCCCTCAATGCCAAGCCATTTTTTTAATTTCTCATTTTCATCAGCGATCCTGGCCAGAAATCCATTATACAATGCTCCCATCCCAAGGGATACTGCCATAGTTTCTATATTCTGTGCTGCCAGCCCTGCATCCAGCTGCCAGTCCGAAGTAATAAACAACACGACCGGAGCATTTCGAAACAGATAGTCATCCTTTGGATCTGATTTTCTGCGTCTGTTAAATGCTACATAGGGAAGCAGTTCTTTTGCGATTTTACGTCCTTCACTTTTTTCCATATCCTCTATAAAATCCCAAACAATAGACTTTAATTGTTCCACTTCGTCTTGTACAAATGCAAAATAACAATCCTGATTATTCTTTGCAGTAGCTGTATATCGTCCTGCCTGGAGCAAAAGTTCCAGGTCACTCTGTTTTACCTTCTCCTGTTTATAGTCACGGATGCTCCGGCGGAACTTGATGCTGTGGAGCACCTGCTCCGGTGCAAGATGAAAACTTTCAGCCTGATATTCTTCCACATCTTTCATATCATAATCTGGTATAGAAACCGCCCCAGCCGGACAGACTGCAACACAATGTCCACACTGGAAACATTCATTTTTTATGCCTGCTTTTTTATCTTCCAATTTTATATTGAGTGCTATACAATCCCTGACACACATTCCACATCCTATACATTTTTCTTTATCAACTATTACCATGATATTTCCTCCTCTATGCTAACTTTCATATCTGTTTCCTGATTTTTTATGCTTTTGAGTGTTCATTTTCTAAATATATTTGTCATACTCTTTTTTTCTGCTGAAAATCATTTTGCTGAGCTTTACTAATGCATTCTGCAAGTGTACGATATAAAAGCTGCGGATCCACAGGTTTCGCCAAATGTGCATTCATTCCTGCTTTCCGAGATGTTTCTACATCCTTATCAAATGCATTGGCTGTCATAGCGATAATTGGCACGGTGAGTGCATCTTTTCGATCCAATTCCCTTATCGTACGGGAAGCCTCGATTCCATCCATGACCGGCATGCGAATATCCATAAGCACTGCATCAAAATATCCGCATTTCGATTTTCTGAATATCTTTACCCCTTCCTGACCATCCGAAGCACACGTTACATGCATCCCCACTTTCTCCAAAAGACGCACAGCAAGTTTTGTATTAAGTGGATGATCTTCACACAGTAAAACATTCCGTTCCTTTAACTCTCCATACATTTCAACACTCTGCCCGCAGGAAGAGTCATCCGGACAGTCACATACCTCAGCTTCAATCTGCAGTGTGACTTCCGTCCCTTTTCCCAACTCACTGTTCACCTCGATCGAACCATGCATCAATTTCACAAGACTTTTTACAATAGACAGTCCCAGTCCGGTTCCCTCCTGTCCGGAAATATGCTGATGCTCCTGAGAAAATGCCTCAAACATTTTGCTTTGAAAATCCTTGCTCATGCCGATACCATTATCTCTCACGATAAATCGCATATGTGCTATATTTTCCGTAATCCCAAGATTTTCACCTATCACTTCTATCCTGCCATTTTCCGGTGTAAATTTGACAGCGTTGGTCAGCAGATTAAAAAATATCTGCTTGAAGCGCAGTTTATCTGTCTTCAGGCATTCTGGCATGTTTTCTTTCATTGTGATAGCAAAGGAAAGATTTTTCTTGCTGCACATAGGTGTCACCAGAGTTCTGATCTGTTCTTCAAATTCTTTCTGCATCATTGGCTGAAGATTCAGCTCCATGGCATTACTTTCGATTTTTGTCATATCAAGCACATCATTGACCAGTCCCAATAAAAATTCACCTGAGGAACTGATATGTTCCAAATCTTTCGATACAAGTTCCGGTGAATCCACATCCTGTCTGCCCAACTGAGCAAATCCCAGAATAGCGTTCATCGGTGTCCGGATATCGTGACTCATACGAGACAGAAATTCACTCTTTGCTGCATTTGCTTTCATCAATTCGATATTTCTTGCTTTATTGTTCTTGGCATTGAAAGCAAAAAATATCAAACTAAGCAAAAGTGTAGCTGCAAGTGCCGCAAATAGTGATGACAGGATCGGATGTGCCCGAAGACTGACAACAATGCCTGCATTTTCATGAGTGCTGGCTGTACTCAGATAATTAGTCTTAACACTATCTGGAAGTGTATCGATATATCTATTCAAGCTCGATAAAAACCGCTTGTCTATATTTCGTGATACTGCAATCTGTATTTCCTGGCTTTCTCCTAACACAGGTGTAGATACAAGGTTAAAATCATTTTCAAATATAAGATACTCGGCGCTCAGCCGATCTACATAAGCATAATCTGCGTCCCCTTGGATGACCTCCAAAATACAATCTTCTGGATGATCAGCAAGAAGTACTGTTTTATAAGCTTCCAGATTAAGCGAATCTGCCTGATACCGATAAACTGCTATGGAACTCTCCTCTGGTTTTTTGTGCGTCTGCGACTTTGAAAAAATCCCCATGCTGACCGTCACAAGGGACTGAGCGCGGATCAGGCTATTCTTCAAGCAGTATTCCCCAGACAGGGGCATTCCCAGCAGACAATCGTATTCCCCCTCATTCCATTCATCTTCTAATGTCAAGACACTTTCCGCAAAATGATAGGATATTTTTATATCATTTTTTTCCGCAAAATCATCCATCAACGAGGCAAGCATTCCTGCTGCCTCACCTGCTTTATTTTTACTGATATACGGGGCATAGTTAGGAACGCACAGTACCTGCAGTGACCTGTTTTCCTCCATATATGTCTGTTCTTCATCTCTCAGCATATATCCACCGGATGTATCACCAAAATATTCTTCCTGCAGTTCATCCTGTAAGTTAGGGCATGTATATGTCAGTTCATCAATCGCTGTATCCAGTTCATCCATCAATTCTGTATTACCCTTTGTTGTCACAAAATAGTAAGGGCGAGGTGCAAATTCCGCCAATATGCGGGTTCCTTCAAAGTAACTCAGTGTAATACTGCTAAGCACATCTGCCTTCCCGTCTTCCAGCATCTGCATCTGTTCCTCGCTGTCCTTGCATTTTACTAATTCATATGAGATTCCTAATTGTTCAAGATATTTTTCAACCTCTTGATTGCGGGTTGTTGCCTCGGCATAGACGGCTACCCGGAGAGGATTACATTTCACAAAATTAATAGAAGAGAGTGGACCTTTTTCCAGCGAAGAAAGCGTCGTATACACTACTCCGTAATTATTTTCCGGAAATTCATACATTTCTTCCGTCTCATCACTCCTAAGCATAGGTCCGACAAGATCCGCCTCACCAGACATGACCATCTGCATAGCGCTCATAATACCTTCGTCCGCAGGCTCATCTTCAAAGGTAATGTATTCCATGTCCCATCCGGTATACTCTGCGATAGTCTGGAGATAATCATAATTATATCCTACAAGATCCCCACTTTCACCAACCTCACTGATACCGCCCTGCGATGGAAATGCCACCCGCACAGTCCTGTTCTCCTGTGCCTCATCAGCCGCATACACTGTAGATGACATGACTCCCAACATAATAAATGCATAAATTATTGTTATTGCCGCCCGTTTAGCCCCGTTCATTTGTGTCCCCCTGACAAATATCTTTTTTCTTTGCTCAATACTTTTATTATATTCTACACTGTTGATTATCTCAACCAAAAAACATTATTTACCTTTATTTTACCCTTAATCTATATTACGTCACGGACATATACGTTCATTTCATATCTTTATATATAAAGGAATCCCCAGGCTACAGATTTTTCTGCAGTCTGGGGATCCTACTTATTTTATTGATGTTGCTTCGCATCTATCATTACAAAAGCAGTGCATCATTTCTCATTACAAATGGATCAGATGCGCCCTCCTGTCCAAATCCGCTGACTTCCGACAAAAGATATGCGTTCAATGATTCTAAATCAGTAAACTTCGCTGCCACAAATGGTGTATACTGAGATAATTTTTCTATCAGCAGATATCCTTCCTCTGTCTCAAACAGCACGCCTGCATGTCCGGCATATATTGTCTTTCTTTCCGGGTCATTCAACATAATAGTGATAAGCTGTGCTTTCGCATCCGTATCAAAAGTAATTCCACGTTCTTCCCATACTTCCGCTACATTTTGGGCATGGACTGAGGTATCAGCAGATTCCTCTGTCGGCACATCTGAAAACAATACCTTATATTTGTCAAGGTCTTCATCCGAAAACTTTAAGTTCTTATTCAGCTTCAATATTTCCAAATCTCCATATAACGAATCATCATAAACAAATGAGTTGTCCTCACTCACTGTATAGAGACCATGAGATAATGAATAGGCTGTCAGTCTGCAATTCTGGTCATCAAAACCCAACTTTTCATCAAATGTCATTCCAATATATTCGTTGTCATAAAACGGTTTTGATGCATCTTCTATCGTTGTGAATCCTTCCGCAGCTCCCTTCATTTCACCTAATGTATCTGAAAACTGCTTTGTAATCTCAATAAACCGATCCGCACTCTCCTGATCCACACCATCAGATATTATAAGATCCCGGATTTCATTTCTAGTTGCATCGTCGTATAAAAAAGAATTGTTAACTTCCTATTATTTTACACCTTAAAAATCCCGTTTTGTGCAAGTTTCACAAAAAACGGGATTTTCCTACTTTATAAATCAACTTTCATCTAT
>SAAH01000237.1 GCA_009929525.1 Clostridia bacterium | reverse complement strand
CGACCAAACAACCACACCGCCTTTTTCACTTATCAATGGTGGTGTGTATTTTATTTGCATGGTCATAGAGCCAAACAATAAAAATGCATGGATTGTACTGGGAGATAGGACGAATGAAATAAGCTGGGTATCCCCGACCTATTCCTTTACAGGCACACTAAACCCTTCTTGTACAGCCGACATCATTATGGGCATGCATGCGGATACCTATTGGTATGCTGGAAGATTTGATGATTGGTTTTTTGATATGGATTCAAGTCTTACAACAGATGATTTGATTGATTATTTCAATGGGTCTCTTTTGACTAACGGTGGTGATATGGGTGGTGCAGTTGATGCCCTTAGCGTACCGGGAGTGGTAAGTTTAAGGGAAACAGAAGGTGTCTATCCAACGGAAGGAACACTATATACGGCTCCGGCAACGTGCAATCTATCTGGCACAGGTCGGGTCTCTGTTACCAGTGAATATATGTCTGGGGTCACTGCAGTTGGGCCGATAGAAACCTCAACAAGCGATGACCTTGTTCATTGGAGTGATTGGGCAGCCATCGCACTTGATGGAAAACTGATATCTCCGAATAAGGCATACATTCGTTTTAGAGTCACCCTTACTACCACAGATACGAGTAAGACCCCTCGAATTATTGATATCAGGCTATATGACATTCCAAAGTCACCTTATGAGAGGATTGGTTTTGCAAGACCGGTCGTTTTAGATTCGAGTGGCGCTTGGGAGGCTGTGTTAGAAAATGCTTATAACATTGTGGTAACCAGTGAAATCAATGGCGAGGATACGCTCTCCTTTATGATCCCCTACCGTGATACCAAGCGGGGATTTATTGATAGCGAAAAGAAAATCCAGATTGTTGATGACGTCTACAAAGTAAGGACTTTGACGGATACAAAAGACAGCGAAGGGAATCTAGCGACTGAAGTGTATGCTGAGGCAGAGTTTTATGACCTGACTTTTTCAGTGCGAAAAGAAGAGCATAAATTTGATGCAGAAACTGCTGAAGTATCCATGGCTTATGCCTTAGAAGGAACAGAGTGGAGCGTAGGCACAGTCAATGTACGAACCAAAAGAACCTGGACGAGTACAGAAAAGAATGCACTTTCCATCCTTCGCACGGTTGCTGACTTACACGGTGGTGATCTCGTCTTTGATTGTCCCAATCGGTTGGTTCATCTCTTAACAGTCTATGGTACGGATAGCGGTGCATTGTTTGCCTATAAGAAAAATATGAAGAGCATTAAAAGAGTCGTGGATACCAGAAGTCTTGTGACAAGGCTCTATGCCATTGGCAGCGATGGCCTTACTTTTGCAGACATCAATGGAGGAAAGGCATATGTGGAGGATTATACTTATTCGTCTGATATTCGCATATCAACGCTTGACTGCTCCTCTTTTACCAATCCCTATCAGATGAAAGAATATACAGAGATGCGACTTGCTCAGTATGCAAAACCAAATATCTCTTATGTTTTAAACGCAATGGATTTATCAGTATTAACAGGTTACGAGCATGAGGCATGGTCGCTTGGCGATTATGTTCATGTAGAAGATAAGGATCTAGGGCTGTCGGTGACCACTCGTGTCATACGCAGAGAATATAACTTACAAGAACCATGGAATACGGTGCTCGAACTATCCACTACCCTAAAAAATCTGGGCAGTTCTGCAAGCCAGTGGGACAATATAGCAGATTCTCTTGAAGGCACAAGTATGGTTACGAACAATGATATCCGTGAAATGGTGCCATTTAATTTGTTGCGAAATTCTCGTGCTGATGATGGCATGGCTTACTGGGTTAATTCAGGCTTTGAAGTAGATGGTGATAACGGCGTGAGTGGTACGACATCGTTTAAGGCAATGGGTGTAGCAAATATGACAAAGAGTATGGCTCAGACCATCTATCCAGCAAATCGTTCTAGCTACACGCTCTCGGCACAAATCGCATCTGAAAACCTAGAAAAGCTGAGTAGCGACTCACAGGTTGGCATTGAAGTGGTTATTGAATATGAAGATGGAACGACAGAAACAAGGTTTATTGATTTGTATTAAGGAGGTGGATTGGTGGCCTATTTTTCAAGAACATCAGAAAAGATACTCCCAGAAAGCTACTCTTCAAAAGTAAAATCCATTACCATCCGTGTCTGTGTCACAAATTGCACAGGCACTTTTTATATTACGGATCTCTTTTTACAAGCAGGGTCAGTGGTCACGGGATGGGTAGGTCATCCATGTGAAATAAGGTGGACGTTAGATGGCTAAGGTTAAATTTATAAGGTTGGCAGAAGTCATAAATAAAAAACAAGATAAGCGTGTCATGAGTGTAAGCATAAAACCTACCCTCTATGATTGCACTGGCATGATTTGGTTTACGGACATCCAGTTACAAGAAGGACCTGTTCTAAATGGTTATGCGCCTCATACAGAGAGCAGGTTAGAAAAACTAAAGGAAGATGGCAGTATCAAGAATCCTGTTTGGTTTAACGGTGTGGTCCGTTCAGAGGAAACCATTATTTTATTTAATGTTGGT
>SAAH01000236.1 GCA_009929525.1 Clostridia bacterium | reverse complement strand
AAATACGATGAGTTTCCAAGCGAAACCCTTTTACGAGAAGAATGAGTATGTTTTGATGTACACACAGAAGAACTATCCCAAAACAAGCAGCAGGTATTATTTGGAGAAGAAGTTGACTTGAACAATGAAATGTATGGATTCCTATGTATATCAAAGCAGATGAGGTTACTTGCTTTCTCTATGATTTCGGATTGGAATTGCAATCAGGATTACACGATATGCAGCCTGATTTCGTTAGCAATGATGAAATCCTTATAAATTTGTGGTATTCCTTCATCGGTGATAACTTGTGAGAAACTCTCGATACCGGTAAACACGCAGGTGCTTACTTTATTGAACTTGCTCGAGTCAACGATGAGAATCCGTTCTTGACTGCTATCGAGCATCGCTTGCTTTAATGGTACATCCTCAAAATAGCCGCAGGTAATTCCATGGTTGATATCAAAGCCTGTAGCCCCGATAAAGCATTTCCCTGCACGGTAATTCCTCAGTAAATTTGCGGAGTCCTGGGTGTAAAAAACACTTGGCTTATGTAAGTATATACCACCAGGGCAAATAATTGAAGAGTGGTCGAGTTTTACGAGCGATTCAATTGCAAGGTAAGAGGGTGTGATAATGGTATAGGATGAACTGCGAGGTAAGAGTCTTGCTATTGCGGCAGCAGTAGTCCCTGAATCTAAAAAAAATACTTCATCTTTGGAGAGTAAGCCAATGGCTTTATTCGCTATTTTCTCTTTTATGAATGTGTTTTTCTTGAGTTCGGAATCCACGAGATAGTTGGGTGCTTTTCCTGAGGCAAGAGAGGTGATGCCGCCATAAACCTGTTTAATCAATCCCAGATTTGTCAAGAATGCACAATCTCTACGTACCGTCATTTCGGATACAGCAAGTACAGATGCTAAGTCTTTAATGGTGATGAAGTGGAGATTGTTTATGATTTCTACTTCTTTTTGGTGTCTGCTGTTCAAGGTTTCCATATGTCGCCCAGTATATAACAAGATTATGCTCGAGAAGAAGCATTATCCAAAGGAGGATACACACTTTCGGGTTCGTGACGGCGCAAAGGACGCTGAATTAACTCATAACAAATTCCATACGTTTTTTCTGTATCCAAATACGCATAGTAGCCATCACCATCAAGACCAAAACCACCCCCTTCCATGAGTACGGAGATTCCCTGTTGCTTGACGATTTCAAGCGAGCTTTTCATATCCTGCACATAGATGCCAAGGTGCTGCAACCCATAGCCATGGTTTTCAATGAAATCAGAATAGACGGTACGACCCTCCAAGGGTTGGATAAGTTCGACTCTTGTACTGCCGAAATACCCAAGGGCAATTCGAGAAGAGTAGCTGGTAGGTTCTCCCTTGTAGGTCATCAATGAGAGAAGCTGCGGGCCGTAGGTGTAGACCTTCCAATCACCGATGCCAAAATTCTCATAGTATGCTTGAATCATTGCATCTACGTTCTCTACAACAAAACCAAGTTGGCCAATGGATGAATCCAAGAATGTTGGTTTTTTATGCACCGGCATGTCTTCCCCCTTCCTTTGATCACCTTGCTCATAGATGCTGAAGCTGTTTCCTGTCAGCTATCTGTACTCCTTGCCCTATCCGATACTATGAGGTTTTACCCTTCTTGATGTTTCATAACGATAATACTATGAACATTAAATGATTAAAACTATAACATATTTTTTGCACTAATTATAGTAATAGTCAATATTGTTATCGCTGGTATGGGTAAAATCTCAAAAATGTTGACATATCTAAATTGTGATGGTAAAACTTTAACATAGGATAGTAGTATGAAGTGAGGAGTGGGAACTATGGATTTCAAGAAGCTTGCTGAAGTGATACTCGAGGAGAATCGTAAGGTTCTGGATAGAATCGATCTCAAGGAAGTAGACCGCCTGATTGAGGAGATTGATAAGGCCAAGACCATTCAACTCTATGCCATGGGCAGGATGGGGCTCTCCATGCGGGGATTCACCATGCGTCTGAAGCATATGGGCTACGATGCCTACATAGTCTACGACACGATAACCCCATCCATTGGCAAGGGGGATTTATTGTTGAATCTCTGCGGTATGACCAATGTAGAGATGAATATCGTCAAGCTTTCCAAGGAAGCCGGAGCTACCATCGGAGTACTCAGCCCCCATCCAGAGAATGAGATCGGGCAACTAGCAGACTTCACCGTCAGGGTTCCAGGTCAATTCTTCGGTGACCCCAGCGAAGTCAAATCCATCCAGCCGATGAGCACAATTTTGGAACAGTCGATGTTCCTATTCACTGACATCATTACCATGATGATTATCGAGAAAAATCATATCGATATAGACAAGATGCATAAGAGACACACCAATCTGGAAGGATTGTTGAAACCATTTGCGAAATAAAAGGGGAGTACCTATGAAAGATGGAGATATCTGCCAAATAGCAGAAGTGGTGACCGATATTGACAAGGCCATGAAGGCTCTCTGGGAAGGCTTTGGCATGGGCCCGTGGGAAATCTACGAATATGGGCCGGCAACCGTACGTAATTCAATGTATCG
>SAAH01000115.1 GCA_009929525.1 Clostridia bacterium | reverse complement strand
CTTTCTTGGCGTTATGCAGAAGCTATGGTTATTTCTGGGACATCCTCTTGTCAAAAAACCATAAGCGGTTTCTCTGGTCAATTCAGAATACAATCCATAATCTGGGTACATATGCTCTATCTCATCTGGCAGATGGTTATTCAGATCATATCCACTGCCACCCCGTATAATCTGTGTTGAAACAGGCAGTACCGGTTCTTTTGATTCTGTGAATATCTTACTGATATACAGAAGATCATAAATTTCTTCTTTTGCAAATGCAACCGCATCCCCCTTTTCCTTGTGGTAGGCAGAAAGTTTCATCAAAGGAAGATTTGGAAAATTATCCATGACTTCCCTTACTACGATTGGAACACCCTCTTCCACAATCCCTCTCATGGTCGGTACACGTCCCTGCACATCTGCCACCTCTACCATATTTCTAAGTTCTTTTAATGTCAGCATTCTGACCACCTTCCTGCCTCATGGCACGGGTGGTCTGCTACGTTCTATGCAAAAAGCAAAAAGACAGCAAGAGCAGTCCCAGACCAACCCGTTTTTTTTAAACGGAAGTCTGAGACTCCTCTTACTGCCTTTGCATAACCTCTCAATTAAATAATAGTGATTAATTTTCGGTCTTTGAAATTTTCAACTCCAAAACATTTTCTTTTTTATCCTTTTTTTCAAGCAATGCGGAAAAATCTCCCATCGCATCGTATGGACACTGCTTGCGATACTCTGCCTTATCCTTTGCCGTCATATAGATATCCTCCTCTCTAGGCAGATGACATTCTGTAAAATCTGCTCTCTCACTTACCTAATCTGTGAGCAGGTAAAAATCAAGCTGTCTGTTTTCTTTTCTTCCTAATCTTATCGGAAATGAGAGGCATTGCAGAGTGACTACACCCGCCATTTTAGGGTGAATATTGTACACGTTTTGGGAAGTCTGGTGCAGATTCGCGCCAAGAAGAACCGTACTTATCTTTTAGAGCAAAAAAAACAGCCCTGCAGGCATAAAACAATTCCCACAAAGCTCATTTCTATCGTATTATTGAGAGTCAAAAGACGATTTTCTATTCTCTTTTGACACGCTATTTTATTAAGAATTTCTCTTTCCATGAAAAGAGAAACACAAACATGGAGCGAGCATAAAACAGCGTAACCAGTACTTCTTCTTTACAAATAATTATATATCATCTCTGCAATAAAGTTCTCTCTTGCTATGTATCCCAAGCTTGCTGTAAATATTCCGCATCGTATTGCTCACTGTAGATGGCGATATACACAATTCCTCTGCAATCTCCTTTACGCTATGACGTTGTTTTAATAATGCAGCAATCTCCTTTTCTCGCATACTTAATATTTTATCTGTTACATTGATAGCTGAAAGTATTGCTTTCTTACCTTTCAGAAATTGCTCGCCCATCATATTTATCTTTTCCCTAATTTCCAGCAAACTCCCTCTCAGGTACGTGCTTTTTAACAGTCTGCTAATGATTCCATAATTCTCTGCAAAAGGTAATAAGATGCCATCCTCGCTACACAACTGTAATGCCGCCTGCATTCTCTCCGTTGCTTCACTATAATGGCCGGCTGCGTCTGAACCAGCAGCAAGATAAATCAAATAATATACTTCTGGCAATAACATATGTAGTTGCCTGCATTCTTCTATCCAATGATACATATCTTCCTCAAACTTCTCATAAGAGATTTCACGTTTTTTTATCCGCTCCAGATGAATTCTGCCATATATCATATGCATAAATGGCTGGGTCAACATTAATCCTTTATTATGGATTTCTTCTTCACTACAAAGCCATTCCGGCATATCCTTAAACTGCTCTAAAAGAATTGCCAGATATCCTTTACAAATATCCGTAGTAAGAATACAGGTTTTCTCCTTGCCTATATATGGTCTGTCATCTATATTTTCCTGCATATGAGTGTAGGAAGGCACATTTCCATTAAGAATCGCCACCCTTGCCATTCCGAGATATGCACAATAGCAGATACTATCCTGAAACATTTTTTCAGCATCATAAAGTGCATTTCTGTAGCTTTCCTTTGCATACTTAGTGTCACCTCTAAGAAGTGCAATCTCACCTTCCATAGCCTGATGCGCACCCATACCATTGCCTTCAGCTAATTTATAGTATAATGGCATTCCATCTCTTACTTCCCGAAACACCTGATTCAATTTCCCACTTTCTCTCCAAAACATACAGACAACAGAAGGAATTCCAAAAGTCCATGCCGTATTAAAAGAATATAAATGAGTCGCTCTTTTCATATGTTCCCATGCGTTCCTGTGATATTCACACATTTTCTCCACATCATTGAATACCATAAATGAACGCATCAAATAATACTCTCCCTTGAGATTAGATACGCATTCATTATCATATTGCTCAAGCTGTCTTAAAATATTATTCACTACTCCTATATATTTCATGAATAGTGTCATTTTCCCCTGTACAAATAATTCCAGTGTAAGGCTCAGCGTAAGTTCTGGATTTTCATAGAGCAAATACCTTTGTGATGGATGAATCAATTGGCTAATAATGTCACCATTCTCCATACGAACCAATTCCACACGATCATCCTTATCATAGTCTAATTTCACCAGCAAATTAAAGTCTTGGCATTTTCCATAAAATTGAGCTGCCAAAAGATATTCTCCGCTGCGTTTATACGCAATCGCAGCTTTCTCCCATACTTTCTTCTGATACTCCCTGGGATAGTTTTTGAACTTCTCTCGGACAAATACCAACAGTAAATGGTGAAATATATAATATTGGTTTACAGTATCATTTCTGATAAAATCTATCTGTTCTATAAAACTCCTAAATTGTTCCTCTTCCATGATATTTTCAGTCATTATGATGCCTTGTTTTAACGAAAATGATTCCACTACGCATAAAGACAACAAGCATTCCCGCTCTTTCGGTCGCAAGTGCTTCCACAAAACTCTTTCCATCAAGGTTGAGATTCGTGATGCATCTTCAAAATGTCCATAATACCTCCAACTTTCTAACTGTAGTTGTATTGCTGCCGCATATCCTTCTGTCACATTCCAGACAATCTCCAACTCCTCCTTTCCAAGCTTCAATTTCTCTTGTTTGAAATAGTTCTCAATATCTGTTTTTGAAAAACAAAATGTCTGTGCCGGAATATAGTGTAACGGAAACTTTGAAAAGAAGCGATTCTTGTCCTGACCGTATAACTGCATTATGATTACTATATGAAGATTATCGCAGTTGTGTACTGAAAGGGCCTCTATCAGCATATCCCTGTCTGGAATGTCAAAAAGCTGGTAATTATCAATGCACAGAATTGTTGGCTTAGCACAAGCTAAATAACGCATCTGTGATGCGATAGTCCCCATATTCGCCTTTGCTGGCAATATTAGGGATTTGAGATATTGACCTACCTGATTATCAATCTCAGTTATACTATTTGCAATTCCTTCCCATGTATTTTCAGGTGTTTCCCCCAAACAAGTGTAATAGATTTTTTTGTATTTATTAGCAATTTCTTTCAGAAAATATTCATTAATTGCAGTGGACTTTCCACACCCTGATCCGGCTTCAATCACGGTTAATGGGAAATCCAATATTCGATCAAATTTATTTTTTAAGTATTCAGGAAAAAAATACATACGTCAGTCATCTCCTCTTGTCATTTGTTTCATACAAAAGTATTCTTTAGACACTTAAATCAAACATCAATAAGCTAACCCAGAAAATTTAGCATATTCTATGCTATTCCGTCATATGCATTTTCACATTATAATTACATATATAAGAAAAATCTATAAATCAAACCAAAAGGAGGTACAAGTTATGAATTTTGATCAAGTTATTGCTAAGCAAATATCTTTAAAGCGAGAATTTCTTGCTGCAAATCTTTCTCCAAGTAATTACTCTGAAAAAACGGTGGTCACTATATCATACGAAAATAATCGCTTATGTTCTGCGTCCAAACCAGAAAATATGGAGAAACGTGACCTGATAATACCTGATATACATACTTTAAAGAAGATTGCCGGCACACCAGACATTTTATACATGATGAACATTGCAAAATGGGATAATCGGCTTGAAATGTCTGAAGACTGCTATAAGCTCTCATCTCTTAGAGCGCAAAACCCCAACCGTACTAATGTCCTATGTGACTTGATGAATCATTATGTATATGGAGATTCATCGCAGGTTCTTCAATATGAGAAGATACTTTCCAAAGTGTATTTTCCAATGCATGTTAATTATTATGGAAACGAAGTTACTGACATTATCGTTCCAGAAAATACAGATTTTATAATTGGCGAATCCAGAACAACATCCGTTGTTGAATGCAGGAAGATAGTACTCAATTCGAATGCGCGACTCATTTATAAAGGTATTGTGCATTTATCTGCTGATAATTTTGAACAGCTTGGCGAACCTAGTCCACAAGGTAATTATATTTCTATTGGCTCTTCTGGTGGTGATGGTGGTAATGGCGGTGCTGGTGCTAGTGGTGCCAATGGCGCTGCAACACAACGCGGTGGTGATGGTCAACAAGGTGCTTCAGGTGCTTCAGGAGTTTGTGGTGGTGATTCTAATGTCATAAAAGCTTACATAAAAGATATCTCTGGTACTATTACTGTATATAGCGTAGGCGGTAATGGCGGCAATGGTGGTAACGGTGGTAATGGCGGTGCTGGCGGTGCTGGTGGCAAGGGTATCAATGAAAAAGATCATCTCAATGGCGGCAATGGTGGTAACGGTGGTAATGGCGGTGCTGGCGGTGCTGGTGGTGATGCTGGTAATGGTGCTAATATTATTATCCACACTAATTCACAGGATAGAATCCTCACAAAACACATCTCAAACAGCGGTGGCAGGGGTGGTAATGGTGGAAATGCTGGTGCCGGTGGCGCTGGCGGCTCCGCAGGTGGCCCTGGTGGAATCTCTGGAACTTCTGGAACTTCTGGCAGCCCTGGTGCAGCTGGTGCAGCTGGAAAGGCCGGTACATCTGGAACAATAACAGTATTACCGTATGCCGAATCATCTATGCCTACTAACTAAATAAACGTGATATTTTATAAAAACGAGAAATGATATTCTAATTTCCTATCATAGTAAAAATCCTTGGAACTCTTCAAGGATTTTTACTATTTACAGCACACGTTTCATTGAATCAAGGCTCTGCTGACAGCTCAGTTTACCTGATATCCTTATCTAATCCTTACTTGCTGCGGCGTATTACATACAAAATAATGCCCAATACCGTGCATCCTATGACACAGCCTGCCGCATTCAGCCAGGCTTCTGAAATGGAACAATGACGTCCTGGAATATTTACCTTATGAATCTCATCCATGAAGGCAAACAGCACACAGGGAAGTAAAGGCCACGAAAAAGAAGCTGTACGTGCAGGAAAAGTAACTGCACATGCTGCTCCCATCAGCCCACTTAGCACAAAAAAGCAAACTACATGAGCTACAGTGCGAAGCTTCTTATTCAGTATCAAAATGGATGTACTTGGAAGGTTGAATGTTCCTGCTCCAAAGCGAGCGATTGAAGTACTAAGTTCTCCTGTCTCCTTACCACTTTGTGATGAAAGACCAATGCACACAGTCAGCCATATGAAAGCCAGTATCCACAAGGTGCAGACAAGTATGATATGCCACGTATTAAATCTTTTCAAATCTTTTATTCCTCCAGAGGGGTGTAAAATTGTTCCACCACCAACTGTTTAAGTGCTGCTTCATCAGGATAGAACTCCATGAATTCCTCACTCTCTTTTGCTTCTCCATCTATGGACAGGAAGCCACTATCTACATATAATTTCAAGCGATCATACAGTCGGGAAAGCTGGTTTACGGTACAGTCTGAGGTCATGTAGGGGGAAACAGCATCCAGAATATCCAGCAAAATCGTGTCATCTGATGTCATGTTGGCAGACAGAGTATTCTGAAGTTCCGAAAGATACTGGCGCTGGCGCTCCATACGCCTGAGATTGCTGCTGTCTTCCAAACCATATCGGGTACGTACATAGGCCAGAGCCAAATCTCCGGTCAAGGTTATCGTTGCTCCCTGATACATAGAAGGGGATACAGATGTGAAATCATCTAGCACAGTCACTGTGACACCGCCAGCCAAATCATTGATCTTTGGCACTGCATCCATGGTAAACGCAATATAATGGTCAATGTCTACCCCATAGAGCAGGTTGGATACAGCTGCTACCGTGTTTCGACAACTATCAAGCCCACCACTTCCATAGGTGTGAGCCAAAGCGAGCTGACCGTTAATTGTGCCCGCTTTTTCCCCACGAACGCCCAATACCGGAATCTCAGTCATGGTATCCCTGTTCAAATGCAGGGCTGTGTAACTTTCAGTCGTTCTGTCCATCAAAAGAAGCATCAGAAAATCTGCCTGTTGGCTATTGTTATAGCTTTCTTCCTGTATCTGTGGGGCATACTTATCCACTCCAATCAGTAAAATTACATCCAGGTTCTTATTCGGCACATAACAGGTGCCATCCAGATACAGGCGGCCATCGTTGGAAGCATTATCCTCCAACACCTCCGCTGTCCCATAACCAGACTCCCACCTTGATAAAAAGGAAAATAACAAGGCACCAAGTAATAAGACCGCAGTCAAGATAACTGCTATTTTCCAAACATCTCGATTGATTTTCAGTTTCATCACTCAGCACCTCTCTTTCCTATGTCCAATTGCCATATCGCATTATGACTTTTGCGAAGAACGCTTTTTTGCTACAACATAAATTCCTGTTGCGAGAAAGACTGCAGCAGCGGCAGCTATCCAGTTCATACTATAGGAGTCAGGCTCACCTGTCTGAGGCGAGTCTGGAGCATTTGGATCAACATCAAGCTGTCCTGCATCATACAAAAACGCCACTGGGCTAAGTCCATAGAAAACAACATCCGCAGTTAGATCCTTATTCCGGGTAATCCGATCATTGGACACAGTTTCCCATTCCGTTCCTTCCGTATTGTGTAGAACAGCAGCTAACGCTTCTGCCTCAGCGGAGAGTTTGAAACGAACAGAAAGGCTGGCACCTTCTTTTTTCAGATACTCTTCATATTCGCTTGGCACAGAGACATCGAACAAATCTCGTACAACAAGATCCTCCACGGTAAGGTCCGGCGAAATTTCTTTAATTACACTTTCAAGCTGGTCACTTAATTCTGTCAGGCTATTCACGGACTTCAGTTGTTCGTAAGCTTCATCCAGTTTCTTCTGGATTTCAGGTGAAGCTGAATCTTTTCCCGCAACTGATGTCACAGTCAAATTGCCGGCTGGGACACCTACCATCTCATTGCCGTTTGCATCATAAATAATTGCAGCGTACTCTTTTCCATCCTTGCCAGTTTGAGTCACAACTTCAGGAGCAGGCTTTCCTTCTACACTTGGTGTAAATTCAGCTGCCATAGCAGAGTTACTCATTGTCACCATGAGAACAGTTGCTAGGAATAAACCCATAATTTTTTTTGTCATAATCTTTTACCTCCAATTTTTATTTATTAATTTCAGCAGGAATTGTTTCTGACAATTTCCCACATACAAGGAACCTTTTATTACGATCGCCTGTCAAGCAGGTTGATAGAATCAAGGTTTTTTCATCGGATTGAACTCTCGCATCTTCTGCATACACTGCCTCCAGGTTTCGTATCGACAATATCTCCTGGAAAAACAGACGAAAGGTTCGTTTATCCGCAAAGTCGTAATTATACAGGATATGTCGGTTATCGAAAGGCACTGCTGCGAACACGTCATAATGTAGCTCCCGATCAGGCAGATAAACAATAATTTCCGAATGTTCAGTCAAGGCTTCCTGCGAGGAATATATCTTCTGAAGCGTACCAAACATCTGGCCACTGTTCATGTTATGTCCGTAGATAACAGTGAGCGGATCAGAAAAGTCTTTACCGTTATAGCTGACTTCGGTATAAATCACACCGTTAGAATCGCTTTCTTCTTTCCTATTTCGTCGTAGATAATAAGAATCGTCCTCCGGGTGCTGAAGCAGAGGATAAGTGATTTCCGTATCCGGAATATCTAACCATGCGTATATATCCGCATTTTCTGCCCACAGTGCTTCAAAGTCCACTGGGCTAACATATGGCTCCTGCTCCTTTGTCTTCTGGAACTGCGTTTTTGCAGGCTCTTCCGGCGGTTTCAATAATGGCATCGCCAAAGATATTGGCTGCTCATCATTTTCCTTTGGTGGATTTCTTAGGTCAGAAAGAAACACCAAACATACCAATAGCACTCCTACGCTACAAACAATCCATATAGATTTCCATTTCATTCAGTACCACCGCCTCTCTTTGTATTAGTCCCAAGAGCAGTTGTTCTCCATTTTTGCGATTGATATTCTCCAAGGCTTGTTTCATATCAGGCTTTCTATTATCCATGTTGTGAGAATCTGTTCCAAGAAGATGGATTTTTCCCTCTCGCAGCAACTTTATAGCTTTATGACGTCGCTCTACAAAAAGACTCGTACTGGCTTGCATGAGAACACCATGTTCTCGAAACTGTTCTAATGCTTTTTCATTCCAATACTGCCAATACCGTTCGATATGTGCCAGTAACACAATCACATTCTCACGGCTGTTTACCTCTATAATTGCGGATATCATCCGTCTCGTCCATGTACACATGGGCATTTCTACAAGAAGAAGTCTAGTACCTTCCAGACAAAACTGTTCCAGCCCTTCCAATCGTTGAATACCTTCAAAGTATTGTACTTCCGCACCCAGCCGTATCTCCAAGCTATCCACCCGTAATCTTGACTTCAGCAAATTCCATGCCGTCTGACGCTCCTTGAAAAAGTGTTCCGGTGATGACCTTTGTGCATAGAAGTGAGGCGTGGCAGCGATACCTGAAGCTCCTTGACGAGCTAATTCTTTCAGCATTGCGATACTTTCCTCAACACTCCTGCTGCCATCGTCTATACCCGGAAGTATATGGGTATGGAAATCAAATAGTCTATTCATTCTTTTGCACTGTCTCCGGCTCGTACACAGGAGACATTCCATCCATATTTACTGCATCTGCCATTTTCCTCGATTTTCTATCATGCCCATAAGAATACCCATATCCATATTTGCTGTTCTTACTATACTTACGAAGATGCTTTTTATACCTCTTTTCGGTAGTTTCTGCACCGTTCATAACAAAACCCAGTATCTTTACTTTTAAAAGTTCCATCCGCCGCATTGCCTCAGCTAATAGATACTGGTCACAATAATCTTGTCTTACAACAACAATCATACCGGATAGAAGCTTTGAAACCGCAAGACCATCACTGACAGCATTGATAGGCGGCAAGTCAATGATGATATAGTCAAATTTAGTAACCAATGCCTCAAGAACCAGCTCCATCCGCTTGGACGAAAGTAATTCCGATGGGTTAGGAGGGATTTCACCAGCAGGGAGTACAGACATATTCCGAATCAATACATTCTGATGTATAACCTCATTTAGAGATGAGATACCCGCCAGCACATTAGAAAGTCCATAGACATTCTTCAACTGTAGGGTGGACGCCAATACTGGTATTCTCATATCTGCCTCCAGCAACAAAACATGTTTCCCACTCTGGGCCAGCGTATAGGCTAAATTGATAGAGGTTGTACTTTTGCCCTCGCCACTTAATGCGCTTGTTACACCGATGACCTTACAGGTTGTCTCATCAGCCATGCTAAAAACCAGATTGGTTCGCAGCAATTTATAGGCTTCCGCAGCTCCAAAATTCAAATGTTTTCCAATGGTTTTTCGTCTTTCTACAGCAGATGCCTTCCCTTTTGCCTTGGAACGGTTGCTGTATTCTCTTTCTTTTTTCTTAGCCATCACTTCTTCACCTCCTCTCGTGTCTCATAAGCACTGGAATAATAGTTTTTATGGTTGTCGAACAAATCCGGGATAACTGCCAGCACCGGTAATTCATAGGTCTCCGTCAGGTAGTCCTCATCATGAATTATTGTATCGTTGACCAGATAGATCATTATGACCATACAGGAAATTGCAGCTCCAAGAAGCATTCCAATAGCAGTAAACAGAGTGATATTGGGAGAGATCTTTTCCGACGGAATCACAGCATAGTCAACGACTCGCACAGAACTTCCGTCCACCACATCAGCGACCTTATTCGGAAGAATTTTTACAATAGTATTTGCAATTAGTTCTGCCTCTTTTGGATTTTCGCTTGTCACGTCGATGCTGAACACCTCAGTATTGTTTACCGGTTCTGCAGACAACATATCCTTCAGCTCTTCATAACTATAATCCAGTTCACCTTCGCTGATGACTTCGTTAAGGGTTGCCCGGCTTTTCAGTATAATGATGTATGTATCCACCAGACTCTGTGCTGCGGTTAATTCCGCATTGCTGATAGAAAAGCTGGTATTTCCGACGCTAATATCACTATTATTGACATACATCATAGCTTCTGATTCATATTTGGGTGTTATCAGAAAAAATGCGAATGAAAACATCCCCACTCCTCCAATCACAGCCACAAGGGCAATAATCCATGCCCTGCGCCATAGCCCCTTTAGTAATTGGATTAAATCGACATTATAATAATTGTTTGGTTGATTCATTTTGTTTCCCTTCCTTCCAATGATTTTTCCTCAATCAGTCTTTTGAGAAAAGTATTGTTTCGCTTTTCCTATCAATGTGTTTCTAATGTCACGGAGGGCAATAAAACACAACCCGAACATAAGCAGACATATTCCCCATGATATCCATTGGCACAAAGAGATATCAAAGCACATCAGGACAGTTTCTATCAAAAGTAATAAAAATAGCGAGATTGTCTGCCGCAGATGAAGGTTCACTGGAAATTTTCTTTGCACACTGACGGCACGGTGTATCAAAATCGTCAGATAACATACCACACTTGCTGTCAGCACACCCCAAATACCTAATGGGTCTATCAAAATAATTGCAAGGAGCATATTTATTGTCGCTCCCAGCAGCATTCCCTTCATGGCAACCTTCGTCATCTTATATGCTATAAGCAGTGAACCAAAATAGGCTGACAGACAGCTGATAATTACTGCCAGCATCATTGGTGGGATATAATGTCTAGCTTCAAAAAACTCATTTCTTAATGTCATATGTGCCAATATAGGCGTTGATGAAATTGCAATAGCACCAAACAAAAAAATAGCTGTGGAATAAATCCTCCAAACATTTTCAAAAAACACTTCATGATTGCGACTCTGGTATTCTCTGGCAGAGTTTAGCTGCCAGGCCTGTTGGAATACCTGAGAAACGACGGAAATAACGGCGGGTAACTTATTTGCAGCTGCATACAGTCCGGCAAGTCCAGCTCCATATGTGAGCAAGATGACATATCGCCCTGACATACTTGTGACCCACCACGCAATATTATTCAAAATCAGCGGAGCTGAAAAATACAGCATCGCTACGAGCAGTCTCCGATTTCTTTTATGTAACAGAAGACGTCTCGGTATTCCCGCACCAACGAACAATACAACTAGCGAGGAGATATGTGCACATCCCAATGCCAATAAATAGCCTCTTGCTCCATAATGAACGCAAACGAGGAATATCCAGCTGAATATTGCAAGCGCCAGAGCGTTGACTACCCCACTTAAAGAAAAGCATTTCGTATACCCTCCACCTCGTGCATAGTTTGCAAAAAGCATTCGAAACGAGTAGGAAACAAGGACAAATAGTAATTCATATGTATATGTGTATCCCACAAACCTCTGAAAAACCAACACGAATGAAAAAATTCCCAAGAAAATTTTACACAGCAAGCTGGTACTTTCATACAGAAGCGCATCTAAATCTTGATTTTGATCAACCGCAAAGCGAAAAACTGCTTCATAAAGTGCCAAGGTCACAATCGGAAACAACATTTCTGATAAGTTATTTAACAATTCTGCTGTGCCATAGGCTTCCGTTGTCATAGCTGATGTATAAAGGGGCAGTAAAAAATACTGAATCAACTTTGCAAGGAAATTTCCAATCACAAAAACACCTGTATCTGAAAGCAGACGAAGATATCTATTGCTTTGTGTCATTCTTTTTTCGTACTGCATTTTTTGTTTTAATCCTCCGGTATCTGTCTTTTAAGCAATCAGGCATCAAGAAAAAATTTTTATCTAAACATAACCTTATGCGATGCTTTAAAGTAGGTGTAATAGGCTTTTCTTTCAATGCACTCAGATTTTGTAGATTTGGTTGTGCAAGAAATTCATTCCAAAACACAGAGCAATCTTTAGCGCGAAGAGATGGTTTCGTCAGTATTATATTTCCAGTGATTGCCTCTTCAATGGTCTTTTCCGTACAGACAGCCATAGGCTTTATCCTATCTAATAAATATCGCCCCTTGTCGGTACTTACAATCACAAGACTGATTCCCTTATTCGTGTCCCGTAAAGAAAAGCTCTCCGACAGATACCCCCAGAAATCTCCTAATGTCACATCCCCGTATCGGGAAAAATTTGTATATTTACAATCGTAACAACAGTCGTTCAAATCATAGTTACCTGCAAATAAACGCATGAAAGGATCCGAATGCATATCGCTGATATACTCTTCCTGCTTCTCTGTCACTACTTTCATACTGGAACACTCCCATGAAGGATTCTTTTCACGGAAATTAATATATTTTATTGCAGAATCAGGAAAGCGTTCGTCCAGGTACACTTTCAAAACAGAAGGAGATGGAACACCGTGGCAAACCAAATCCAGCAGATAAAGATGATCAGGCACATCCCTCAAAAAGCTTTTTAGTCCGGCACACTGGCAGGGTGTCCCAGTAAAAAGTACCGGTCTTTCAGCCAACAATTCTGTCTGCACCCTACGATAAGTATCTCCAATCCGGCTTTGTACATATTTAGAGCCTATCATTGTTAAAATTTCATCCACGGTTTCTGCCCTTTTATGAACCACAGTCCGAGTTTCCAAATCGAATACCGCACCAAATACCACGCCGCCCATATCCAGTACCGTTTCAGCAAATAGCGTAAACATTCCTCCTGAAGTGCTACGCCGTCGCACCGATGCATCCGAATTCCAGCAGGCAAACACTTCTGGAATCCTGGAAATATCCTTATGTCCATTCGCAGGACACACTCGTTGACACAAACCACATTTTACACATTTGTCTTCACGGATAGATGGAATGATATTGTCAATAATGGTTGGCATATTTATCTCAAAGATATTTGTACCTATGCTACCTTATCCAAAGTATCGTAGTATTGCTTACGCTTAACAA
>SAAH01000235.1 GCA_009929525.1 Clostridia bacterium | reverse complement strand
AATAGATGAAAGTTGATTTATAAAGTAGGAAAATCCCGTTTTTTGTGAAACTTGCACAAAACGGGATTTTTAAGGTGTAAAATAATAGGAAGTTAACAAATGATTCTGCTGACTACCACTCCATTGGCATCTGTGAACTCATGTTTCAGTTCCATAGCTTCCTGGACTTTGACTTCCGGTGTTGCTTCTGTAACCGGTGTCTGTGGCTGTGTTGCTTCCGGTGTTGTAACTGTTCCAGCATTTGAAGTTGCTGGTGCGGTTGCCGGTGTTGTTGTCTCCGGTGCTGCCTGTGTTGCCGGTACTGTTGTCTCCGGTGTTGCCGATACTACAGGAGCTGTAGTTTCCGGTGTTGTAGGTACTGTATCAACTACTGGCTGTTCTGCCGCCGGTGATATCTGTTGTTCAGCTACTGCCGGTTCTTCTGCCGGGGCTGCTGCTGCTTCCTGAACTGGTTCGACGCTCATCGTACTGATCGCATCGATCTCTTCCTGCAGGTCTTCCGCCATCGCTGTTAATGTGTAGCTCAGCATCATTACCATGCAAAGCAGAAGTGCCAATAACCTTTTTCCAAATTTACTTTTCATGGCTTCCTCCTTCTATCTCTATCTTATCGTTTCCGTCTAGTGCTCCATCTATCAGTTTCAGTAATTCCAAAGCGCTTCTGAAATACTGTTCCTTACGTTCGTCGACCCAGGTCACGCTGCCTTGCCAGGTAGCATTCTGTCGATCAAGGATCTTCACTATAAACGTCCCTGTCTTTTTCTCTTTTTCGCTCATACCAGTCTTCATCGCTCCTTCTATATGAATTACTTCCTTAATTTCTTATCTTGAACTCATTCTACAACAAGGACAATTACAGAAACCATTACAAAAAAATGTTTTTTATTAATTTTTCATTTTATTTTTAGGGACTTGTCGTTTTTTGTAATGTTTCCTTTTTAAGGAAGAAATAGTCACCCTTCAAGGGCATTGTTAAGTATCTTCAGCACTTCAAGCACACTGACAAATTGTTGGCGGCTCTCACCTTCCAGCCATTCAACCTCGCCCTGCCAGGATGAATTCTGTCGGTACTTGACATGCATTAAAAATGTTCCCAATTCTCCACGTTTTGAAATCAATTCCTGTGGAGTCACTATTTTACTCATTTCTTTCTTTTGCGGTTGTTTTGTTTTTACAAATGCACGCGCCTTCGTGGATGCCTGTGGAAATGATATGCTGTCAAAGAATGTTTCCACCAACCCTACCATCTGTATAACGTTTGAAAAGCTCCATGCGTCTTCATCATAACAATGATAGATGCGTCCCGATGCCTCTCCTCCATCATATCGGTCGATACAGATATTTACCAGATTAGGGGCGTGCAGTGCTATATGTCCTTTAATGTTTTCTTCCATGATATTTGCTATCATTCCTTTCTGTCTGCTTACGCATCTGCAATATTATATGTAATTTTTCCATGGCTGTTCGCCTGATCTTATATCTATGTTTTATTTCTTTAATTCCGGCTTTTCTTTTATCTTTGTTACTGTCCTATTCTTTTTTGTCAAATTTGATGTCTGATTCTTCCGGCTTTACCTCTACCACTGATGAGACATAAAACTCCAGGTACTGTGCCCAGGACTTATGTTCTCTGCTAAAATACCTTGTGACTCGGTCATATATGATACGACAGCTTTCTTTGTCCGTTCCCAGCAAAAGTGCCAAAAACTGTGACGGGCTGTATTTTGTGTAAGAATCACCTTTTCTAAGACAATGCTGCAGTGCATGATGAAGTTCGATCGACATTGCTCTGAGCTTTTCTTCATTTTCCATAGGCTGTCCTTTTCCATTTGTGATACTGCACAGCATCAAAAATACGGATTGCCCATTTCGTTCAATGATCCTTGATATTAATCGGTAACTATCCCGGAAGCTTGGGAGGCTGCAGTAAAATGCTCCTGCCTTCTCGTCTTCCTCTTTTAATCGATTCTTGATCTGTTTGAGTTCCTGTGGCTTGTAGTTCATACGACTGCTCATGATCTCAAACTGTTCCAGCATCCGATCTGAAGGGCTGACCCCCAGTTCCTCAAAAAAGAGTTTTGAGGTTTCCTCATATTCCTGCATAGCTTCTTTGTAACGTTTCAATGCCATGTAGCATTCGATCCGAACTGCCTGCCATTCATCAAAGGGGTACATTTCGCATGCCGGCGCACACAAGCGAATGGTCTCTTCATATTCGCCATGTGCCATCTGCCATTCGCAGATTGCTTTCAATGCTTCTGTATATTGATTCTTATAATAAATGCCTTCGAGTACCACCCAATCTTCGCCTGACAGGTCCGAGAGCAGATCACCGCCGTACATATGGCAGGCCTCCTTGAGAAGTTCTATCTTCCTCTTCTCATCCTCTTCCGTCTTGGCATCCTCGATCAGCTGTTCAAATATCCTGGCATCTATCTTTGTCTCCATGGGCGAATCCCACTGATATATACCTTTTTTGTAACTGTTCAGAACTCCATTAGTTAAAGATGATATCGGAATTCCCTAAAAGGGCTTCTCTGATTGCTGTAAAAGCATTTATTCCATGCTTATGAG
>SAAH01000114.1 GCA_009929525.1 Clostridia bacterium | reverse complement strand
TCTTCCACATTGCTTCTGTTACAGTCAGTCCGAAGCCTTCCTTCAAAGATTTCTGCATAACGACATCTGCCCCGGTCTGGAGAGCATTTATCTCTCGATGAGAATCTGAAGGCAGCAGTAACACAGAAATATCTTCGTCTCCATCAACGGCTGCCCTGACCTCGTTCAATATTTCTGAAGCCTCAGGGTCATCGTCAGCTTCTCCGCCTGCCAGCACAAGCCTGACATCCACATGTTCCTTGATAATTCTGTAACTCTCGATCACACCAAGAGGATCCTTGAATTTATCAAATCTTGATACCTGAAGAATTATTGGTTTATCCATCGGTACCCCTAATTCTTCATATGTCTTCTCCACTTCTGATCTCTCAAGAGGGATATTTTTCTCGGCCAGAGGATCTATGCTCGGCGTTATCAGAAATTGAGGATGGGGCAGTTTCTGTGCAAAATCCGGCAATGAAAAGATAGAGGCATCGTATCCGGAGACTTGATTTTTGATAAATTGCCAGACCCATTTGTTTGGTGCGCTGACGTCTATATGGCATCTCCATATCCATTTGCCCTTCCTCTGCGGGAAGCTGTTGATAAGCGCTGCCGGCTGCGGATCATGTATAAATACGTAATCTGCATCCTGAAGAGCATCCTTCAGTCTTTCTGCGTTTCTTGCGTTTGTCTCTGCATAGATATCCATCTGCCGCCCAGAAAGCGTGCCGGGCATCCCCTGAAGAGTGTTATGCAGCATCTTTGTGCAGTTGAAGAAAGACTCGTCCCCTTCAATGACCTCCCAGGAGACATCAAGGCCAAGCTCCTTAGACAGGGGCACCATCGATGAAAGGATCTCAGCGACTCCCCCGCCTGCACGGGTAGAATTCACATGTACGATTTTTCTGTCTTTGAGCCTTGCTGCAATATTTACCAGGCTGTCCATAGCAGCCTCGCCGATAATTTCTGCATATCTATCTATCATTTCGGACATGAACATTTACCTCCTTTGCTGTTCTGCCAGTCGTCAAAGATCGAGAAGACCTGGCGCTGGAGTTCAGTGAGGGAGAAGAGGTATGAATCGACATTCTTTAATTTCTTTCTTAAATCTGCCGTTTCGTCAGAAAACTGCTCAAGCCAAATCGTGAAATCATCCTTGCAATCAGATGATCTTCTTCTTCCGTCGATAAAGTGATAGAAAAAGCTCTCCTTGCTGGTATGTTTGACAGCAGCAGGAAAATCATCCAACGCTGATGTCTCCCTTCCTGTTTCAAACATAAGTTTTTTACAGGCAATGAAGTGAAAGTCCCGGTCTGACTTTTTCCAACTGAGAAAATCTTCATTTTCGAGCCGCTTTTCGAGAATATTCAAAATCACGGCTCTTATGTTGTCAAAATTTTGGAATTTGACTGGGTTTATTCCGCCCAATGCCTCTGCCAGCATGAAATCCCTAAGGCTGCTGTTGACCCATGATGCGAAGTCATTGTTGAATTCAGACTCTGAAATGTGGGGCCTCACCATACGTCCCCAGAAATGAAAGTAGATCGAGCTGTCCGGGACCTCTGTAAGGCCTGAATGAAGCTCACGAAGAGTTTGCGCCCTTATGCCCGTGGCAAGGGGCAATACCGCTGATTCCATAAATTTGAATGGTTTGATGTTAGAGCTAGTCATTTATCTTTTTCCTCCTTTAATTAATGCGCTCATCTCCTTTTAAATTTGGTAAATATCTAAGTAAGTATAACATAAAGTGAGCTAATCTTAAAATTATGCTCATTTTGTGATCTTTAATATCCTAAAACGTGAAAATTACGAGACGATAAAAATATTGCCGCAGACCATATAAATATGGGATCTGCGGCAGCCTGCAGTCAACAAAATTAGATGAGTGACAGGGGAATGATCAATTCTTTTTTTGATAACTTGTCGGGCCCTTTTCATAACCTACCTCTTTCAGCCACCAGGATGGATAAAAGAGGGGCTGTCCGACCTCTTCTTCAGTGTTCAGATAACCGTCGTTGTATTTGACGTAAAGATTTTCTGCGAGCAGGTGCCAGGCATTAAGGACCTCTGCCGTATTCTTCTCACTATAATTAGTAAGCATTTTCTTCGCCTCATCTGTTTTTCCGTTCTTACAAAGTGCAAGTGCATTTGCCTCAATAAGGCTTTGAAGATTGAATACAGTATTCTCTAACCTCGCCCTTTCTTCCCTTATATCCTTGATCATGTAGGAATATTTTATGGTGCAGAAATTTGCGACAAAATTAAACGCGGACCAGACACTGTCCCGGCTGAGATCAAGAATATTTGCCTGCTGTATTTGTTTTGGAAGGTTTGTTGCACCTGAGTAAAACGGCATAAGCACATTTGTAGACGGCCTGTCCGGACCGTACCAGAGAAGACCTCCTATTGTATCAGGCAGCCAGCTTCTGGACTGGACAACATAAGAATATACGCAGCGGTAGATATCCAGAGGTCTTTCAAATTCTCCGACCAATGATGTGAGCTTTCCCTCAGTATCAGCAACTGATTCTGCATTTCCCTCGTACCTTGTAGGATTTCCGAAAGGCCCTGCTGCAAGACCTACTGTCAGATCAAATTCAGTACCTTCATAGTTGTCTCTGTGGATAGAAGCTATATCCTCTACAGAAACTTTTTTATCCGGTTTGACTGCAAATGGGTAATCTTTTGTCAAGCCATCCTTGACCCATGGTGAAAAATTCATCGACGGAGCAAGCAGGGACATTACCCTCCATACTCTTCGCAATGAATAATAAGGATGATGAAACTCTCCATCGCCGTAGACCTTTGTAAAATCAAGGGGGCCTTCAGATGGTTTCCACCATCCCTTCTGCTCAGCTATCTCGAATATATTTTTTGAAAAGATCAAATCCCTGTTCTTTGGGTCGATCTCCCTAATACGGAACTGGTTGGCGGCTACAAATATCTTTTCGTCTGGGACGCGCTGGGCGACCCAGACTCCCCCGGTTCCATTCATATCGTAACCAGCCATCTCCATTACCCAGCCTTCGTATGGATCACCGACAAGCAAGGTTTCACCGGTTCCGTAATAACCGTACTTGTCGATCATTTCTCCCATAAGCATTACAGCTTCCCGGGCAGTCTTTGTTCTTTCCAAAGCAACCCTTGATAGTTCAGATGAATAAAATATCCTCTTCCCGGGTTCGGGTTCCGGATGTATTTTTGCTTTGTCTGTGCACTCACCTATCGTTAGCTGATGTTCGTTCATGATCCCATAGTTCGAATCGAAATAGGCATAAGTATGAGCGACCTGAGGAATAAACCCAAGCGGAATACTTACAGGAAGTCCCTTCTTGTCATACGCTGGCGCCCTGCCTTTTGTAATGAGCCTGTGGGTCTGTGTTCCACCCCACTCAGGCTTGAATCCTATAGATTCGTGTGAATAAAAGACTGGCCGCATTGAACCGGAAGCATGGTCCATAGCAGGAACATAGACAAGGCTGGCATCATGTAATCCGTCATCAGAATGCGATACCATTACAGATCCGTCGATCGTTGCGTCCTTTCCGGCTATAGTTGTTGTACAGGAGAAAGCGGGTACCGTGATCATTGTAAAAAGAATAAACAGTATTAAAAAACAAAGTTTTTTCATTGAATATTGACCTCCCATCTTAATATATATGATATTTTACTACCATAAAGCAATAGATAGTTGATCCATAAATTAAAAATGATACGCTCCATCTAGTAAAAGGGACACCCGGAAGATCAGGGATGTCCCAAATTTAGTCTAATTTTTTTTTTTTGAAGAAAGAATTTGTCAGTGCTGTTTCTTTGAAAGCATCTCTCCGCCAACTCCGATATTGTCTTTGCTCATTTCGTTAAGAAGTACTATGTAAGCTGCTTCAGGAATTCCCATAATGCTGCTGGCAGTCTGCGTCAAAGACTTGATCAGTTTCTCTTTTGTCTCAACATTCATGGCTGCGCATTCTACTTTGATTACCGGCATAAAATTCACCTCCCGATCCAATGTTTTAAAGATTGCTTTAATGATAAAGGATGCTATGAAAATTATAAGATGGTTTTACTGAAAAAAGCCGGTCTGATTCAAATATCTGTAGAAGAAAAAAAACTGTTAATATTCCGATGTGGGCAGGTGTCGGCATGATAGCCCTTGGCAGCGGTATCCTCTTTCTTGAGACCCGCAAACAGTAAGCTGAAACAATGGTAATTTGATCATGAGTGAGAATACATTATACAGACAGATAAAAGATGAAATGAAGGAAAACGAGGAAGTACTTACAACGGTCTTTGAACAAACGTTGAAATGTATAGCTTTGATAGACCGGGTAACAGGGAATAAATCCGATAAAGTGTCTAAATCATTGAATACTGCAAACAGGGCGGTTAAAAAGGATGTATGAAATTTTTAATCAAAATTCTATCAGAACAGCATGCAGTATTAAAATACAGGAATAAAATGCAGCTGATCCAGTTTGATCCTCTCATGGTAACGCATTATGAGATCGATCTGACTGGATCAACTCTTCGCAGATATATATCGATTTATTATGACAGAGAGATGATATAATAACTGTGTGAAATATTACAAATAGTAGCACGATATTGCGGGGAGGTGGTTCTTATTGGCAAAATTAAGCATAATTGAAGGCATTGGCGGTTTATACGAAGAAAAATTAAATGAGGCAGGCGTAACTTCAATAGAAAAGCTTTTGGAAGAATGTTCTTCCAAAAGAGGCAGGACAGAGCTTGCTGAAAAGTCGGGAATAGCAGAGAAACTGATATTGAAATGGGCAAACCATGCAGATCTATTCCGCATCAAGGGTGTTGGCAGTGAATATGCCGAACTTCTTGAAGCCGCCGGTGTTGATACAGTTCCTGAACTTGCAAAGAGAAAAACCAATAACCTTGTTGCGAAAATGGCTGAAGTAAACCAGGCGATGAAACTTGTCAGAAGGGTTCCCACAACTAGGCAGGCAGGAGACTGGATTGATCAGGCAGGCAAATTGCCGAAAGTGATCAAGTACTGATCTCCGAAAACGGTCAGCTCAGGTGAAGTAAGCAGTGATCACTGAGAGTTTTTCTAAGATTAAAGGAGAGATTATCATGGCTATTGTAAAGATAATCGAAGTTCTTGCTGAATCGAGCGAGAGCTGGGAGGCAGCGGCACAGGCAGCTGTAACAGAAGCTGCGAAGACAGTCCACAATATCGAAAACGTCTACATTAAACATATGCAGGCGATAGTTGAGGGAGACAAAATCACGAAGTACCGCGTCAATGCAAAGATCTCCTTTGTCGTAAAGGGCTAAGGACAATAAATATTTATAAATATCTAAAGCAAAGGCCGCCGGTCTCACAACGGCGGTCTTTGCTTTAGGAAAAAGAATAAAACTATTTAATCTAATTTTCCTTTTTCATGGTCAATGACAAAATTAGCAAACCCTTTAAAGGTATAGTCCTGTTTCCTGTCCATGTTCGGCTCAATTTTACGGTAGAAGCATACAGGTATCTCATTTTCCGCCAGGCATTTTGCAATACACGGCGTGCATCCATGCGGATGGTTTACGGGGTTGCAGCGGCATTCATGGTCAACACATGTACAGAACGGTACCTTCATAACATTAACCTCCTTGTTCTTATTATTTAAAAGCTGTATATCGGATTCACCATAATTATCGTATAGTAAAAACATCTATAGATATAATATCATAGCTTAATCAATATTAAATGCAAGACTCTTAAAGTGTGCCGCGGTAAATTGTACAAGTTCATTACTCAAACAACAGAAGGAACATTTCATATAGAAACGAAAAAGGTCTCTCCTTGTTCAGAGAGACCCTATTCTTTGTGCAAAAAGTTTGGTACCGCGGTTATTGTTTTACTGTTTTTTGATCATTTCTAACGCCGTATTCTCATCAAGCGGTCTTGCAAAGAGATACCCCTGGAAACTGTCACACCCGTTGTTAACCAGATATTCTTTTTGTATTTCATGTTCTACGCCCTCTGCTATTACCCAATGGCCCATCTTGTGCGCCATAGATATTACTTCAGCGGTTATTGCATTGTCAGGATGCAGTTCCAGGAGCTTGTCAATAAAATATTTGTCGATCTTAAGACAGTCGACATTCAACTCCTGTTCTCTTGCAAGAGATGAATATCCGGTTCCAAAGTCGTCTATTGCGATCTTGATCCCCGAGTTTCTCAACTCGCCAAGTATTTTGTTAATATCCTCATAATTTGAAGAAAATACCGACTCGGTGATCTCAATAATAATATTTTCTGGATTAACGTGCATCTCATTTATCATATTAAGCAAATCAACAGTGAAATTATTCGCCAGCACCTGAATAGCAGATACATTGACAGAAACGTCGATGTTGCTGTATCCGATTTCCTTGAGCCTGTTAAGGAAACGGAAGGACTGCATAAAAACGATTCGGCCAATTGGGACAATGAGTTTTGTCTTCTCTGCTATAGGAATAAATTCAAGGGGAGGAACACAACCTAACTTTTCACTTTTCAATCTGGCCAAAGCCTCGAAACCGCTGATCTTGTTTGATTTGAGGTCAACGATAGGCTGATACTGAAGGAATAATACTTCATTATTTTCAGACACAGCGATTTGGGCAAGTTCACGCTTTATATCCTGTTCGCGGATTATTTCATTTTCCATTTCAGTGTCGTAAAAACAGGCGCTAAAATCTTTCTCGTGAATGATCTTTGCTTTTTCAGATGCTATCAGAAGTCTTTTCAAGAGTTCATCTGCTTCAAGCCTATTGTCATAGTCTATTTCAACGATACCTAGCCTGCCGCTGATCCTTTCAGCCGAAAGTAAAGATTCCAGTGTGTTTGCAAGAGTTTCTGCAAACACAATCAAATCGTCTCTGTTTTTATAACCTTTTAGGTAGAAAACAAATCGATTCTCGTATGTATAGAATAACAGGCGTTTATCCGTGCAGTATTTACTGATCACACCTGCTGTCCTTGTGATCAATTCCTGAGTGTAATGGAATCCAAATGCGGTAGTAATTGATTGAGCCGCACTCAAATCTATTCCAATCAGGGCTTTTTTCTCTTCAGTTAGCTCTTTGGTATCCCTGTCGAGGAGATTTTCCAGATAGTATCTGTTGAATAGTCCGGTCCATCTGTCATGTTCATTATTATATCTGAGTATATTTTCGACTTCTTTTCTGTCGGAGATGTCTATGATAATTCCTTCAAGAGCCTCTACTTCACCATTATCATCAAATATGCCTTCTGCAAGCTCAAGGACCCATTTTCGTTTTCCTTCAGCTGTTATGATCTCGTATTCATGTTTAAATGACAGCCTCTCAGCAAGGGTACGCTCCCATTCGATACAGAGAGGTTCACGGTATTCTGGTGTGATGATATCGTTGAAAGAGTGATCTCTGTTATTCAAAAGGTTTTCCGGAGCGTATCCTGTCAATTCAGTGCAGCCGTCAGAAATATATTTCATGGTCCAGTCGCGGTCATAGTTGCACCTGTATGCCATTCCGGGAAGGTGTGAAAGAAGCACGGATTTGCTTCTTTCGCTTTCTTTGAGCGACTCCTCCGCTGCTTTGCGTGCAGAGATGTCCTCGAGGAGGCACAAGTGAAAAGCACCCATGTCAGGATTGCCCAACAAAGGAGATATCTTCATATTTGTCCAAACTGTTGATCCGTCTGGCCTAATAAAACGTTTTTCGATGGTGTAGCCGTTGGTTTTTCTCTCTTTGAATTGTTCATATTTTTCAATATTAAGTTTGAGGTCTTCGGGATAAGTGATATCTGCCCAATTAATTTTCAACAACTCGTTGCTCGTCCAGCCTGTGATCTGTTCGAACATAGGATTTGCATTCATCTGTCCATATTCTGACTGTGATACATACCTGTTTTCATCAGCAATTGCGATGCCTATTGGAGCCTGTTCGAAGACGCTTCGATAGAGAGCCTCATTAAATGCCATCTTCTTGCTGAGTTCTTTAAGAGTAGAATTCTGTCTCCAGGTGCGAAGCAACGCAATAAAAAGCATAAGAAGGGTCATAATGATCACAACATCCGGGACCATACGTTCCCATACTCGTGAATTCCACTCAGACGCTGAATAATCGAGCCCGAGGACGGCAATGACTCTCCCGTCAGACGTGTCTTTTATTGGTACAAGAGCGCTGATCCATGTCCCCCATCTGTCAGTTGCCGGTTCAGTAAGAACTGTTTTGCCGGTCTTGAAAGGCAGCCAGTCCGTATCACTGGCTTCTTCATATATCTGTCCGGGCGGCGAGTAGTCCGGTGAATCAGGCGATTCTGAATCTATTAGAAATATCATACTTCCGTTTCGTTCACCAAAAATGTAAGCGAAGCGGATTGGATTATTTGTCTCAACAAGCCTTTTCAGGCTAAGCTGTGTCATAACATATGCAGGTTTATTCAGGTCTTCTTTAGTTCCGGACAGTTCTGTTATATGCTCGGGATGAAGAAGTGACTCCATCGATTGTGCAAGCATGACTGCTTCAGAGGAGGCAATATCGTTGTATCTGTTCCAGGCAAAACGCAGATGAAGAGCAATGATAGATATAACTATCAGAGTGAGTAAGGTCGAATTTATCTTTGCTTTCTTCGTATCCATCCCAATATTGGAAGATGGGTCCTTAGTCTCATTGTTATCTGCTGTCATAAAGGGCTCCTCTTTCTTTTCAGCTGCACTCTAGTAAAAATCATTAATGTCTGAAGACAATGCGCTTTTTTATAGCTTTTCAGTTTAGTACTTAAAAATTTAAAAAAAAACACATTGCGACTAAATTATTATGACCAGTTGATCATATTTCTGAGATTCTGGCATCAATATTTTAACTGGTTAACTTCTAAATCGTCTATAAGCAATTTAATATTCTTTCCGAAAAAAGATAGCTTTCAGTCTCGGAATCGAAACCATTGTGAAAAGAAAGAAAAGGGTGATTACTTTAATAATAACCTTAAGAATGAAATGTGCTTAGGTTAACTTTATCGCGCGGGTTTGAAAATAAACAGGACGCTGATGAACGCGGCAAAGCCGATCAGCCCAAACATCCACTGGGGATCGGGGTATATGTACAGAACGACACGCAATCCGCTCCCCCATAAAAAAAGGCAGAAGGAAGTGATAAGGAGGATCGCCCACTTGGTCAAAACGTTCTCTTTCGCAAACAGGCAATATTTGAGAGGCAATACATTTTTGAAGAGGATATATAATCCGAAAATGATAATTGTATTCCCCACAATAAAGATCATCCACGGGGAAAGCCCCAGCCCCCGGCTGAGATGTCCCGTATCTCCTCCTGTGGCGAAGGACCTCATCGTTATATAAGCTATCAATTCCATAAAATTAGCCACTGTAAACCAGTACAGAACGTGGAAAAGCATCTTTTTGTCCTTCATCCATCCTGTTTGGAGAAACCAAAGGCCAAAAGCGACAATGATACTGTGAACAAGCAGAGGGCCGGCTCCTATGATCGCTTCAGTTATGTTGTTTGCTGACGGGAACAGACTGTGATAATGAACTCCTTCATCCCAGCCTGTCATAGTTAAGAAATTACCCCAGATTATGTTGCGAGGACTCATAATATCTCCAAAGAACCATGCTACAGTACTGTGCGTGAATTCGTGCATAACGACGACCGTTGACTGGAGAACGATGAATGTAACTATTACGATAAACACATACACGGAAGTTTCTTTAATGCGCTCACCATTCATCACGGCATTCCCTCCCCTGAATGATACCGGTACAATGATAAAGCTGACGAACCAGTTCAGTCAAACAACAGGCGGTCATTACTCTAATAGAGGCAATTATCGTTGTGCTGACTTTTCTTGATGCAATTACGGCAGATGGAAGGCCCCAGTACCCTCCCTAGATCTTTATGAAACAAAGAGCCGTGCTTGCGCGTTTCATATATCCCCTCAAATAAAGTGATCCTGAAATTTATTTCATGCAGACTGTCAGAAAGCAGTTAAAGAAGGTCGGTCATTGCTTTCTCCGCCTCTTTACCTTCCGGGAACTCCTCTTTTGAGAACGAAGCTGCTGCAGTGCCATTTTTAAGCAATACAAAATAGCTTCCAAGCTTTACCGCCTGTCTTACGCTGTGAGATACCATCACTATGGAATATCTGTTTTTCAGGGAGAGAAGATGGTCCTCGATCAGTTCCGAAGACCTCTTATCCAGTGAGGCGGTGGGTTCATCAAGTAGCAGCATCTCGGGTTCAAGAGCCAGAGCCCTTGCAAGACAGAGTCTTTGCTGCTGTCCCCCGGATAACCGGTTAGCAGGTGTGTCAAGCCTGTCTCTGACTTCATTCCACAAACCTGTTGTTTTTAGCGCCGTTTCCATTTTTTCTTCAGCAACGGATTTCCCTGATCCCAACATGAGCTCCAACGGCAGCATAATGTTCCTTCGTATGCTCAGCGGAAGAGGATTAGGTGTCTGAAAGACCATCCCTACTTTTCTCCGCAACTCAGTCGGGGTCAATGTGCCTGAAGAATATATGTTCTTCATTTGGCCTCCCAGAAACAAACGTATGCTCCCGGATCCTTCGTATCCGTCAAAAGTTTCATTGAGCCTGTTCAAAGCCCTTAAAAATGTTGTCTTCCCGGAACCGGAGCGGCCGATAAGAACGGTTATGCCTTCTGACGGCAAGCTAGCATTTATTTCGGTGACAGCTTTTCTGCCGTGAAATGATACTGATAAATTTTGTATTTCCGCGCAAAGATCCATTATTTTGCTCCTTTCCAGCGTTTTTCCATCGTTCGTTGAAGTTTTGATGCAGCATAAAGGAGTCCTGCAGAAAGGACGAGGAGGACCATTGCAGCTCCAAATCCTCTAAGGAGTTCATTCTGGTCTACATATTGAGCGGCAGTATAGAAAATAAGGAAAGGCAAAGCTTCGAACTTGGAACCGAGTCCGGCAGGCAGTCCGGAATTTACGACCACTCCAGTGAGCATGATAACTGCCGTATCTTCAGCGGCCCGTCCCATCGCAAGCATGATCCCGCCAAGTATCCCCCTGCCGGCCGCCGGGATCAGAATATGCCGAAGCAGCTGATGTTCCGTAAATCCAAGTGCTGTTCCTGTAATTACAAGAGACTCCGGCAGGCTCTCTATTGATGTCCGTGTGGTTACGACAAGTGCAGGCATCACAAGCAAAGCAAGACAGAATGCCGCAAGACTGATGCATGTGGTCGCGTCAGGTGCAAAAGTTCGTCTGAGTAAGAGGATCAGCACAAACCCAAAAAGCCCCATAACAATAGAAGGGACGCTGGCCAAAAGATCCACTGCCATAGAAAGCATCTCTTTCTTTTTCCCCTTTGCGTAGCGGGCAAGGTATATTCCGCACCCTATCCCGGGAATAAGTGAAACAGCCATTGTCAGGGCTATAAGATACAAAGTTCCGGCAAAAGCCGGCCATATACCGTCCCAGACAGGGCGCGCGCCGATTATCGCATCGATTGGATCTGTCTCCCCGAAGAAGAGCCCTGCGTCAAGAACAGGCGTACCGTGGTAGAAAAGAAATCCAATCAGCATCATAAAAGAACCAATGACAAAGAATGCAGATATAAAGGCAAGAAACCGCAGCAGTTTTACCCTCATCATAGTGACTTCCTACTCAGCAGACGGAACAGTATGTTGGCAGAAATGCTGACAAACAGCAGTATCCCGCCTGCTACAAAAAGCGAAAGATATGCCGTTCCCCCAACATCGGAAGAGAGGACGAGCCCGATGTGGGCCGTAAGGGTCCTCATTGCGTCCAGCGGCGTATTTGCGTACTGAACCGCATTTCCTGCAAGCATAGTTGGAATGAGGGTGTCACCTGCAGCCCGGCCGAAACCGAGAAGTGCTGAAGACAATATCCACTGTCTGGAAGCAGGAAGGACGACCATCGCGATGTTTTGTTCCCTGGTGAATCCAAGTGCTGCCGATGTCAGCCTGGTCTCAGATTCTATAGTCCGGAAGGCGCTGTCCATCGAAAGCACCATAGTAGGCATTATAAGAAGGCTTAGCACAATGGAGGCTGTCAGCCAGGAAAACCCTGAGCCTCCAAGGCCGTTTCTGATGAGTGGGACAAGCAGGAAAACAGATGCGAAACCATAAACAACCGTTGGTATTGCCGTCATGATCCTCAATATCCTGGCCAATAACCTTGCTGTCCATTTGGGTCCATAACCATGAATAAAACAACAGCATCCGACTGAAAATGCCCAACCAATGACCAGTGATGAAACGGAAAGAAGTCCGCTTGCCCAGATCATTGGCATGATCCCGAATTGTCCTCCTTCAGGATCCCATACAGAACCGAACAGTGAAGGACCGCTCTTGAACAATCCATCTAGAGCGCAAACAGTAATAAAGACAAAAAGGGCTGACATGAGAGAAGAGACATATACAGCCGATGCTTTTAACCAAAGAGGAATGTTTTTATTTTCGTTCAATTTTCTATCCTGATTTTGTTGGGAGGAGAGGATACTCTCCCCCCACTCACACTTTACTTCTTTGCCGGCAGCGGTATGTATCCGCTGTCTTTTGTTATCTCTGCGCCTTCAGGGCTGAATATGTAGTCGATAAAGAGTTTCGTAAGTCCCTGGGGCTCACCCTTGGTGTTCATGTAAAGGTTGCGGGTAACTTTGTATTTGCCGTTAGCGGCGTTTTCCTGGGTTGGTACAGTTCCGTCAAATTTAGGAGCTTTCACTGATTTATCAATGTGTCCGATCCCGACATACCCGATCGACCGTTTGTCCTGTGCAACAGCAGTCTTCATGGCTCCGTTGGAACTGACTACGTTTACAGAAGGAGCAAGCTCTCCCTTATTTATCGCTTTCTCGGTGAAAACTTCCCTTGTACCGCTTCCGTCTTCCCGTCCAAAGACATTGATCGCCCCCGGTTCGCCGCCAAGTTCTTTCCAGTCTTTTATTTTTCCGGCATAAATATCAATGACCTGCCGGCTTGTCAGGGCATCAATCTTGTTGCCGGGATTAATTACGACGGCCACGCCGTCAATAGCAAAGGCAAAGGAGACCAGTCCATACTTTGATATCTCATCTTCCTTTAAGGCGCGTCCGGTGTTCCCTATCGTCACAAGCCCTTCACCGACCTGTTTGACTCCAACTCCCGAACCTCCCCCGGCAACAGTTATGCGAATGTCCGGGTTAACAGACATGATCCTTTTTGCCGCTTCTTTCATTACAGGTATGTGGGCAGTTCCTCCGGCGATGTCAAGATTACCTTTCTGGCCTTTAAAGGCATCAAGGGGTGCCGCTATTGCAGAGGAGGCTGCTATCAGCATTATCGTAAGTGCCATT
>SAAH01000234.1 GCA_009929525.1 Clostridia bacterium | reverse complement strand
TGACATAGAACGAGATGAAAATTCACTATCGCCGAATGTAACGGATTCAGAGGACAGAACAAATAAGAAAACAAACAGTAAAAAAAAGATTAAAGACCTGGATACATAAGTGTCTTTATTATTAAAATAAGATATTTCTCTCATACCAACTTGGTAATAGCAACTCTCGCCACCAATTCAAAACTCTTGGCTGCAAAAAGGGTACCCCAGCACAGTCCCGATCCAAATTGTGCGACCGAGCCCACATTCATTCTCTTATATCCGCCGAGGTTTTTCATACACCACTTTCCGAGATAAAGCCTGGTCTGTCACCTTACAACTCGGATGATATTTCGGGCGTTTCGAGTTTATAGGGGCTTTCACCACTTACATAAAAAATCCAATGGGCATTGTGGATGATTTTCAAGAGGATGCAAGGATTATTTTAACCGCAGATTGCGCAGATTTGCGCAGAAAAAAAGATGAGTCTGGAAAGGATATTAGTAAGGAATGGTTCCGTGCCCATCTGTCTCCGTGCCCGGAGGGCGTATGTCTCTTCCCACTGCACCCCTTCCGGGGTGCAGCAAATTAAGGTATGCGGAGCATACCCATCCTATAGCCCGGGGTCGTAGACCCCGGGAAACCATCCACACCATGATTCCTCACGACCCCGTCGGGGTCGCATCCACACCTTGTCCTCCCAGACCTCCGCGCCCATATTGGGCAAGCCGGAAGGGAAACTGGAATATGGTCGCAGGGTGATTGAGACTTTATCGAATCACTTGCAAAGAAAATATGGGACGAATGAGTACAGTCCTCGCAGTTTGCGACGAATGATGCAATTCGCACAGGCTTTTCCTGATTTACAAATGGTGACACCAGTGGTGACACAATTAAGTTGTATCATGTTGTTGCTGTTGTTGCACCAGTTCACAATTCAGTTTACAAACCAGTTTACGTAATAGAATAGTTCATTCCCTGTACCTTTTTATAATCAGACGACAAGTCCCATCTTGTGTTTTTCAATCGCAAGAAATTAATCGAAGTTTTTGATGTCTTGACCTGGGATTATCTGGAATGGTGTATTCAATTTTCCCATTGGAAAGTAATTCCTTAACGTAATTACTGATGGATTGTGTCGCTTTTTTATAGCCCATTGCTAAGGCGAGGTCTGATGTCGAAATCTCCCCTTTTTTCTTTAATGTGGCAATAATGAGGTTTTTGAGTGCATCAGGATGCTTTTTTTTCTTTTGAGTTACGACCGTTGAAGTCTTTTCAAGTATAAAAGCCTGATGCACTGGGAGGATCACTGTCAGGTAGGCTCTTTCATCATTGGTCTCAAATACTGGTTTTGCAGAGCCGTTTTTACCCATCGCACTCAGAATTGTCGGAATCCCCGTGTTCCTCCCTTCAACAAGTTTTAGTTCCTTTAAAAAATCTCCTATTCGACGATTACGATAACGTCTTGAAATCATTTTGCAGTTGGCAATGTCTTCATCGGTGATAGTTCTGTCTGGACCTGGTAAACTTGTAATTTCCATTTTATCCGGGGTGATAGTCACGGTTATTGGCTCTCGTATTTGGTATGATTTGTGATAGACAGCATTTGAAAGTGTCTCTTCTATTGCATCATACGGATAGTTGTAAATTCGTTCTGCTTCGGCTTGTCCCGAAACTTTTGTCACCTTTTCTTTGATGATGTAGTTTTTAATGTAGCTCAATGCATCCCTCAACTGACGATCAAGAGGACCAGTAAACACCTTTTCTGTCATTCCTTTTCCCGTCGGGTCTGGTTTGTCCACGATCTCAATTCTGGCATATCCGAAGTAATTCTCGGGATGTTCATTAAAAAACATCAAACCCACATTAAGAGGTTTACGCATCTCGCTTGGCCCTCCAACCAGGTGCATGTCTGTGGCAAGATCAGTTATCGGCCTTTTCAAGGCTTCGCGGTAAAGATCGCTTCCAATAGAGTAAAGGTATTCAGACATGAGACTGGGACGCATATCTTCTATATTTGCTTTCACATTAGCCCTATCGTCAAACGGAACATTTTCAGATAGAGCAAATAATTCTTTCTCCTCTTGTCTGTTTGCTCGGACTGTGTTTGATAGGGCACGTATGTAATAAGCTTTTTCAGATTTTGTAGATTTATCGCTGCTGATAATAGAGGGACATTTGTATGGGCGTGCATCCCCACCAGGAGCCCAAAGAACCAAAACATCCACTCCTTCGTAGATCACATGCTCCACAACAGGAATGTACCGAGGTTCAATTAAATTACACTTTTGAAGAATCTCCCTGTTAATGGTATCAATTGAATTTCTGCTGAGTCCTTTTACTGGTAACTTGGGCATACCATTTTCCTCACCGACTCCAATAATCACATACCCTCCGCCCCAATTATCAATGTCATTTGCAAAAGCAGTGATGGTGTGAATAATGGATTCAGGATTCCAATCATGCTTATATTCCACACGAGCATTTTCAACCGTGCGCCGGTTGATCAAGTCTATAATATTTACGGGTAATGCCATACTTCATCCAATCATTGATACTCTAGTTGATACTCTAGTTGATACTCTAGTTGATACTCTAGTTGATACTCT
>SAAH01000233.1 GCA_009929525.1 Clostridia bacterium | reverse complement strand
CGTAGTCGGCATTGTAGGAAAATCCAAAAGTTTAGATTTTCTCAAAATGCTTATCTTTTGGTCTTTGGTTCGGAATAGTGTAGTGCTGGCGGTCTATCTCTTGTTTTCGGTTGCTTGCTTCCTTACCGTACATGAGCATTATCCTGGGGGAATCAGTTACCTTCGAGAAGAAAGGATAAAAATGAAGAATACGGAAAAACGCAACCTACTCCAAGCCCTGAAAGCCTCTGATTCCTTTTCGGAATCCCGCTACTACGAGGTGTTGGAGAAGATTGGCGATATGAAATACAACTACGGTGATTACATGATTACCGAACCGATAGACTGCAACAAAGAACTGGAACGGCTACCCGAGGCTGACTATGACCTGTGCTGCGCTCTGCTCACAATGCTTCTCCGGGAAGACCATTTCTGCAACGGTTCCTTTGAAAGACGGTATAAAGCCGGAGAAGTACAGCCCATTCTGGATAGGATGATTACTCTCCTGCCAGATGGGGAATAGGAGGCAGCGATGGCAACACTTGAATCATACGGTCGGGAGGTACATAGCGTTTTCCAACTTCTCGGCGATAAAGAAAATGACATCTCTTTGAGTATGTCCTGGGCCTTGGCGAAATGCCCAGAGTTCCTGAAAGCTGTGGTGCAGCATATCTGCGGCTTGGTTCCAGACACAGATGCTGTCACGGTTATGAACCAGAAGTACGATGCCGATACTGGCATTACCGATATTGAAGTTTCCGACTATAAAAACTTCCACATCATCTTTGAAGCAAAGCGTGGGTGGCTTCTGCCCGGAGCGGATCAGCTTACAAAATACTCTGTCCGGTTGGCGGCGTCCCCGGCAACATTCAAGCAGATTGTGACCTTGTCCGAATGCACACAAGCGTATGCCAGGTCGTATCTGCCGTTTACTGTAGCACCGAATGGTATCCCTATCTCCCACCTATCCTTTCGGGAGGTCTACCAGATGGCGATTGATACCAGAGCCGCTTCAAACCACGAACAAAAACATCTCCTTGCGGAGTTCTGCGATTACTTACGGGAGGTAATGACCATGCAGAAAAAGGACTCAAACATGGTGTATGTCGTTGCCCTGGGAACCCAGAAGCCGGACGGCTGCGACATCACTTGGATCGATATCGTTAAACAACACAATAAATACTTCTGTCCGGTCGGAGGTAACGGCTGGCCGAAAGAGCCACCTAACTACATAGCATTCCGCTACTATGGGCAGCTCCAGTCCATGGAAATAGCGGTCACTCTCTTTGTGTTTGTGATAAAGTGTAATCTTTCGAGGTGCATTATAAATGTTTTTGAACACGCTCCAACAATGGCCTGTATTGACGGAGCGAACCTCAATAAACTGCTCCGTTTCTCGAATCACCTCAAAATAAGGGTCAAATAGCATATTTTTCTCTTTTCTTGTGAACATCAAATTCCTCCTCGATTTAATCCCAAATAAGTAAAAAATATAACGATACCCAGTGGTATCGTTAAAAGGGTATGCAATTATCAACCACCAATCAGAAACGGCTTTGAGCATCCTTTCTTTCCGATATGGTATTCTTTATTGTTTAAGGGGCAAAAGCCTCTTATTTCAGCCTTCTACGCCGCTACAGACGTATCTGCTTGTATCAATATGCTCGTTTCTTTGTTCATTGGGACAATGAAATTGATACAATGTAACGATGCCCTTTAATTTGCACCCCCTTTGCACCCCCCTATTTATATAGAAGAAAAAACATCTGCCATTTCTGACAGATGCCGTTGTAAGACTGTTTAATTCAATTACTTATCCACTTTTTTGTCTGCGATTGCTCTTAATACTCTGCACGGATTTCCAACTGCAACAACATTATCAGGGATATCCTTTGTTACAACACTCCCTGCACCAATCACGACATTGTTTCCAATGATTACCCCTGGCAAGACCTGCACACCCGCACCAATCCATACATCATTACCAACCGTGATAGGGTACGCATATTCCAGTCCTTGGTTTCTACGTTCAGCATCAATCGGATGTCCTGCCGTATGAAAACCACAATCCGGTGCTATAAATACATTATCACCAAATTTTACTTTAGCACCATCTAAGATCATCAGATTATGATTTGCATAAAAGTTTTTGCCCAATTCAATGTTATATCCATAATCACACCAGAATGGTGCCTGAATATAAAAATCACCGTTCGTCTTGCCAAGTAGACTTTTCAACAGCGGAATCTTGCTATCTAATTCAGATGGCTTTGTATTGTTATATTCAAAACAAATATCTTTGCATCTTTCACGTTCTTTTATTAAATCTTTATCATAATTTGCATCGTACATGAATCACTGATTCTGCGTACAATACTGCCTTGCCGCTAATATACACCCGGTTGCCATCCATTTTTTCATACAAAATCCCACCCCTTTTAGATGCCTGATACGCTATTAATTCTGATTTTTAAGTCGGTCTGCCCAAAACGGAAAGATATGGCATTTGAGAATGAATCGATATATTGCACTGTAAAAAGTTGTTGAATTAGGAAGTTTCACCAAAGCGGCTGAACTGCTTGGCTATACACAGCCTGCCATGAGCCAGATGATTTCCTCCCTGGAAAATGAAC
>SAAH01000232.1 GCA_009929525.1 Clostridia bacterium | reverse complement strand
CTTGTAAAATCTACATCTTTTGAGCGTTTCTCAGGAAGAGCAAATGTAGATTCAAAGGTAACTGAATGGTTTAAAACAGGTCTGAATGTAAACTTTGCCGGGAATACATCAAACAGTACAACTCTTGGAACAGCAGCATCAAGCAGTTCTGCATACTCAAATGTATTCTACAGTGCTATGTTAATGTCTCCAATATATCCTCTTTATCAGAAAGATGCAAGTGGAAATACTGTTTATGATGAAAGCGGTAAAGCTCTGTATGACTGGGGTGAAGACAGACCTGCAGGTGCTAGTGCAGGATGGAATCCTCTTGCAAATCTTGAAGAGGACAAATATCTTGGACTTTCAGATAACTTGAGCGGAAGAACCTTTGTTGAGATAGGTGGACTGAAAGAGGGTGCACTTAAGGGACTAAGACTTACATCCAACTTTGGTTTTGACTATGCAATGAATAAATCAAAGACATACTGGAATCCAAATTTTGGAAATGGAAAATCAACTAACGGTATGCTTGCTGTAGCTGATGGCAGAACTTTCAGCTATACTTTCAACCAGATTCTTTATTGGGACAGAACTTTTGGAAATCACCATATAGATTTTATGGGCGGTCATGAATTTTACAAATATAACTATCAGTATTTGTATGGTGAAAAGACAGGATTCCCATTTGGTGGATTATATGAACTTGATGCTGCTACTACAGTAAGTAACGCAAGATCTTACACAAATAACTATGCTATAGAGTCTTATTTTACCCGTTTGAACTACGATTTCAACGATAAATATTACTTCTCTGCCAGTTATAGAAGAGACGGAACTTCCAGATTTAAAAAAGAGGTTAGATTTGGAGATTTCTGGTCAGTTGGTGCCAGCTGGAGATTATCTCAGGAGAACTTTATGCAGGGTATAGATTGGCTTAATAACTTAACAGTTAAAGCATCTTATGGTGTTCAGGGTAATGATAACATTGGGTCTCTCTATGCATGGCAGGCCTTCTATTCACTTGCCTATCCTAACCAGTCATTCCCGGGGGCTATTGTTACCTCGCTTGAGAATGCTGACCTAAAATGGGAGAAAAACAACAATTTCAATATTGGTTTAGAGGGAAGAATTTTTGACAGACTCTCAATTTCTGCTGAGTACTATAATAGAATTACTGATGATATGCTAATGGATTTCCCTATGGCTGTCTCTCTCGGTTTTGATGGATACTCAAAGAATATTGGCAAAATGGTTAACAGTGGTTTTGAGCTTAGCTTATTGATTGATGTGATTAAAAAGGCCAACTTTAATTGGAACATGACAGTTATGGGATCTACTGTTAAAAATAAAGTCCTCAATCTTGCAGATAAACCTGAAATTATTTCAGGCAGTTATATTATTAAAGAGGGAGAAGCTCTTAACTCTTTCTACCTGTCAGAATCTGCCGGCGTTGATCCTGCAACCGGTAACAAGCTTTACTGGGTATGGGATGAGACAAATGGTGAGAGGGGAGAGAAGTATATCACCAGCAGCTATCAAAAAGCTTTACAGTGCAGAGATGTTGCGGGTAATCGTATTCCTGTTCTTTATGGTTCACTGTCAAATGATTTTCGTTATAAAGGTTTTGATTTGAGTATTCTTACTACTTACTCTATTGGCGGTAAAATGCTCGACGGCGTTTATAACTCATTGCTATACAGTACATATGTAGGTCAGGCAGCCCATGTTGACAGGCTAAATAAGGCTTGGAAAAATCCGGGTGATGTGGCTGAAATTCCAAGAATTGACCCTAACGGCTCTGCAAGGATTACAAGAACTTCAGATGAGCTTCTTGACGCTTCGTATTTTGCAATCAGAAATATAACCCTTGGTTATACTCTACCTTCAAAATGGGCGAGATCACTGAAACTTCAATCACTCAGACTTGCATTTACTGCAGACAATCTGCATGTATTTACAGCTCTTAAGGGTATGGACCCTCAGTATAACTTCACCGGTGGCACAGGATTCTCTTACACTCCTGTAAAGACCATGTCACTGGGACTGGATATCAAATTTTAAGTAATACGGATATATGATGAAAAAAATATTATTTTTATTTGCAATAATTGGGGTTCTCTCTCTTAGCAGTTGTTCGGAGGAGTTGAATACAGACCCTACAAACCAGGTATCCGGAACAATGATTTTTGCGGATGCTCAGAACTCACTTACAGCTTTAAACGGAATCTACAGAGTCCTCTATACAGGAGGCTGGGGATCTGCATGGAACGATGAAAATGGCGGACTACCTGCATACATACTTGTATTTGACCTTATGGGTGAAGATCACCCTATGGATGGTTCCGGATCCGGATGGTTCTGGTATGACTATGGCTTTGACACCTGGGGTGACTATACAGGTAAAGCAGGCCACCAGTATCAAATTTGGAACTTCTTCTACACAATAATCTCTAATGCAAACTATATAATTGCTCAGGAGGGTAAGATTCCGGGAGATAAAAAGATTGCAGATTATGTAGTAGGACAGGCTTATGCTTTAAGATCATTTGCCTATATGTGGCTTGTACAGAGCTATCAGCAGAATGATCCAACCAAACCGGGTGTTCCTATCTATACAGAGCCTACAATTGCCGGTTC
>SAAH01000231.1 GCA_009929525.1 Clostridia bacterium | reverse complement strand
GGCAGGCCCTTCAGAAGAAGCAGCAAAATCATATCTTGCCGGAGAACTTAAATCTACAGGTTCAGTCTGCCATGAGCATTCGCACCACGATGAGTGCGGGAACTGAGACATTAGTTTAAATTACCGAAAAACCGCTTGAAAGCGTAACAAATCAAACTATTATGGATCAACAGAAGCCAAGGATGGTCGAGGCTGTAAAGCCGCGACCATCCTTGGCTATTTTCATCAAGATGGAAACCATATATTGTTAATAATAAATTTAATTTCCAAAAAGAGTGCTAACTATACTATATTCAATGCAATGCAGATAATGTAAAATTGATTGTCATTCCCGGGTTTTCTGAATATTCTTTTACATGAGGACGAGACAGGTCAGCTATCGATACCATGGTTTTATCAATGTAAGGACTTTCTTGGAAAAAAATATATCTTATCTTAATAATGAACATGAGGCGGTGCGCCGTGAGATTCCTGAACCGTAGATCGATCAAGAGAAATATAATGACAATATACATTACGACAACGCTTGTAACCTTTGCCATCGTTTACTATGTCCTTTTCTCGAACTGGATCAGCACAGCAGACGGCACCCTTTCAACTATAGCAAAAGATATGAACCAAACTATATATAAGGAGTTCGAAGGATTCGTAAGACTGCCACAATACTTAAACGAAGTTACAGAAAATCAGATCCGAAATGGTGTGCTGGATTTCAACGATGAAACGATCCGTGACAAATTTTTTGTCGGACTGCTAAGTGCACACGGCAGCACCCCCATTTACAGCATAAGCATCGGCACAGAGAAGGGTGAATATTACGGTGCTCGGAGAAACAAAGACAACAATTTGGAAATTATGAAAAACAACACTGAAACCGGAGGTAAGTCCAGATACTATAAAATCAGGGAGGATATGACGGCAGGAGAGCTTGTTGTTGAAACAGGGCACTTCGATCCCCGCACGAGACCCTGGTACAAGGCAGCAAAGAAAAGCGGCAAAACATCCTTTTCTCCTCTCTACAAGCATTTTGTATTGGATGACCTTACCGTATCTGTCGGTACTCCCGTATATGACAAAGAAGGCTCGCTTATTGGCGTTCTTGGCACACATATAACGCTTTCAAGGATGGACCAATTTCTGAACGACATAGTTAAGCGAAACGGAGCATCTGCGGTCATAGTAGACAAAAATTCAGGAGAACTCGTCGCAAATTCTCTACAAATTCCCAATTTTAAAGTTGATGCCAACGGCTCGTTGAAGAGGACCGGTATAAATGAAATAAAAAACAGCAGCATAATACGAGGCTATGAAAATTACCTGGCAAACAATGATGAAGATCATGTGGTCATAAATGGAGAAAGCAGCCATATAAACATCTCTGAATTCAAAACTACCGGTGTAGACTTGCTTCTGATAACATCCATCCCAGATGCGATACTTACGCAGGACATTTATGAAACTATCAGATTGACGATCATTTTCTCAATAATAATAATGCTGACTTTATCTCTTCTTTACATCAGTTATGTGAGTAACCTCCTTAAACCTCTGGAGAGCCTTAACCTCAGTGCGAAAAAATTAAATGACGGTAATTTTGACGAGAGAGCAAAAATATTCAGGGAAGACGAGATCGGAAAGCTTGCGGCGACTTTCAATATGCTGGCAGCTACGATCGGCAGCCATGTAGAAGACCTCGAAACAAAAGTAAAAGATAGGACTGAAGACCTCGAAGCGACCAATACTGTCCTCCAGGAAAACAGGGAACAGCTTAAACTGATACTTGACTCCACTGCCGAAGGTATTTATGGAATGGATACTGAGGGACTATGCACCTTCTGCAACGAAAGTGCTCTCCGGATGCTCGGCTACAGCAGCCAGGAAGAGCTGCTGGGCAAAAACATGCATTTCCAGATACACCACACAAGACGGGATGGGACACCCTTTCCCCTCAGTGAATGTAAAATTATGGAGTCTTTTAAAAACGGTAGGGGAGTTTATGTAGATGACGAGATTTTCTGGCGCAAGGACGGCACTTTTTTTGATGTCAGATACTCTTCATATCCTCAGTATAGGGATGGCAAAATGGTTGGATCTGTAATTACGTTCATGGACAACACAGAACGCAAAAAAAACGAAGAACACATAAAATATCTGACTTATCACGATCCACTTACTAATATAAACAACAGGCTTTTTTTTGAAGAGCAGATACCCGTTCTTGATACTGAAGATAACCTTCCGATATCCGTGATCTTCGGAGATCTCAACGGACTTAAACTGACGAATGACATCTTTGGACATGCAGCCGGAGACAGATTGCTGACAGAAGCAGCAGCTGCATTTAAGAAGGCCTCCGGAAACGAAGGCCTTGCAGCAAGGATCGGTGGCGACGAGTTCGCCCTTATTATGCCAAACACAGACGCTGACAGAGCAAAAGATGTAATTGAAGAGATCAGGAAGTCATTCTCAAACGAAAATTCAAACGATATTATCGGAAGCGTCTCCCTGGGAGCAAGCACAAAAACCTCTGCAGAAGAATCCATGCACGAAATGATCGAAATCGCAGAGAACCTTATGTACAAAGATAAGACGATCAACCGAAATAAAAACAACAAAAAGATGATC
>SAAH01000230.1 GCA_009929525.1 Clostridia bacterium | reverse complement strand
CAAAGAGGGCGCAGCCGAGGCGATAGAGAACAACATCCGCAAAAAGGTTGTTGAGAAAATTCTTATCAACCCCAAATATTATGAAAAGATGTCGGCCATACTTGACGAACTTATTAAGGCACGGCGAGAAGGGGCAATCGCTTACGAGAAACTGTTGGATAAATATATTGAATTGGTTAAGAACACCGAAAACCCGGAAAACAATCCGCACTATCCTGAGAGCATACGGCACAGCGGAGCTCTGCGTTCTTTTTATGATAACTGTGGAAACGACGAGACGCTGGCAATAGCAATTGATAAGGCAGTACGGGAAAGTAAACAGGCAGACTTCCGGCACAATGAATTTAAAGAACGAAGGATCAAGCAAGCCTTATACACGGTCCTGAAGAATAAGGACGAGGTCGAGCGAATCTACAGTATTGTTGTTGAACAGGGAGAATATTAAATGTTACTGAACATTTCAGGCATACCGATCGAGGTGTGCAAAAAAAATATTAAAAACATGCACTTATACGTCAAACCGCCCAAAGGCAGTGTAACGGTATCAGCGCCGCTTTCAATGAGCGATGAGGCTATAGAACGGTTTGTCCGGACAAAGATCAGTTGGATAAAGAAGCAAGTCAGCAAGTTTGATAATCAGCTTCGCCAATCGGAACGGGAATATATTTCCGGTGAAACATTATATGTATGGGGCAAACAATACTACCTCAAAACTGAGCACAGTAACAAGAACTCGCTAGTTTTATCCGGGGATAAGGCTATTTTAACTGTTCGAAAGGAGAGCACAGCAGAGCAGAGAGAAAACTTTATCCGAGAATGGTACCGTAAATTACTGAAATCCGAGATAACACGATTACTGCCCAAATGGGAAAAAGTGACAGGCTTGAAAGCAGCTGGTTGGCAAACGAAGTATATGACCACTCGTTGGGGAACATGCAACATAAAAACTGGAAAGATATGGTTGAATTTACAGCTCGCCAAGAAAACACCAGAGTGCCTTGAATACATCATCCTGCACGAACTGGTCCACCTCACCGAAAAAAATCACAATGAACGATTTGTTTCTCTGATGGACTCCTATATGCCAATGTGGAGAGAAATCAAGACAACGTTGAACAGGCAGACACTTGATTATATGGAATAGAACAAGGAGGTCACGTATGTTTAATAATCAAGAAACAGAACACCTAAGCATTATTTACGCCAGATCATAAGATGTCCTTGACATCCGTGACGAGAACGCACATATTTTACATCGCTGATACACATTTATACAGAGAAGCTTAAAACAATCTATATTTTTATTGTAACAGAAAGAGATTTCATTCAGGAAATTAAACGACACAAATTATTTAAGGAAGAATCAGATAATCTCTTGAAGATGTATAAAAAGTACCCCGGCACCCCGAGTAAAGATTTTTTATCCATATTAACACTACCTCAAACTCGTAAATGGAATGGGGTGGGTTGAGCGGTCTGTATACAGAGTAACACAGGGCATATATACCCACACTTTTCATGGTAAACACTTTTTCTCACTAATATATTCATAGCAAACCTTATAAAGGAGATGTTGCTATGAATACGTATTGCAGTACTATTTACCAAGCGCTTTTAACAACAGCGGAAGCCGCCTTATATCTAGGTGTTCCACCAGCTATCTGATTTGCACCAGATCCCCCAAGTGCCCGGGTTGCCTTGTACCACCGCCCAGATTTGTAAGGCTTCGCACAGAGAAAAAAGGTGGAAAATGGGTACGCTATCCCAGAATTGAACTCGACCGATGGCTTGAATCTCTGCCTCTGCAGGAAAAAGCAGAGATAGAGAAAACGGATATTTCGACAGAGAGCAAAGTATCAACCGATAAGTTCAAGGGCTGTCTATTGTCTTTAACAGTCGTAAAGGAGATAGAGGACGCGAACATGATTGGTTCTAATTTCCTTAAAAGCCTGACAGCAGAAGAAAAAGAAAAGAAATAGGGTTTATAGAATCATTAATAAAGAGGAGGAAGGAGGGTGGGATTAAGACTTCCCCCTCCTTATCCTATAAGCAGCATCGGCCGAGATGTGAAAAGGTTTTATAAAATACGGCATATGAATCACTCCTGTAAACTTTTATTTAGACCGCCACGCTGGCATCATCTTCTTCGTCAATAACACACTCTTCATCCCAGGACCAATCTTCTTCATCGGGATAATTTCCGGGAGACGGATCAATGGCAGCCGGCATTTCCATGGAGGAACCGGATTGTTCTATTGGGGATAAAAGTTTTTCGAATTCATTTTCATTGCCCGAAAGGCCTATTTTAAGGGCAATATCCCTGATCACTTTTCTTGATTCATCACAATCTGTGATACAACCGAAGACAGGTGCTTTACGTTTGTAATTTTTCAAATCCTTTAGTCCAAGCAACGCAGCAACTGCTTTATAGGATCTTCCACCGAAATATTTCTTTTTATCCATTCTGGCGATCACCCTTAAAACCATCATCTCCGCCACCCTTGATAATCCATTCGTTTTGGGCACATTCACGCCATTTTCGGCACAAACAGAATAGAAAAGAAGACTTTCCGGTTTAACGATTTCACCAAACTCTTTCTTCCTATATTTAATAATAGAGCGCTGTTTCAGCACATCAGACACTGTCG
>SAAH01000229.1 GCA_009929525.1 Clostridia bacterium | reverse complement strand
CAAGGATCCTGAAATAGTCTCCTCTGCCTCAAGAGCAGTCGTACCAGCAATACCCATGCTTTCTTGAATGACATGGATGGCAGAAACTACATCGGCATATGAAGAAACATCATACTCAATACCAGAGATAGCCTCGGCATCGGAAAGGAGACGCTCCATTTCACTTTTTGTACCGCCATAACCAAGTTTAAGGTTATCCAGCATGGTGTAATTCTGCTTGGCAAAACCCTGATAGGCATTTTGAATGGACTCCATGTCTGTACCCATTTTATTGGCATTGTCAGACATATCAGTAATCGCCATATCCGCATATTTAACGGCTTTTTCAGTATCTCCTCCAAGAGAAGAAATAAGGCTTGCAGAAAACGAAGTGACGGTTTCCATGTAGTCATTGGCAGAAAGACCTGCCGTCTTATAGGCATTCGATGCATAGTCTTGTAACTGCTGAGAGTTTTCTTTAAAAAGCGTATCCACACCACCGACTAATTGTTCGTAATCGGCATAGGCGGAAATGACTTCTTTACCAAGTTTGACAGCCGCCGCACCTGCTGCAACAGCAACTGCTCCCATGGCAATGCCGATAGATTTTAGAGTTGTACCTAAGCCTTTAAACTTAGATTCAGATTTTTCAGCAGAGTCAGCCGCCTCATCAATCTCTTTTCCCATATCATCAGCACTGTCGGTGACATCGTTCATTTCACGGTTCATGTCATCGAGAGCATCTTCGGCATCATCATAATTGGAGTTTGCCTCTTCAAGAGCAGCATTATTGCTACTTAACTCTCGCTCCATATTGTTGAGTGCCGCCTCAGCATTGTTCAATTGAATCTGCCAGTTTTGTGTTCTTCTATCAGTTTCTCCAAAGGAGGTGGCTGCATTTTCTAGAGCCGACCTCAAGGTATCAATTTTGTTTTTTTGGGTTTCAATCTCTTTATTGAGGACTGAATTTCTGGCGGAAAGTGCCTGTACAGACTTATCGTTTTTATCAAATTCTGAGGATACCAATTTCATTTCAGAGCCAAGTACTTTAAAAGAACGATTGATATCTGTTAATGCCTTTTTAAATTCTTTCTCGCCTTCAAGACCAATCTTCAAACCGAAATTATCTGCCATGCTTTCCACCTCCTTTGTCAGATTCCATCAGGGATAATGTCATCGATAAATATCTCTCTTTTTGGTTTTGCCAGCCCCTGATACTGTTTGTGGCACTCCCACAAGTCTAGTAGCAAACCAAACGGCATCAGCCAAAATTCATCCATGGTCAGATGTAATACGCTGATGCCGTAATATAAAAGCCTCGTAAATAACTCTTCGTCACTTACGGGGCTACTGCGTTTTTTGGGCTTTCCTCACTGAGTACATTTCTTTTTGCACCCTTGTAAAGGGCATTCATTATTGCCTCTTTGTACTCTGCCAAATCAATCGGGCTTGTGAGAATTTCCACCTCATCTTCTGTTAGTAATTCCTTCGGCGCATCCTTGTGCTTGATGTTATAGACAAGGGTACTTTGATTGGCTAGTAAGGTAATCAGCCATACAATCTCTGAAAGTGCGATCTCAACATTCTCAGACTTCATTAGCTTATCGCCTAGGTTTTCAAGACCACCATATCGTCCTGCGATTTCCTTTGTTGCCTTTGTAGTAAGTAGTAGCACATATTCATCGCCACCAATACGAATGCTTGCTGTTCGTTCGTTATCCATCGCTTAACCCTCCATAACTGTGTAATCCGGTTCATAGACTTCTGTATACCAACCGCTGATAACCGATGCCGGTACATCCTTATCGCCTTCGGTCACTTCCGCTTTCCAGGGATGCTTTCCATTGGTATCTGCTTTGTTTCTTCGGAGAACCGTACCTTCAATTGTTGGTGTCGAGAAGGTGATGCTATCACCCTTTGTCGCAAGGTTGGTGGCAGGAATACCGAATTTCACTCGATAGAGCCAATAGTATTTGTACTTGCCATTGGATTTCTTTGCTCTAAAACCAACAGCCACAGGATTCCCGCCATCTTCACTGTTAGAAACCACAACGTTGTTCTTATCAACCGTGACTCCGGTTAAGGCGGCTGCAGTAGTCGAGCCAATATCATCCACTCCAAGAGAGATAGTGCCATTTTTAAATTCTTTGACGATTTCTGCCGCACCATCATCTGCATAGAGGGTTGCCTCTGCCAGTTCAACAGATAACTCTGCTGAGATTGCTTTTGCCAGCTGAGTGGGTGTGCCATAGATTTCTTCGCCATTTTCATCATCTGTGATGGTCGCATAATAAAGTTTATCCAGACCAATTGTTGCCATTTTCAATTACCTCCTATTTCATAATGTTTGGCTACATCCACGTTGTAATGGTAATAGCCCGTATCATCTTCAAAGCCGATGTAGCTCCGTGCGGTTATGGTGAAACTGGAATCCAACAATAACTGCACCACTTGATTTTTTAACGCTGTATAACTGCCCTTGCTATAAATTGAAATCCGTGCCTCTTGAACATCGATGCATGGTAGATTATCCGAATGAAGGTCAAAGCTATCGCTCATCGGAACAATCACCATGTACTTACCAGGAGCCACATCTGAAAACACTCCTGTTTCAATCGGAACGTCTAGTGTTTCTAAAACTACTTGTAAGTCCTCTAAAATACTCATAGCTTTTTGACCTCCTCTTCAAA
>SAAH01000113.1 GCA_009929525.1 Clostridia bacterium | reverse complement strand
AGTTAGCAAGCTTTAAGCTTGCCGCTACTTTTACCTTCTTTGAGGCTTATTTACCCCCATTGAAGTTTATTTGCAGCAACGTGTCGCTGCACCATCATAGTCCCCAGTAGCAATACGGGAACAGAAGCGCTTTCGATTAGCAGGCTCAAAATCTTTTTTCGTAGATACCAGTACATTAGCACCTGGATATAAACGTAAGAAATCTGCTCCCCACTGTTCTGTCAAATGGTTTGGTACAACATAGAGACACTTCTGTGCCAGTCCCAGCCGTTTACTTTCCATGCCTGCAGCTATCATTTGGAACGTCTTACCAGCTCCTACGCAATGTGCAAGCAAGGTATTATTTCCATACAGAACATGTGCGACTGCATTTTTCTGGTGTGACATAAGGGATATTTCTGGCGTCATACCGTGAAATTGGATATGACTGCCATCGTACTCACGGGGACGGATAGAGTTGAATAATTCGTTATAGGTCTGACACAAATCCTCCCGTCGGTCGATATCCTTAAATATCCAGTCTTTAAAGGCATCCTTGATTAAGTCCTGTTTCTGCTGTGCCAACACGGTCTGCTGACGGTTCAGTACACGCTTCTCCCTGCCTTCGTCATCGGTAACCGTATCATAAATTTTTGTATCTTTAAGATTTAAGGCATCTTCCAAAAGACGGTAAGCATTTGCCCTCTGTGTGCCATAGGATGAATTGACTATTGGATTGTTATAATCCTGTGTCTTTCCTGATATATTCCACTGCCCTGTGATTTCTGCATAGGAAACATTGATTTTACTGCCCAGGCTGTATCTCGGTGTATGAAAAGTTTCTCCCATAAATTGAGTAATATATTCTGCCTTTACCCAGGTCGCACCAAGTCGCACCTCTATCTCTGATGCTTCCAGTTCCTTTGGCTGTACCCGTTCCAGACATTGTACATTGATTTGATACTCTGGATGGTTCTCTGCAAACTTTCTTGCAATGTCTAACTTCTCCCTGACATTTCCAGAAAGATATTCATCCGATGCTTCCCATTGGTCAGTTAATGGATTTTGAAAGATAACACCTGTCAGTTCTTCTGTGATTTCCTCTTCTGTCTTTCCTGCAAGCTGCGCCATGAATGGAATATCAACTTTCGCTTTCTCTCCAATACATACAGCCAATGCTTCACTGGCGGTATCCACGGAAGTAACTGGCTCTGCTTTTCGAATAGTACGTTTTGTAAAGATATCCGCTTTCTGCTTTAGCTTTCCATTTTCATCCACCAGTTCCAATGATGATAACAGGCAATAGCTGCTGTCCTGACTGAATGCCCTGCGGTTTGCTGTGTTACTAAGCAATCCATACTGAGCAGTAAATGCTTCGTACTGTGTATTCAGCTTGCCCTGCAGGTTGGCGATCTCCGCATCACTGCCATCGTTCATCTGACAGTTAATCAGTTCCTGTGTCAGATTACGAAGTTCTATCATTCCAAGCACACGCTCTGTGGTGGTCTTTGGCAGCTCCATTAAATTCATTCTGGAGTTTTCCCGGTAATAGACTTTACCATCTACATTGGCAAAGCTAAAATTCTTCACTTCTGGATTGGCAGGAATAGATACATGTACATCCTCTAAATCCTCATCCTCCAGTTCATACTCGGTAATCGTTCCACGAATCCGACTGACTGCCGCCTTTAACTGTTCCGCAAGGTCAGCACCCTCAATGGCCTTCACCGTAACTGCCTGTTTTCCATACTGGGTACTCTCTGTAGAAAACTCTCCAAGCACCATTTCCGGATGCTCCACAAAATAGGAATTGATGGAATAGCCTTCCGGTGTTTCTGCCAGATTCACCCATCCCGGCTGTTCTAAGGATGCCCGGTCTCTCTTTTGGAAAAAGAGGATATCTGCTACCACATTGGTGTTAGCATTTCTCTGAAATGCATTGTTCGGCAAGCGTATTGCGCCCAATAAATCGCCTCGATTAGCCAAATACTGTCTGGCAGATGAATTCTGTTTATCCATGGTTCCACTGGAAGTCACCACGGCTACTACGCCGCCTGGACGAACCAGATCCAGTGATTTTCCGATGAAATAATCATGAATTAGGAAATTATATCGGTCGTATTTGCGGTCTACTACCTTGTAATCCCCGAACGGTACATTTCCAATGACACAATCGAAAAAATTCTCTGAAAAATCCGTGGTCTCAAATCCTTGAATGGCAATAGGGTTCTTCTGGTATAACTGTCTGGCAATCCGACCTGATATGCTGTCCAGTTCAACACCATACATTTTAGTCTCTGCCATGCTCTCTGGCACAAGTCCCATGAAATTTCCAACACCACAGGCTGGCTCTAAAATATTTCCTTGTTTCAGCCCCATATTTTCCAGTGCCTGATACATTGCCTGTATGACTGTAGGTGAGGTATAAAAGGCATTTAAGGTAGAGGCTCTTGCTGCTTCATACTCATCTGGCATCAATGCATTTTTCAGTTCTGCCGCTTCCTTTGCCCATTCTCCATTTCTAAAATCAAAGGCACTTGGTATACCGCCCCATCCAACATATTTTGAAAGAACCATCTCCTGTTCTTCCTGTGAAGCCTTTTTTCCTGCCTCTTCCAGCTCCTGCAGAAGATAAATGGCATTCATGTTTGCACGAAACTTGGCTTTCGGTCCGCCTGCTCCAAGATCTATATCTGAGATATGAAAATTGATAGGGTCAAGTTCCAGTTCAATCGGTTGTGCTTCCTGTACCACTTCTGTTTCCGGTACCACAACATCTTCCAATGGCAGATGCCGTTTCCTCCTTTGAGCATTGACTTCATCTGGTGTCATGACATGTCCTGCTACCACATCCACCTCTGATTGGAACCATCGCTTTTCATTGGCAAGCATCCGATCGACCACATCCGTAATTAACTGCATCTGCTCTGGTGGAAATTCTGGATTTAGCATAGGTTCTAATACACTGTCCCGCTCCGCAGCCTGTCTGATCACTTCCATCTGTTCCTGACTAAAATCATCAAAGGACACACCTGCTTCTTCCATACTTTCACGCATCCGTGAACCGATCTCACTGGTAAGAACATAATCATCATAGACATAGCCGTTTTCCCAAAGTTCTTTTGCTTCCTCAAAAGACGGCTGTCCTGTGTCAGGGATTCCGCCTTCCGTTTCAATATTCTCTGTAATATCCTGCTTTTCTGCGGTATCCTGTTCTTCTGTGGTCTGTTGTTCAGCGATATCTTCTTGCCCTGACATCACCATCTGCTCCTCAGCTGCTTCCACTTCTGCAACAACTTCCTGCTCACTGGTATATATGGATATCACCTGCCAGTCAGCTTCTACTAGCAGCCCACGCATCCATTCTGGTGAATTTGTATTGTCACTATATAAATCAACAGCATCCTTAGAGGTAACGGCAAAATCCTGATAGGTTCTCTGGAAAATATCTTCACTTAACCAATCAGAAAAGTTCTCCCAGTTTTCTACAGCATTTGCTATAACAGGTGCATTTTCTCTGTTCAAATCTGCCAGCTCCTGCACCTTATCCTTGATAATCTGAAAAGCTGTATCTTCATCCATATCTCTGGAACGAACCAGATCATAGGCTTCACTCTGTCTTACTGCCGCCCACATGGTATACATACATTCCTTATAAATCGTGCGGCTGTCCCGAAGGAGTGGATTGCCACCCACAATCAGATGATCGTTCATTGGATTTTCAGACAATGCTTTGTCAAAGGCATGTTCCCTTCTGGAAATCACTCTGCCCTCGATAAATGGATTTTGCATATCCTTTAAGAACACATCGAATTGCGAAATCCGTTCAATCTGGTACAGATGATCGTCTGCATCCAGATAAAGAAAGTTACCAATCTCTTCCTGGTACTTCTCCCCATCCCATTCTTCCTTCTGTTCCTCTTTCGCAGGCTCGTTATCTCCAGAAAGTTCCGATGCAGAAAAGAAGTCAAAAAGATTCATCTGTCGTATACTTTCCACGCTCTCCGGCTCTTTTTCCGGTATTGGGAAAATCGTGTAATTTCCATCCAGGTATTGATGCACATCTGACAGGGTTTTCGCACGGTTCTCATAATCACGATAATCCAGCGGGATAGCTGCAAGTGCCGCATCCATCTTCTGTACCAGTTCCTGTGCCTTTTCTGGATCAAGAATCATCTGATTGATTTCCTTTACCGCTTCTTCATGAAAGAAATCCAGGGTAAAAGGTATTTCGATTTCTTCTGGCATATGGCTGTAGAAATTGGCAATACGTCTCACAATCCGTTCCCGTTCATACTCTGGCATTCTGGTATAGTCCGCTGCTGTCAGGAACTTATCCTGCTCCATGAGATACTCAATCCGTTTGGCTACCTGCGGCCATTTGAGTAACAGCTTCGCATCCGGATTGCCATAGTTTCCTCTCTCCAGGCTCAATCCCTTCGCATCATAGTTGGCATGAGAAGTATCTGCCCCAGATAGTGCATGACTACAGCCACCCGTACCATACTGTTCCTTAATGAAATCTGCACGTTCCTTTGCATCGGAATGAAGCAGGTAGAAGGAATAGATGGTAAGTCTGCCATTCGAATACGCACCGCCTCTTGAAAGAAAGGCATCCACTTCATCCTGGGTAATGAATATCTTTTGCGGCTGCCATGCAAAATCTTCTCTTGCATGATAAGGAATGGCTTCTCCTGCGAACTTTTGAAATCTTGCGGCAACTTTATCCGGACGGTAGTAGTGAAAGCGCATGATACTTTTATCGACCTCATAAATCTCTGCTACACCTTCCAGACGTTCATTCAAGTCTGAGAGAAATTCCGGCTGTGCAAGAAGTCCTGCCAATCTGTCCACTTTATCTGGATAACCGCCGTTAAAGATCTCCATATCTGCAAAGACCAGTTCTGCAACGCCCTCGGCCATATCATTTTCCATATATGCAAGAACTTGTGCGTGCTCCTTCAGTGCATTTCCCCTGGCGGCATCTAAGACCACCTGTGGTGCATATTCTCCCTGATCTAACAACTGTTTGATACGTCCGCTGACATCTTTCCATGATAAAAATGCCTTATTCAATATCTGATCATTTACCGTGTGTCCCACAGCAATCTGCATTCCAAGTTCATCGAACCAAACGGAATACTCTGTGCCATTTATTTCAAATCCTTTCCCGCCCTTGCCATATTCCAGACGAACAAAATCCGTATATTCCTCCGGTGTCTGCTCAATCATAAAATTGTAAATGATACGAAGCTGACTCTGACTGTGATTGCTGCCAGTCCGAAGCACTTCATCCACCACATCCGGTGGAATGGTGATTTCCCCAGCATAAAGAGCTGCCATTCGTTCCTCAATCTTACGAATCTGCTCATTGGCTGTCGGTAATTCGGGCAAAGATAAAGCAGAGGCTATTTCTTCCTCTGCTTCACTCAAATCCTGTTCTGTTATCTCCTCACTTAATTGTACACCAACTCCGTCAAGATGTTCTCCTCTGCCATGGCTGTCAAATTGTTGATATAAGCCACCCACGCCATCTGGTCTGTCGCTTTGTCCGGTTCCGGATAAGTCTTCCGATACTGTTCTATCAGTATTTCCATCCTCTTCTGTGCTGTCTGTTCCACGTCCATCAGATGCTGGTTCAGTTTCCCTGTCAGCAGCATGGACTGGTACCAGTTCTTCTTGTTCTCCTTCAGATATGTCCTCCGAAGCATCCCGTACTTCCCGATTGTCACTGGCTCCTCTGTCACTGCCAGGTTCGGAAATTGATAATCTCCCTTGCGATGATAGGTCAGTTCCATATTCATTCCCTCCATTTTCTATGATTGTTTTATCTTCTGTTTCTTCTGTTACTGTTTCACTTTCACGCTTTAAAGTGTTAAATTCATTATAAGTCATACTGTTTGTATTTGCAACAGTATTTTGAATTTCTTCCCGATAAAAATTTCGGATAGTCTTTCCAATATCCCGAAGTACCGGTTCTGCCATATCACTGGTGGCGTTTCCCACAAAGGAAAGCACGGATAAGCGATTAAAATCTGTAATAGGAATAAAATCCTCTTCCTCCAGATATGCCATCGGCTCCAGTCCACACCTGCGGCAGATAGTATAAAAGGCACTGTTGATCATCAGATTGCGGAAATTCATACGAATATGTTCTTCTCCCAGATCTTCTAAAAAAGTATCTGCTAATTCATATTCCAACCCCTCCATGGCCTCTTCCAGATTTTCCTCTGTCAGCTGCTGGGCTATTTCCTGAATGGCATCCTGCAGGCTAGCTACATTTGCCGCATCCAGACCATACGCATCCACCAAGTGATCAAGCAGATTCCCTTCATGCCTTTCTTCCAGTTTCCATAGATAAGGTGTCATTCCACCTCGTACCATATGGGTATCTGCTATATCAAAGACATAGCGCACTTTCTGTCTTGGTCCGGTATCATCGAGCAGTGCAATCCCTTTTGCTCCCTTATTGACCCAACGGTGCATCTTCTCGTTCCACTGTTCCAATTCGGCACACGCTGTTGCCTCCGGGCGTTGCGCATGAATCAGCAGATTATCTGTAAAGGAATAACGGTATAGTTTTGCTGCTGTATCCAGATACTGCATCCAGTCTCTTGGCGAACGACTGACTTCTGCGCCTTGAAGTTCTGCCAGTTGTCGGATATCATTGATTTTCGCCATATTTTCTCCTCCTGTCTTTCTGTTTTATGGGACAGGGGCATATCACATGCCCCTGCATCCTATTTTTTCTTTGCTGCTTTCTTCCCTGGTTTCTTTGTTCCAGCCTTTTGTTCTGTCTTTTTCGGAAACTCCAATCCAAACTTTGCTCTACCATCCTCTACCGTCAGGATCAAGTCTGCATCAAAAGTCCTGTCCTTTTTCACAGAATACAGGTCTTTTACATGGCATTTCCCTTTGTCTAGTAACTCTGCCGCCATTTTCTTATCCATTTTTTTCTTCATGCTGGCAAGGTAACGATTGTCTTTCCAAAGAGCAAAATTACACTCACGGTTGCTGCAATAAAAACTTTGCTTACCCTCCTGCACTGCACCGCCACATACAGGACATGTTCCAAGACTGTCCTTTTTCTGAAAACGCTGCTTTTCTTCTTTAGGAATCTCCTTACAGATTTGAAGCATCTCATCAATTAATCCTGTAATACCACCCAAGAAAGATTCGCTTGTTACCGCTCCTTTTTCCATAGCAAGCAATTGATTTTCCCATTCCGCTGTCATGCCAGCGGATTTCAAATTGTCCGGCAATAACCCAATCAATTCTATGCCATCCTCAGTGGGTACAATCTGCTTTCCTTTTCTCTTTGCATATCGGGAAGAAACCAGTTTTTCAATGATACTGGCTCTGGTAGCCGGTGTTCCAAATCCTTTCTTCTCAGTTTCTTCATCAAATTCCTTATTCCCGGCAGTCTCCATGGCAGAAAGCAGCGTATCTTCTGAAAAAGGTTTTGGCGGTGTGGTAAAATGCTCCGTTTTAGAAGCCTTCACCGAAGAAATCTCCTGACCTTCTTCCAAAAGGGGCAATGCATTTTCAGAAGCTTCCTTATTATCTTCCGTAACTTTTCCAAACTGGTGATAAGCTGCTTCTACGTCTTTCCATCCATTTTCCTTAACCACTCTACCCTTTACCGCAAAAACTTCTCCTTCGCAAACCACTGTAATCTCCGTTTCCGTATATTCATGCTTTTGTGCTGTAGAAGATAACAGTCTCTGTGAAATAAGAAGCAGGATATGTTCCTCTCCCTCAGATAATTTCTGTCCCCCATTTTCTTTCACCTGCATGGTAGGGATGATGGCATGATGATTGGAAACTTTTTTATTATTCATGACACGCTTTACGTCTGGTTTCCATGGATACACCTTGCCAAAACCATATTTTTCCTTAAGGACTCCAATGACTTCAATAGTGGTTTTTTCCATATCCTCTGTCAGAAACTGGCTGTCTGTTCTCGGATATGTGACCAATTTCTTTTCATATAGACTCTGAGTGAAATCCAACGTCTGCTGTGCAGTGTATCCGTAATAGCGGTTGCTTTCCCTTTGCAGTGTGGTCAGATCATAAAGTTTCGGTGGATTTACCACTTTGTCTGTCGATACCACAGTCCTGACAACTGCTGTTTTGCCGTCGCAGAGTTCTGCCAGTTCTCTCGCTTTCTCTTCCTCAAAGATTTTTTCCTTATGTACTGAAAAATCCCCGCAATCCAGATGAATATTACTGTATTTCACCTTCTGGAAATCTGTTATCTGTCTATTACGCTCCACAAGCATAGCCAGCGTCGGAGTCTGCACTCTGCCCACCACCAATTTCTTGAAATAAGTGGTGGTAAAGGCTCTGGTGGCATTCATGCCAATAAGCCAGTCTGCCTGTGCTCTGCTGATTGCAGCCTGACATAGATTATCATATTCCCTGCCATCTCGTAGCTGTTCCATACCCTGTAAGATTGCACTGTCCTCCATGGAGCTGATCCACAATCGTTTTACTGGAATGTAGCTGTCTGAGAGTTCATAGACTCTTTGAAAAATCAACTCACCCTCACGTCCTGCATCACAGGCGTTAACCACATATTCCAAATCATTTCTCTGCAGCAGCTTTTTCAATACGGAAAACTGCTGTTTCTTATCTCCGGCAACGGCAAGCTGCCACTTCCTCGGTATGATAGGCAAATCGTCAAAGTTCCACGAGCGATATTTCTCATCATATGCTTCCGGTGAGACATACTCTGCCAAATGCCCCAGGCACCAGCTCACCATACAGTCTTTTCCCTTCAGGTATCCATCCTCACGTTCATATGCCCCAATCACTTTGGCAATAGACTGGGATACGCTTGGTTTCTCTGCTATCACTAAATACATATATTTCCTCCAATCAAAAAAAGCGGGACAGCCAGATCACCCCAGCTGCCCCTGCCTGTTCTACAAAAATTTCCATTCAATTCCTGTCATATATGGATTTTAAAAAACAAAGATATTATTCTTCTGTTTCTTCATCCTCGTCGGTTTCCTCTGCATCTTCATCCACGGTTTCCAGACCATCTCCCAGTTCCAGATTTTCACTGTCAATGTCCTGTTCTTCCTTCTCCGGTCTGATTTTAAAGAAGTAATATGCACCTGCTCCGCCTGCGGCAAGCAGTAAGATAGCAATGAGTGCCCCCATATTCATGCCGTTTGACTTTTCTTCTTCCTTCACCACCGGTTCTGTCTCAGTCTGCGGTTCTTCCTCTAATACTACAGGCGGTGTGGTCTGGGCTTCTGTTTCACTCTCTCCCAGAAAATCCTTTAGATCTGTTTCATCAATAGCGGACAACATATGTACATTTTCCGTATTCGCTGATTTATCAATAATCAGGTAGAAGGTATTGTTGTTTTTTGTGGTGATGGTATAAAACTGCTTACTTGAATCATTTGTAATATCATCCAGCACCTGTGCGTTTCCAGGGATGGAAAACGGTGTGTTATTCTCCGCTTTCTCTTCTTCCACCACTGGTTCTGTCTCGGCTGCAGGTGTTTCCGCAGGGGCTTCCGTCTCGGCAGAAGCCGCCGGATCTACAAAAGCAAACGCTGTAGTCCCCGTACCTGCCACCATGCACATAGTAGCGATTGCCATTGTAGCAAACATCTTAGTGAATTTCTTCCATTTCTTCATCTTCTAAATCCTCACTTTCTGATGCCAATTCAGGCATCTGGCTTTTATTTTTCTGTTCTTTTTCAGGTTCATCTGTCTTGATCGTCAGTGTTCCATCCTGCAGACCATTCAAAAGTTCCATCAGGTCATGCCCGCTTAATTTCATGCTGCGGATGCTGCGAACGATTTCCAGGTCTTCTTCCTGTTTCTGAGCTTGCCGCACACTTTTCAGGTACTCCTGCAGTTCTGCGATTTTCCCTTCGGTTTTGACAATTTCATCCAGATATCTTACTAATTTTCGGTTCAAAATCCATACCTCCTTCCTTATGGCAATCTTCCGAATGCCATAAAATGTTGCTGCCAGTACGGTGTATTGATGCTGGCATACTGGATTGGATTACCACAATGAATCATCATTCCGTCACCCACATAAATTCCCACATGGCTCGCTCCCGGTGTATCATATGTTCCCTGGAAGAAAATCAAATCTCCCGGTTTTGCTTCCGAAGGTGATACGTAAGCACAGCTTCCCCGCAGTCCATCTGCTGTCTGTCTGCCGATATTCCAGCCATTTCCGCAGTTATTGATAACCCACGAAACAAAACCGGAGCAGTCAAAACTGGTACTCGGTGAAGCACCGCCCCATACATATGGATAACCCAGATATTTTTCCGCTTCTCCGATCATATTGGCAAAGCGTTCATCGGTCAGTGCATCTGCCGGGATATCATATCCAAATCCATCTCCGTTTCCTGCGAATGGCAGATTGTTGATATCAAACAGATAATCACGATTTCCATAAGTCGTGTTATAAAGGTCATATCGCTTTTCTTCATTTGCATCCATGCGGCTTCGCAGGACACCATCCAGTCCCCGATTCGTCAGTGTTACATTCAAACGGTTCACATAGCTTGTACTGGTCACTTCCACTTCCTGGCTGCCATTGCTGTCTGCAATATATGCTTCCCAGGTCTGATGCCCATGGGCGGATGCGGTTGCATGATCCCCGTAATAAACATCGAACTGTACACCAAACTGGTCAAAAGCACCTGTATCTTCTACTACATACTCCACACCATTCATGACCACTTTGGTTCCCATTGGCACAAATGGATTCGAAGCATCTACTGCTATGGTATGGTTTGCCGTCGGATATACGCCACTTGCTGTTGGCCCGCCAGACCACTGTCCACAGCAGATTGTACAGTTACAATAACCACTGGTAACAACCTGTCCAAGGGACTCGCCCACTCTTACGGTTCTGGTCTCTGTAACCATCTCATTGACACCCTCAGTAGCCAGACTATATTGCTCCCGGAAGATTTCTTCCACTTCATCTGCCACCTGTTCATAAGTGAATTCCCCATACTTTGCCGTAAAATAAGATATCAAGTGGTAGGGATTATGACTGATTTCTGCAATCTGATATTGATATTCGTCATACCCCGGATGGGTGCTTTCCATGTTGTTGATCTGGTTATTGAGTGCTGTTTCCAAGGCAAGATAAGCATTTTCCACCGCATAGATATCATCATCTGTACTGGCATAAGTCGTACCGATCACACTGCTTCCTGCACCCTGAAACATGGCACTACAGCTGATAAGGGATGTTCCTGCCAGTAAAAAAATCAATGCAAATATCCCAAGTCCCACAAGTAACGAACGGTTTCTCTTAAAAATCTCCTGCGCCACTTTCTTGGCTTTGACAGCAAAGGTCTGTGTCACACGGATGGTATCCGATGATTTCTTTCCTTGCTTTGCAGCTGCATAGGCTTCCTTATACCGCATCTTCTGCCAGAAACGCTTCACCATCGACCGCTTTGCCTCTGCATCCTGTGCCGCCGCTTTCCCTGACATCTTCTCTGCATCCACTCCACTGCCAAATCTTAGACGGCTTCTGCCTTCCCCCCATGCTTCCTGTTCTGAGAAACGGGAGGAATAGGAAGCTGTTTTCTTTCTTCGGTTCTGGGCTTTTCTAAGACTACGTGTTGCCGCTTCTGCCAGTAATTCGCTGCGATGGGCACCTTCTACAGCCGCATTGTCTTCTTCACCTTCATGCATTTTGCCATGCAATACGGCAGATGCTGCTATTGCTGCACCAACTGCAGCTTTCTTGCCTAATCCAATGCCAGCTCCCTGCAACATGCTGCCTTCATCATCAAAAGCAAGTCTTGAAGCCTTCTTCGCCCGTTCCCGTTTGGATTTCTTATCAATTTCTTCCTTGAAATCCGACAGATCTTTTTCATTATGTGATACCGGATTCTCATACACCTTGCTCTCATGACTGCCTGCTTCACTCTCAGCTTTGACCTTTTCAGCCTTTGCTTCCTGCTTTCTGGCATAATCCTGTACCATTTTCTTCTTACGGCTGTGTCGGGCATCCAGTACACCCTCGGCATAGGCAATCCCTTTGCCAGCTGGTGCACCTCTTACACTATCCATCCGCAGGGATTGATGCTGTAATGGCACATCTTCTGTGAATTCCTCAACATCCTCTGTCACCTGCTTTTTTTCTGCCTGCTCCGGCAAAGTGCCCTGCTTTTTTCGGCTTTCATGAAAAGGAGCCGCCCTTGCAGGCGGCTCGGATGCATTCTCCGTGGATACTTTATCCCGGTAGATCTTATTTTTCTTATCTGGTTCTGTTTTCTTATCCCCCAATCGTTCCTGACGGTCTATGGTATATTCCGCCGACTTGATATGCGGGGCATCCCGCTCCCTGTGACTGATATTCTCACGAGTGCCATCATGAAGATTTTCTTCCACCAGTCCATCTTTACTGATTTTGTGAACCGTCTTATCTTTTGCTTCAAATTTCTGTCCTGCCATCTAAATTCACCTCCTGACTAGACAGCTCATCTTTTTGTCTTATCTCCACCTGTTATCCTTTTTGCCACGACAACCATCCGTCCATTCTGCTGAGAATACTCACAGGTGGAGAGTGTCAATAATTTCTCTCCATATCCTGCGGTAATTCCTGTATCGTAAAAGGAACGTTCTTTGCAGTTTTGTACATATACTGCATATAAAACTGCATTTTCTGCTTTGACAAATTGATAATAGGCAAAGTCATTTCCCGTATACACGGGAGTCGTAAAAGCTGCAATAACCTGATATTCCTCTTTGCCCTGCAGTGTCTGGAGTGAGATGCTCTTGTGTTCCTTGTAGAACTCCTCACTCTTATACTGATCCAATGCTGCAAACATCTTTCCACTGTTCATGTGGTGTCCATAGACTATCAGATTATCATCGTCTGTCAGGTTGCACAGTTCCGAAAAGAACAGGCTTCCATTTGCAGAATAATCACCATAGAAATCCCGATGAAGGTAATAGTTCTCTTTCTCTGGACGATACATGATGGGATAATCAATCACGGTATCTTCTATGGTAATCCAGGCAACACAGTCCGGATTTTCTTCATGCAGAGCAAGTAACCCTGCATCTGCTTCCTTCGTCTGCACTGCACTTTCCTCTACATTCGGCTTGTCTATATTGTCATCCTCCTGGTTCTCAGGATTTTGATATATTTCCTGTATCCTGTCGTAAGTCTGTGCATCCTTCTGTTCTTCTCTGTACATTCCCATCAACAAATACAAACTGATGGAAAAAAGAATAACAGAGAAAATGAAGACCATTCCTGTCAACCATCTTCTCACTGCTTATTCCTCCTGTTTTTCCAGCATCTGTCTTGCCTCCACTTCCTCTGGTTTTGTTGTCATGAGTGTGTAAAGTTTCAAATTCTTATCGAATTTATCCTTAAATGGAATAATCGTACTTCCATAGAAAAGAAGTCCCTCACCCTCTCCGCTGTTCGTCACATAAGAAAGCTGATAAGGCGAGATATTCAGCTGCTTTGCCAGAATCTGCCTGTCCCCGGATGCCTGGTTAAGCATGTAGATAAAGTCGCTGTTCTCAAAAATGTTCTCAATCTCTCTGGAAGAGAGTAAGTCTTTCACGTTCTGGGTGATTCCCGTAGGTATTCCGCCCCATTTTCTGAACCGCTTCCAAATCTCGACAGAATATGCTGCCGTTTGTTCTTCTTTTAAGAGAAATGCCGATAGGTCAGACGCTTTCACGCCTTTCGCCCCGGCCCACACCGTGCAAGCAACTTTCATTGCACACGGCGTTCCATGGGAAGAGTTGTTT
>SAAH01000112.1 GCA_009929525.1 Clostridia bacterium | reverse complement strand
GAATCAGATTCCTTATATTTGGGGCATTTTTTGAAAGTTGTTTATAAAGACATGGTTTAATTCAGGTCTATGTGGATAAAACTGCGGAAACTCAAGCAGGGATATATGGATGAATGGGAAAAAATGTGATACGATGTAAGGAGTTGAGTAACAAAAAGGAAGAATAGGATAGCATGGGATCAAAAGTATTTTCGGAATCCATGTGAGACAAAGGAGATATCTATGGCTGAATATGAGGCGCATCAGCTGGCGGTGGGGACAGTACTTGATGATCGGTATGAGATACAGGAAGTTTTAGGTGAAGGTGGATTTGGGATTACCTATGCGGGCCTGAACCGGAGGGTAAATGTAAAAGTAGCGATCAAGGAGTTTTTCTGGAAAGATTATGTGACCAGGGACTGTCGGGATACGGATCAGATCCGTTTGAAAAGAGAAGAGGACAGGGAACGTTTTGAGAAGGAAAAGGATAAGTTCCTGAAAGAAGCCAGGATCGTCGGGGATTTTATCAATGAGCCTGGTGTGGTGGATGTGACAGATTATTTTGAGGCAAATGGAACTGGTTACATCGTGATGGGATATCTGGATGGAACAACGCTTAAAGACTGTCTGAAAAAACAGACCAGATTTGAGGCGGAGGAGATTTTTCGGACGATGATCCCGTTGATGGAAACACTGGGAAAAATCCATGACTGTGAAGTGATACATAGGGATATCAGCCCGGACAATATCATGCTGATGAAGGACGGGACATTAAAACTCATTGATTTTGGTGCTGCCAGAGATTACTCTGCATCAATGGAAAGAAGCTATTCGGTGGTGCTGAAGGGCGGGTATACTCCAAGAGAGCAGTATGACAGTAAGGGAAAACAGGGACCGTGGACGGATATTTATGCTTTGTGTGTGACCATTTATCATTGTATTACGGGCGTGACACCAGATGATTCTCTCCAGCGGATCCTTCACGACGAATTAAAATCCCCATCAGAACTGGGGATTCAGATAGAAGCGAAATATGAGAAGATCATCATGAAAGGTCTCAGCCTTTCTGTTGAAGGAAGATATCAGAAAATGTCGGAGCTGATCGCAGCGATCAAAGAGGCTCTTCCGGAAGAAAAACCGGCAGCGAATCCGGTGAATACGAAGAAAGCGGTGATTATCGGTATCTGTGCGGCAGCAGTCTGTATCCTGGCAGTGTTGGGGATATGGTATGTGCAGACGCACCAGGCTGAGATTAAGTTTCGAGGGATAAGGACAGAGACGGTGGTATTGACCCCGCCGGATGAGATGTCCACAAAGGAGTTCTATAAAACTGCAGAATATGTGAAGGAAAGATTCGCGGTTTTTGCAGGGGAGGATAATTATATCTGGGAAGAGAAAGACGGGATCATTAAGGTGATAACTCCCCTTGATATTTATGGAGACGAGGAGATATATTATGTGCTGAATGCGTATCTGACGAGCCCGTGGAAGATGTATTTTCGGAATCGTAACGAGGATTATTCAATAAGATATCAGGAAGAATTTACTGAGGAGGACATTGTAGCGGTAGATATCAAAGAAGGTGAAGTGGACGGGGTTGAGAGGGCAGACTACGAACTTCCAGAGGAAGGAGATTACAGTTATCTTGAGATGAAATTGTCGGATAGGATCTCAGATTTGCTGGAAGACGATCTTCAGATTAAAGGGAAAAAAATTGCGCTTTGTTTTGATGTGAATGAAAAGGGAGAGTATATGTACGAATACTCAGTTGTATCCAAGGGGGATGGAAATACGATTTACATCATAGATAAAACCCAGAGAGATAATTTTGATCAGTTGATTCAGCATAATATGATGCAGGGATCTTTTGAACAAAGATTTGACTTTGACTATGATATAGCTGTGGATTGGGAAGATCCATCCCATAGTCTGATTGCAGGAGAAAATCAATGTGATCCGGATGATATCAAAGGAGAATCTATTGTCACCAGATACACAACCTATAGCACAGAGGAAGGAAAAGGCGCATGGTATAATGTTCTTGCTGTTTTTAAGGAAAGAATGGATTCGATGGGGATTCCTTATGCGTTTGGAATTGGATATTCGGATCAACGGTCGATTGTGATCAAAACAGCGCAGAAGGATGTATGCGGAGTGGTAGTGGATAATCTGCCTATATCAGGCTATGATTTTAATGTGGAATCAAAGTGGAAAGCACTGTTAAAGGAAAGTGCGTTAGGGATAGAAGAGATTACGGCCGAAGAGCAGGGGAATGGGAAGTATGCTCTCAAAATACAGTTTGCAGAGTATTGTATAGAAGATATCACAACGGGTACGCAGGCCATGCTTGATCAGGGAGAGCATACGTTATATCTTAGTCTTGGCGGGTACAAATTAGCAGAGAAGGAAATTACAGTTCCGATCACGGATGGTTGTATTACATTTACAAATCTATGTTTCAGCGACCATAAGGAGTTGGATGATGAAACGATGCCGATTGTTGAGTTTATGAAATCTATCCTGGTGGAGTCTGACATGCCTATTTCTTATAAAATCAGTGAATATTGTTTGCTTTCAGAGGAGGGAGAAGTGGCGGAGGATCAGAGTGATTTTGGGTTCTATGCTACCGCTGATAAAACAAAAGCTGATGATCTCAGGGAAAAAGTAGAGGAAGCAGGAGGAACATTGGAAATGAATATTAGTACATCAGGTGAAGAATATAGTATATCATTTACAGACTATCCTTTAGACGATACGCCAGAAGTTTTCTTTGAATGGTTCCAAAAGTTTTATGAGGAGAATCAGTTGGGAGATGGTGAGTGTAACCAGATAAATGTTATGGTAACTATAAAAAAATCAGATGAAGATGAAGCGAAACATCGTTTCAGTAAATATTTTTATTTTACTATCACTGAAGCATATGATAAACCGAAGATGTATTTGTTTGGCACGATTGCTACCCGCGGCGATGAAAAATTGAAGAAACAGTGTGAGACATATTTCCAAAAGAATGTATTTTATAAGAATTTGATAAAAGAAGAAGGCAGCCTGGACATATTGTAGACGGACAGGCAAATGCCAAGAGGCAGGGAGGATATCAGACATGGGTGACAAAAAGAATAACGATACGACATCCGCATTTGATCGGATCATCAATGAAATCATGAATGAGCATAGTGGAAGTCAGATGTTGGAGGAATGTATGTCCTTTGATGTGGAGCTTTCTAAGAAGGTTCCGCTGCGCTACCGCATCATAGCACTGGGATTTGTGAGAAAGTATTCTTTAGAGGAGCTGAACAGCAAGTTGAAAGAAGAAGGATGTGCTCAGCTTTACTCCAGAAATCTGTGGGAAGCCAGTCTGATATTTGCCTTTTTAAATGGGATGTCTTATCGTGAGTGGAAGAGTCTTCAGGAGGAATGCGAGGAAATACGCACGAATCAGGAACATGCAAACATTTATTTTAACGGTAACGGAATTACTTTTCAGGAACTGAAAAAATATCTAAATGGTAATTCAGAAGAAGATGAGCAAAAAGAGAAGCGAAAAAAAAATCATCTTATGATGACAAGGCATCTGACACAGGTTCTGGAGAAAAAGATTGCAGATCTTGACAATGACAAAGCTGAATTTACCAGTTTTCTTTCTACGAATCTGGCTTCCTTTAGTGTGGTGAGAGAAAAGACAAGGTATTATTTTTGCAAATACCTTTACTTTTATCTGGAAAATAAAATAGAAAATTATCTGAGTGCGGCACAAAGTGGGATTGGCGCGGATATTGCACTTGCTGAGCTTTCTGTACTGAAAGGTCTTACACAGCTGAAAAGGAAAAAAATGAGTCAGGAGGATGCCCGTCAATTCCTTGTGGATGCGAACATTTCCTGTGGAGAGATATTCAATGCATTTAATTATTTTTACTTTGAATATGTATCGCTTGACTGGATGGAAGTTTTGATGGAATACTACGGCGATATCACAAAACTGCCCAAAAAGGAGAAGACAAAACTGGCATCAGCCCTGCGTCATTATCAGCCGGAATACAAGAAGCTTTCGGATGAGGAAATTATAGCGAAAAAGGTTGAGGAGATGTCCCAGCGGGAAGATGAGATGGATGAGATTTATTCTATCTACAGTGATGGCAAGGGATACCAGAAAAATCGTTCCGGTGAAAATACAGTCCGTAAGTTTATCAAGGGAACGCTGGATATTGACAGAACAACGCTGATTTGTTTCCTGCTGTTTTTCGGAAGTGATGCAGAGCTCCCACCGGAATATGTGATTACAAAGGAAAGACTCAGTGAAGTACTGCTGGAGTGTGGATTTTCGGGGCTGAAGGAGGAAGATGACTTTGATTATTTCGTGATCCAGTATCTCAAGGCTCCGGATCCGGTGGAGTACCTTATGGAGGAAGTGACGAGATATGCTGTTCATGAGGAAAACTTTTACCTTTACAGGATGTATCGGTCCTCGAAAAGTTACAACGACGAATGGATAAATATTATGGGAGTAAAAAAGGGGAGCAAAAGTAAAAAGGATCAGCAGGAAAATCCAGATGATCAAAAGAAATAAGACTCAGATAAAAATTCAGGAAAATATTGTATAGGAAAATGAGAATAAATAAGTGTGAAAAAAAGGCAGCTTCGTTTGGAAAGCTGCCTTTTTTTAACTGAAATTCATATATTTGTACAACGATGTGCAAATCAGTGAAGTTCTTCCAGGACTTCTCTGGCCACATAGACTCCGCTTGCGGAGGCGTGGGAGAGGGAATGAGTTACTCCGCTGCCGTCACCGATGATGAAGAGTCCCTTATATTTGCTTTCCAGCCGTTCGTTGATGTCCACTTCCATGTTGTAAAACTTGACTTCTACGCCGTACAGGAGGGTGTCATCGTTGGCTGTACCGGGAGCAATTTTATCAAGGGCGTAGATCATTTCTATGATACCGTCCAGGATCCTTTTTGGAAGTACAAGGCTGAGATCTCCGGGAGTGGCCGCCAGGGTTGGGCGTACCATACCTTCTTCCACACGGGTGAGGGTACTTCTCCGGCCGCGGACCAGATCTCCAAAACGCTGTACGATAACACCGCCGCCCAGCATATTGGAAAGGCGTGCGATGCTTTCCCCATAGCCATTACTATCCTTAAATGGTTCGGAAAAATGTTTTGCCACCAGAAGTGCGAAGTTTGTATTTTCCGTCTGTTTTGCCGGATCTTCATAGCTGTGTCCATTTGCAGTGACGATGCCGTTGGTATTTTCATTGACTACGATACCATAAGGATTCATGCAGAAGGTACGCACATTATCCTCAAACTTCTCAGTGCGGTAGACAATCTTGCTTTCATAGAGTTCATCTGTCAAATGAGAAAAAATCACGGCAGGAAGTTCTACACGGACTCCGATGTCCACACGATTTGACTTGGTAGGGATATCCAGTTCGTTACAGATGGATTCCATCCATTTACTTCCACTCCGTCCTACGGATACGATACACTTTTTGCATGGAGCACTTTCCTCTCCGTAGTGAATGAGATATCCATCATCAGTGACTTCCAGAGAGTCTACAGGAGTGTCAAAATGAAAATCCACCTTGTCTTTCAGTTCGTTATATATGTTTTCAAGAACGATATAGTTGATATCTGTTCCCAGATGGCGAACGGATGCATCCAGAAGCTTCAGCTTATTTTGCATGCAAAGCTTTTTGAACTTCGTTCCTGCGGTGGAATACATCTTGGTATCCTGGCCGCCATGGGTCATATTGATATCATCCACATATCTCATGAGTTCCAGGGCTTTTGTCTTGCCGATGTGTTCATAAAGGGTGCCGCCAAAGTCATTGGTGATATTATATTTTCCGTCAGAAAATGCACCAGCTCCGCCGAATCCACTCATGATGGCACAGGTTTTGCAGTTGATGCAGGTTTTGACCTTATCGCCGTCGATGGGACAGCGTCTTTTGTTTAAGGGATGACCGGACTCGAAAACTCCGATTTTCAGGCTGCTGTTGCTTTGTACCAGCTCATAGGCAGAAAAGATACCGCCAGGTCCGGCTCCGATAATGATAACGTCATATTTCATAAGCATATCTCCTTTTGTCCATATGGATCATATGGTTTGTAAATACCCCGCAAAAAAAGAACTCAATATTCTTTGGATTGAAAGAATACGAGTTCTTATGCAGTCACTTCTCTTTTATATTATATCGTTTCTGGCAGGGGGATGTCAAGGGAGAGAGTGTTCATTTTCCTTTTTGATCCGTTAACCGCTTGTAAAATCTGGAAAAATGGGAACAATAAGAAAATAATCACGGAGAAATAAAAAAAGTGCAATGTTTCATAGGGTAAAAGTAAAAATGCACAATAGAAAACCCTCTATATATTGGCTTAAGTGCTGAATTTACTTTATATAGAGGAAAAGCCTTACAAAATGGCTGAAAAAATGCTATAATAGAGGTTATAGACAGGAGGTAACAAAATGTTAAATCAGGGAGAAATGATTGTTTACAAATCAAGAGGAGTTTATGAAGTCGAGAAAGTGGGCCGTTTGAACTTTTCGTATATTGACAGAAAAAAAGAGTACTACACGTTACATTCTGTTGAAGATGAGAAGGAAATGGTTTATGTACCGGCAAGTGAGAATGAAGCGATTCGGAAACCTATGACAAAAGATGAGGCTTTACAGTTGATCACAGAAGTGCGTGAAGCAGAGATTCTTTGGATTCCAAATGAGAAGATGCGTGAGCAGGAATACCGTCATTGCATTTCCAGCTATGAACCGAAGGAATGGATCCGTATCCTGAAAACCTTATATCAGAGAACAAGAAAAAGAGGTTCTGTGACCAGCATGGATAAAAAATACCAGCAGGTGGCAGAGAGAGCTCTTTATAGTGAACTTGCTTATGCACTTGGAGTATCCGTAAGTCAAGTAGGAAAGATACTTTGGGATGGCAAAGACAAGAAAAAAAATCAGAGTGAAGAGACTCAGCAGGCGGAAGCTTAGATATAGATAAACGAAAGGAATTGCCATTGGCAGCCTTTTTGAAAGCTATAGCGAATGAAAAAAAGATTTCATGATCGTATGATATGAAGTCTTTTTTTTGCCTTTTTTTCTGGTATGGAAGAATATGATATGCTATAATATCGAAAGATATTATACCGCCCGGTATAACGTGGAGTGGCACGAAGTATCGGTGCAGCAGTCAGAAAATATTAATGATCATAGTTGTACAGCAATTAAGAGGAGACAACTGAGGAAGAGAGGCTAAGAGTGGAGAGAAAGATTATTCAAGTGGAAGAGAAAGTCCCTGTAAAACTGTTGATACCATTGAGTATCCAACACATGTTTGCAATGTTTGGTGCGTCTGTTCTGGTACCATTTTTGTTTGGAATCAGTCCGGCGATCGTGCTTTTGATGAATGGTGTAGGAACTTTATTATTTATCCTGATCACAAAAGGAAAAGCTCCGGCATATCTGGGATCCAGTTTTGCATTCCTGTCACCGGCGCTGCTGGTCATTGACAAATTTGGATATCAATATGCGTTGGGCGGATTTATCGTATTGGGTATCGGAGGTATGCTCATAGCATTGATCATTGGAAAATGCGGTACCAAATGGATCGATATCGTGCTTCCGACGGCAGCGATGGGCCCGGTAGTTGCCCTGATCGGTCTGGAGCTTGCAGGAAGTGCTGCAGATACGGCGGGACTTCTGGCAAAAGAAGTAGATATAAAAAATGTGATCGTATTTTTGATCACCCTTGGCGTGGCAGTGTTCGGACAGATTCTTTTTAGAGGATTTTTATCTGTTATCCCGATACTGATCGCAATTATCGCAGGTTATGTAGCGGCAGCTGTTTGCGGGATCCTGGATTTTACAAAGGTAAGTGAAGCAGCATTTTTTGCACTTCCTAATTTTCAGGCTCCGAAGTTTAACTTTGAGGCAATCATGACCATATTCCCGGCATTGCTTCTGGTAACTTCAGAGCATATCGGACATCAGATCGTGACCAGTAAGATCGTAGGCAAAGATCTATTAAAAGAGCCGGGACTTCATCGTTCCCTTTTTGCAGATTCCTTCTCAACGACCATATCAGGATGTATGGGATCTGTTCCTACTACAACTTATGGAGAGAACATTGGTGTTATGGCTGTGACGAAAGTGTACAGTGTTCAGGTGATCGGCGGTGCAGCAGTTTTGTCTATCTGCTGTTCCTTCCTTGGGAAATTGGCAGCACTGATCAGCACGATCCCGGGACCGGTAATTGGGGGAATATCGTTCCTGCTTTATGGAATGATAGGAACTTCTGGACTCCGTATGCTGGTGGATCAGCAGGTTGATTATGGAAAATCCCGTAATCTGATGCTTACTTCTGTTGTGTTTGTTGCGGGGTTATCGGGGATCGCTTTGAATCTTGGAAATGTTAAGCTGACGGGAATGGTGTTGGCTTGCGTGGTGGCTATGGGGTTGAGTTTGGTGTTTTATGTGTTGGATAAGTTGCATTTGACTAATGATCAGGAGTAGGGGACGCTCACCAGCCCAGGGGGACGCCCTCAAGCACCACAGCCCAGGGGATGCCCAAAGGGTTATCATGGTAGGTCTTTCGCTGTAAAAATCTAGGCGTGGAAAAGGCAGTTTCGGCAGGAATCAGCCACATTCGGCACGTATGCTTGATGCATACGTACCTCAGGTGGCTTTGATATGTGCTTTGGTAAGCACATATCATCCTGTCGAAACTGCCTTTTCCGCGCCTGATTTTTATCAGCTCAAGCCCGATACCATGATAGCCCTTTGGGCATCCCCTGGGCTGTGGCGCTTGAGGGCTGGGTGTTGGTGGCGGGAGGGGTGGTGTTAGGGGTGGTGGCAGGGGTGGTTAATAGTTGGTAAGGTCTTGGAAGGATAGTGATTCAGGATGTTAAGTCGTCAGTATGTTGGCGGTAGGGGAGTCAATGGTGGTTTAGCATAGGTTTCTTGGTTCGTTGGTTTGGTAGGCTTTGATGTTTTTGTAGACTTCCTGGATGGCTTTTTGGCGGGATTCTTTTCCGGCCCAGCCTATGTGGGGGGTGATGAAGAGGTTGGGGTTGGTGAGGTTGGGGCGGAGGGGGCAGTCGGGGGCCATGGGTTCGGTTTTTAGGACGTCGAGGGCGGCGCCTTGGATCTGGTGTTCGGTGAGGGCTCTGGAGAGAGCGGTTTCATCTACTAAGCCGCCGCGGGCAGAGTTTACGAAGTAGGCGGTGGGTTTCATCTTGGTGAATGCTTCGTAATTGAATAGATCCTGGGTCTGGGGGGTTAGTGGGGTGTGGACAGAGATTATGTCGGAGGTTTCCAGGAGGGTGTCAAAGTCCACTTTTTTGTAGGGGACGGGATAAGCGTGGTCGGAGGGGGAGTAATAGATTATGGTGCAGCCGAAAGCGGCGGCGATCTGAGCCACTTCCCGGCCGATGTTTCCGAGGCCAACGATACCCCAGGTTTTTCCGTAGAGTTCCCCAAAGGTAGTCTGGAAGGAAGAGTTGGAAAAATCATCTATATAGCTTCCGCTTCGTACATAAGAATCAAAGCTGGAAAGTTTTTCATATAGATAAAACAGCAGAGCAAAGGTGTGCTGAGCTACGCTGTGGGTGGAATAATTTCTTATGTTTGCAACTTTTATGCCTCTTGCTCTGGTATAGTCGAAGTCTACAAAATTAGTGCCGGTGCTGGTCATGGTGATGAACTTTAGATTCCTGGCATTTGCCAGATATTCTTCGCAGCAGGGCATTTGGTCTACTACGATGATGTCGGCATCCTGTGTGCGTTCGCGGGCTTCCTGGCTATTTGAAGTTTCATCATATATAACAACCTCACCTAATTCATTGAGCATATCAAGGTCAATATCATTTCCTATCCGAAGCTTTTCTAAAAATACTATCTTCATTCGTATATCCTCCTATCGTTTCTGTTGTAGCAAAGTATAGAAAATAAAAAAATATTTGAAAAGGTCATCTGTCCTTTCTTTTTGATTTCGCCTCGTGCATAATTTGGCTTACAAAATCAAAATCAAGAGTAGGGAGGAATTATTATGACTTCAACATTACATACAAACTTTGTCGGTGTAGATATGCCGTCCCCATTTATGCTGGCTTCCGCACCGCCGTCAGCATCTCCACAGAGTGTGGCAAGAGCTTTCGAAATGGGATGGGGTGGAGCGATGATGAAAACGATCCAGTATACCCCCCGTTTTATTAAGCAAAATGTAAATCCGAGGATCAATGCGGTGAAATGGGGAAAACAGATCGTAGGTTTTACCAATTTTGAGATAGGAAGCCAGAAAACGATAGAACAGTGGGCGGACAGTATCCGCTGGCTCAAGGAAAGATATCCGGAGCATGGAGTTTTTGTGAGTCTGATGCATACGGATGTACTTGTGGAGGAAGAGTGGAAAGAGCTGACAAGGATCTTTGATCAGGCTGGGGCAGATGGTTTTGAATTGAATCTGTCATGTTCCCATGGACAGGCAGAAAGCGGATGCGGTGCAGTGCTTGGGGCTGATCCGGAGATGATAAAGATGGTAGTAGGCTGGGTGAAATCCCAGACAAATAAACCGGTAGTTCCGAAACTGACAGCATTGACCGTGGATCTTCCTACCAGAGGACGGGCAGCAAAAGAAGCCGGTGCCAGTGCTATATCAGCGATCAATACGATCAGTTCCCTTCCGGGGATCGATCTTGATACCTTCCGTCCTGTGAATGCGGTGGATGGAATGAGTGCATTCCAGGGGTCCAGCGGAAGAATGTTAAAACCGATCGCTCTGCGCTCCGTGGCTCAGCTTGCAGCCGCTACAGATCTGCCGATATCTGCGACCGGAGGATGTTATAGCTGGAAAGATGCAGCAGAATTCATCGCTGCAGGGGCACAGACCGTTCAGGTATGTTCAGCAATCATGGAATATGGCTATGGGATCATAGAAAAATTAAACAGTGGCCTTTTGCAGTATATGGAGGAAAAAGGATTTGAGACGATTGAAGATTTTCGTGGGAAGACACTTCCATATATTACCCAGCAGATCAAACTGAGCAGGGATTATCGGCTGTATGCTTCCGTGGATGAAACAACCTGTGTGGGATGTGGAAGATGCGTGCCAAGCTGTGCAGATAATGGATTTGGAGCAATGAAAATCGTGGATGGAAAAGCGGTCAATGATAAGAATATTTGTGATGGATGTGGACTCTGCAGCCAGATCTGTCCAACCGGAAGTATACAGATGAAACGCAAATAGATTTGACAGAATTGATAAAACAAAGTAGGTTATCAGGATAAATGCGAGAAAAAATCTCGGAATTTGAAACAGAGGTGACAAGATGGGAAATGACATGAATATTATCAATGCCAGCTGTGTTTACCCGGAGGGGATCAGAAGATACCATATTTCCATTCGAAATGGTATTATCACCAAGCTGGCAAAAAAGATAAAAGAACTGGAGCCAACACCAAATGTGGTCGATGCCAGTGACATGCTGGTAATGCCGGGAATGATCGATTCGCATGTACATATCAGAGGCGGTGACTTCTCCTACCGTGAGGATTTTTATTCGGGGTCAAGAGCTGCGGTATCCAGCGGGATCACCACGATCCTGGAGATGCCGGGGTGTGCCAAGCCGGCGTCTACCCTGGAACGGTTTATGCTCCGGGTGGAAGAAGTGAAGCGGGACGGTGCGATAAACTTTGGGCTATACGGCGGAGCTGGTGCAGACAACCTGGAGGAGATCCCCAAACTTGCAAAGGCAGGAGCAGTGGGATACAAAACATTTCAGATGGCACCGGTAAAGGGAAGAGAGTCAGAATTTTACGGACTTTGCAGTCAAACCTATGAAGATATGGTGGCGGTCATGCAGGCAGTGAAAAAGACGGGACTTACGCTTACGGTACACTGCGAAGACCAGTCCCTGATCGATGAACTGACACCGGGGATGCAGGAAAGATACGGAGAAAGCCTCATGGGATTCATAGAGTCGAGGCCACCACAGGCGGAAGTAAATTCCATTCTTCTTACGATAAAAGCAGCGAAGAAGACAGGATGCCGCACGATCATCGCGCATGTGAGCGCACCAGAGAGTATGAAGGTAATAAAGAGAGCACAGGACGAAGGCGTCGAGATATACGCGGAGACCTGTGCTCATTATTTATCTTTTGACAAAGAAGAAATGGTTCCTTTTGGAAGTTATGCCAGGATGAAACCGCCATTTCGAAGCAGGGATGAGGTTGAGAAAATGGACCGGTTGTTTGAAGCGGATGCATTTTCTGTCATTGGCAGCGATCATGCTCCATTTACCAAAGAGGAAAAGGAAAAAAATGGTGCTGATGTATGGAAATCCGTGGATGGGCTGTATGGGCTGGAACTTACCCTGCCTCTTCTCTTGAAACTTGTGGAGGAAAAAAAGGCAGACTACAAACAGATTGTTCGCGCCTTCAGCGAAAATGCGGCTGCCTTATTCAATCTGCAGGGGAAGGGAAGGATCGCCGAAGGCAAGGATGCTGATCTTGTATTTGTGGAGAAGCTGGACATGCCGGAGACGTTTGCGAGAAAAAATCTCCTGTGCAAATGCAAGGAGTGCGCTGTGATATATGACGGCATTTCCTTTGGACACAAGGTAAGAAGGACGATACTGGGCGGCAGGACGGTGTACCTTGATGGTGAAGTGATCCTCACGCAGGGTGAATCAAAATTGATGCATTATTAAACGATATAGTTGAAAAAGAAAGAGGGATAAATATGTTGAAATCAAATCCAGACAGGATGAAAAAAAATATTGATACAATTGCCAGCTTTACGGAAGAACCAGGGAAGATCACCCGCCGCACCTATTCCAAGGCATGGGTAGATGCTGTGGATTATGTGACAAAAGAGATGGAAGATATGGGCATGACTGTTCGTATGGATTCTTTTGGAAATGTAATAGGCAGCTATAACCCGGCAGGAAGCAAAGAAAAGCCGATCGGTATCGGATCCCACATTGACAGTGTGGTAAATGCCGGTGCATACGATGGAGTGGCCGGTGTCGTTGTGGGAATGGAGCTTATCCATATGCTCCATGAGAATAATATTGTGCCAAAGGTGCCATTGGAAATTCTGGCAACTGCCGATGAGGAGGGCGCAATCTGTCAGAAGGGATATTTTGGCAGACGATACATGGCTGGAGATATGACAGTGGAGGAATATCTGTCATTTAAGAATATCGACGGCAAGAATCTGGAGGTACTCCGTAAGGAAAGCGGAATATTTGAGGATATTCCTTTTGGATGTGACAATGGTTGGGCAAAAGGTTATTATCAGAGATTTTATGAGGTCCATGTGGAACAGGGCGGTGTGCTTGAAGCCAATAAAAAAGATGTGGGTATCGTTCAGGGCGTTGTAGGGATTGGCCGTTTATTTATTGATTTTTATGGCGAGAGTGATCATGCAGGCCCGACTGTCATGGAAGGAAGAAAGGATGCTATGGTTGCTGCCGCAGACTTTATCATGAAAGCATGGGAAGTGGGACAGGCGAACAGTGGCCAGGCGGTCACGACAGTGGCACGCATCCAGAATACTCCGAATATCCATAACGTAATTGCCGGAAAGACCTCCATTGTATTTGATTATCGTGCCATCGAGGATGCAAAAGCAGAGGAGATCAAGAATACCATGAAGGAGTATGCTCTTGGCCTTCAGGAAAAATATGGGATAAAGGTAACTGTTCAGAACCCCCTTGGGGAACTAATTAATTTTTGTACAAAACAGAGAATTTTTAAAACCTGTTTTGCGATATTATTTCGGTAATTGGT
>SAAH01000111.1 GCA_009929525.1 Clostridia bacterium | reverse complement strand
CTAAAAACCTAAAACTGGTGCTAAAACAGAAAAATTATTTTCTCTGTTTTGCACAAATATAGTACTTGTTAGATATTAGGGTACTGAACAGTTACAAATTAGATAAGAAAGAATTGACGCAGATATATGAGCAGTATGTAGTCCGGCATTTTCCCCAAAATGAGGTCAAACCACTGAAAAGTATATACCGTATGTGGGAGATAGATTCGTATTGCGGTCTTGGTATGTATGCACAGGAGACGAATGAACTGGTAGGATATGCATTTTTTGTACAGGTAGCAGGAAGTGATATGGTCCTGCTTGACTATTTTGCCATACTTGAACAGCATAGAAGTCATGGGGCAGGAGCAGCATTTTTAAATGAAATGAGCAAATACATGAATGGATTTAAGGGGATATTATTAGAGACAGAGGATATCCTGTATGCAGAAAATGATGCCGAAGTGCAGGAACGAAGCCGCCGAAATGATTTTTACAGGCGGATGGGCACGAAGGAGACCGGCATCCACACCAAGGTTTACGCGGTGCCATATGCAGTTTGGTACTATTCATTTTCTCAAAACAAGGAAGTGGATCAGAAAGAATGTGTGAAAAATATCGAAGTGATTTATCACACGATGATCCCGGATGAAAAATACGAGAAGAATGTAAGTGTAACTGTTCTTTGATGAAAATCGCAGAAGAAAATCGTAAAAGAGACTGTGAAAAGAAATGGTTAATGAAAGCTATACAAGGGAATTCAAAGGGGGCAGATGATAACCGATCATTTGCCTCCTTTAAAATGTTCTGGATATATTTGCAGTATGTGCAAAAGGTGTAAAGGGAATTTGCCTGTAAGTTTCCGCTATAATTAGTAAAAAGGTTTGTAAAAACAGAGTCTGGTGATATAATATATTCTGTATTTCTATACCATTTTCCTGAGAAAATGATGTAGAAAGAATAGATGATCAAATATCACTTTGCGATTAATATAGAAAAAACTGCGCGATAAAAATCAAATTGCAGTTACAGGGAGAAATAACAGACATGACAAAATTTGAAGAATTTCAGAAGATAATAGCAAGGCTTCGTGCCGAAGACGGATGCCCATGGGACAGGGAACAGACACATGCCAGTCTGAAGCCGGCTTGTATAGAGGAAGCCTGTGAAGTGGTCTGTGGCATCAACATTTTAGAAGAAACAGGAAGTGCAGATAATCTCCAGGAAGAACTGGGAGATCTGCTTCTTCAGGTAGTGATGCATGCACAGATTGCAGAGGAAGAAGGATTATTCACCATGGATGATATCATCCAGGGAGTAAGCCAGAAGATGATCCGCCGCCATCCCCATGTATTTGGCGAGACGACAGTTTCTGATTCAGGAGAGGTCCTGACCAGATGGGATGAGATCAAAAAGACAGAAAAAGCAGGAAAAGAATGGGCAGAGAGCTATCTTCCCAAAGCCTTTGATGAGTCGAAGGAGCTTTTGGATGTGGCAAAGAAGAGAAAAGGATTTTAAGGAGACACAAGGGAATGGGACATATATATTTTGTTCGTCATGGACAGACAATCTGGAATGTGGAAAATAAAATCTGCGGAGCAACAGATATTGCATTGACCGAACTTGGCCACCAACAGGCGATAGAAACAGGAAAGCTGATAGTGGAGCAGGGGATCGCGGCTAAGGCAGATGAGATATTATATTCACCGCTGATGCGGGCTGCTGATACAGCAAAACATATCTCAGAGGTTACTGGGATTCCGGCGAGGGCGGAGGAACGTTTGAAAGAACAAAACTTTGGAAGATACGAGTCCACGCCGAGAGATGGGGCAGAGTTTCGGGAAGCGAAGAAAGAATTTATCTGCAGGTATGACGGAGGGGAATCCATGCTTCATCTTGCACAGCGGATATACAATCTTCTGGATGACTTGAAAAAAGATGGGCGTACTTACATATTGGTGGCACATAATGGTATCTCTCGCGTTGTCGAATCCTATTTTCGCGAGATGACAAATGAGGAATATGCGAACTTTGGTGTTAAAAATTGTGCGGTTCTGAGGTATGATTTCGATTAGTGGAAGAATTAAAATGCATAAAGGTGTTGGTCAGTAATTTTATTACTGAAATATGAGACTGGAAAGGAAATTTAATCGATGCAGGAAAAATGGAAAGAAATCTGGAAAAAATGGAATAAAAAGATTTTGATCATAATGCTTTGTATCATTATTTTTCTGGTGCTCGGAATTATCGTTGCAAATGCTAAAAAAATGCAGATTATCTTTGACCCAAGTGTATATTCTGATTCCAAGGATAAGGAAGAGGAGTCTGTTGATTATGATTCGGCAGTTTTCGGGGCAGATCAGAAGAATAAGGATGGCTTGGAGATGGATGACGAATCAGAGGAATCTTACGACTTGGATGAGGGCGATGAGAAACTTCTGGATGATCAAAATAATGAGAGTTCACAGGGGCTGCAGATCGCAGATGGAGATGAATCGGGAAATGGTGCATCTTCTGAAAATAGAAATACGGTTGGCGTGACAAATGACGAAAACGGTGCCACGATTTTGGGAACAAATCAAAACAGACCGATGAGTGGAGGCTCAGGAACCGGAGAAGGAACAGGCGGACCAGGAACCAGTAGTGGAGATGGGAATGGAAGCGGTACTGGAACTGGATCTGGCGGCAGTACTGGGAACCCAGGAACTGGAACGGAAGAAGGCGGCGGAAGCGGTACGGGCAGCAGTGAAAATCCGGGACCGGATCCTGATGAAGACAAATATGGTACAGATTACAACGAAAAAGAAGAGATTGACAGTGTTTTTCCGGATGAGGCGGAAGATCAAGAAAAAGGGATCACAGCTGTGTCTTTAAAGATATCTAAGGGCTCATTGAGACAGCATTTTTTTGAAGGTGAAGCACCTCGATGTTCAGAAATGATGGAATACATAACGGTTGATGCGACAATGAGTGATGGATCGGTCCGGAAAAATCTGTTGTATCATCCAACAAGTGATTATGATTTTGGCGGAGATTATACAGTGACGTGGGAAGCCAACCCAGATAATACACTGAATCAATATGGATATCCCATCGTGGGGAAAGATGTAAGTAAAAAAGATTATACAGCAACGATCACATATCGTGGAGTAAGCTGCAAAACTTCTTATGATATTGTGCATTGGGAACTCAATTTGAAAGATTTTGACGAGGCAGAGCAAGAGGATTCCTTTGTAGAACCATATGTGCAGCAATATATTGAAAATACAACAAATATTTCTCCGAAAGATACTCCGGTGATCGATCTGTATGATCCGATGCAGGCGATGTACAATCTGATAGAGGCTCGTACAGAATCTCATGATGATCCAGAGACTACAGCTCAATATCGTTACATCAATAAGAAAAGAGACGGAGCGGGAGAGTATGACGCATATTATGTAGAATATTTTGGTGGATGGACAGACGCAGCGGATATGGAAAGCACTGGTAATATATATAAGATGAAGCGCCCGACCGATGCCCAGATCAAAGATGGAGAATATATTGTAGATATGATACCTGTATGGTCTGATGAGGAAAGTAAGGGTGATTACCAGATCGGTCTGTACGGTGTTCTTGATACGACCTGGAGTACAGAGTTGCTGGGCTATTCAGGAGACAGTTCTACGCTGATCGTTCCGCAGGGAACGACGAGATTCAGCATTCCATCTATGTATTATTATGCATGGGGCGAGGGAGATGAGCTTCAGGATACAAAGATAAAAAAACTTGTTTTGCCGGCTTCTTTGTATGAATACGAGAATATCCCATCTACAGATTACGTTAACTTCTTTCCGAATCTGGAAGAGATAGAAGTTTCTGCTGATAATCAGTATTATATGAGTATCGATGGTGTTTTGTATAATAGGACCGGAAAATTGTTGATGTCCGTGCCAGCAGGGAAGAAATCGATCGATGAATGGTCAACAAGACCTTTTCAGATCATGCCGGATGCATTTCAGTATGTCAATATGGATAGAGTAGATGTCCCGGCAAATGTTTCCATCTGCGGTATCAATAGCTTTTTTAATGCGACGATAGGAACTTTGACCATTAACTACCCAGGAACATTAACGCTGGGAATGTCGGCATTTGATAGCTGTCTGTTGGATGAGAATTATTCTCCTGTACTTGGGATCAAGAAAATCGTCCTGAAGGCATCGGATATAAAGTGGGACGGGGAAGGTATTTTGAGGGATCTGTTTTATAATCTGAATCAGTGGGGAGCAGATCTGGCCGAAATGGGACTTGAGATTGTAGTGCCGGATTCTGCTGACGATAAGGTATACCTTTCCTATTTGCAGAATCTTCCAAAAGGGATAGATTCTTTTACAAATAGGGCGACGACCTATTCGGTATTAAAGACAGAGAATCATGCAGAGCAGAATTACTCTTATGAAAATGGATTTATATTAGCTAAAGACAGAAAGACAGTATACCTGGCTTCACTTCTTATGGCAGGAGACCAACGGATACCGGAAGGTGTGGAAAAGATTATGAAAGGGGTATTTGAGGGATGTGATCTGATCAATTCCATGGGAATCCCTTCGAGTGTTAAAGTTATTGAAGATGGCGCTTTTGCTGATACAGAGAAATTATCGGCGCTGTATATGTACGGGGAAATACCTGCTGATTTTGGAAGAAAAATATTTGGAGAGAGTATTCCTGAAAATCTTAAGATTTATGTCCCGGATACGGCGTATGAGGATTATATAGAAAAGGCAGCTTCTATCCTGGATTCTGATTATGGTGAAGGAACAGCAAAAAGAGTATTTACAGCGATGGAATCTATGAGTGATTCAGTCTTTTATGAAGGAAGCATCTATTACAAAAATGCGGATGATACTTACAGCCTTTACAAAGTAAAAGAGGATTTTGCAGGAATCTTTACACCGATGGCTGGAACATCTGTTTTTAAGAAAGAATGTTTTGCAAACTACAGCATGATAAAAGGTGTTGTGATACCAGATACCGTTACGACTCTGGAAGAAGATATATTTGCCGGATGTCAAAACCTTCAAATGCTCGCATCAAACGCAGCTGTTCCACCCATTACGCACGAGACGGCATTTGCAGGGATAAGTAAGGAACAGATACGTTTGCTGCTCCCGAATGCAGAGGGGACAGAGGCTTCTTATCAGTCACAAAATTGGACGGGATTTTTGTCTGTTGAACAAATAGGAGAATCCTATGTGGGACAAAATGAAGACGGTGGAAATTGTGCTGTTTACAGCACCGGAACTTCAGGAGCAGGATATACATTAATCCAGGGAATGATCAGTTCAGCAGAAGTATTTCCTGTCCTGAACGATACGACGGAGATATACCCGGAGGCTTTCAAGGGAAGCGACATTGTGGGAGTTTCAAATTCATCTTCTGTTACGAAGATCGGAGAATCAGCGTTTGAAGGATGCAGCCTGTTAGAAGGAGTTGAACTCAGCAGTTCTATTTCTGTGGAGCCTATCGTGATCGGAAAGGCGGCATTTAAAAATTGTGTCAGCTTGAGTAGTTTGACATCAAGCTGGGGGTCCTATTGGGGAACTGCGATTCCTCACAGCATTGCAACGATTCCAGAGGAATGCTTTTATGGGTGTACCGCGCTGGTGGATGTGACCTGTCCGTTTAACCTGGTGACTGTGGGAAGAGAAAGTTTTGCCGGCTGTACAGGGATGGAGATCATACGATTCAAAGAATCCGTGGAAAACTTCAGTGTGAGCAGTTTTGAGGGCTGTACTTCGCTGGAGTATGTAATCTCTACAAATCCTGCGGATTATGGTGATTATTATTCTATGCCATATGGACTCAAGGAAGTGCCGGAAAATTGTTTTAAAGACTGCAGCTCACTGAAAGAAACATGGCTGCAGTCGGAAGTGACTCGTGTAGGAGACAATGCTTTCTTAAACTGCAGTTCATTGGAGTACATGGCATTTCCAGTGGGATTGACGTCTCTTGGGGATAGTAGTTTTAAGGGCTGCAGTTCTATGACTGAGGTATATGCAGATGACCCGGTGGATGAGGAAATAGAGCATTATATTTCCATGCCTTATAATATAACAAGCATTCCGGCTCATTGTTTTGAGGACTGTATTTCTCTGGAAGTAGCGGAGATACAAAGTCATGTGACGTATATTGGAGAAAGAGCTTTTGGAAATTGTACAAGTCTTGTAGTTGCGATCATCAAAGGTAAGCTGGAACTGCTTGAAACAACAGCATTTGAAGGAGACACGCTGCTTCAGGAAGTAGATATGGAAGAAGCCCCTGCGAATATGACTGACCTGTCAGACGCACAGGCAATCTGTGATACATATTTTAAAGGGTGCCCGCTGTCATCCCTCATCATAGGCGGAGTAAATTTGCTGGATGGATCGGACAGTCAGCAGCAAGAGCCGGCGGTGGAGGCATATTCGATACAGGAGGAGATGCCTGAGATGGAAGAGGAACCTGAGAAGGAAGAGACACCATCGGCAGAACCAACGGAAACTCCATCTGATGGAGACATATTGACAGAAGAAACATCGGAGAGTGAAGCTGCGGCAGCGGAAAGCGAGCCGACGAAAGAGGGTCAGCCCATAGAGGGCGACCAGTTGACCGAAAAGACAGCGGAAGAGACAAAAGCACTGGAAGGATCAGAGGTAAAGGAATAAATAATAGAAATGAGGGGAAGAACGAATGAAGAAAAAAAGAAATCTGGCAGCATTATTTGTATTTGCCGCAGTATTTGCTGCTGTTTTATTCACACCGGGGACGGCAGCTGCGGAAACGGATTTTACGAATCCGGTATTGTCCATACAGGAACCAATGTATGATGAAGAAACAGGAACTATTTATCTGGGGGAGGATGGGCTGGAAGCCTATACGCTGGATCCTTACGGAGCTGGAAATCTGGCTCACTGGGCCAATTCCAAGAAGGGGATTCAGGAAAATGATTATCTGATGGATGCGGATTATCAGGCATTGGGTGTTAAACATGTCTTGATCAATATCGTAATGTCCAATTCGATCGTTTATGAAAATGGATCCTATCGTCTTGCCGATGTGGCGGATGCGGTTGATTATCAGCCATTGGTCAGAAAATTAAATGCAGAGGGTGTAAAAGTTACGGCAGTTTTATTATATCGGTGGACAGAGAATCCAAATCTGCAGAACCTGATCTATCCGTCAGGAAGACAAGGGGGTCATCTTTTCTATAATCTTAACTGTGAAGATGCCGGAGGAAAAGCGGCATGGAAAAATATATTTGACAAGCTGATCAGTAATTATGGAAAGTCAGACTGTCATATAGATAACTGGATCCTGGGAAATGAGGTGAACCAGACGGGTAATACCTCCTATAATTATACCGGGGTAACTGATCTGGATACCAATGTGAGGGCTTATGCAAATGTATTCAAGGTATTGAATCAGTCGATCGCAGATAAGTACAGCTCAGCCAGATCCTATATATCCTTTGATCACAACTGGAACGGTACAGACACAGGACTTCCAAGCAAGAATTATCTGGATACGTTTGCATCCTATATGGGAAGCGGTCAGTGGGGAGTAGCGTGGCACCCGTATGCCCCTTCATTAAGTTCAGTGGCAAATACAAGCTGGGACAACATGGTCATCTGGAATAGTCCGGGGGTCACAAACAGTGCATCTACAAAATATGTATGCGGATCCAATCTGAATATATTGACGGATTACATAAAGAATAATTGGGGAAGCAGCCACAGGGTACTTCTCTCAGAACAGGGATATGATGCCAGAGGAAATGAAACATACCAGTCAGCATTTATCGCATATACTTTTTATGCAGCCCAGTTCAATGATATGGTAGATGGCGTCATGTTCAGAGCTTATCTTGATGCGGAAGATGAAGATGGACTAAAACTGGGTATTATTGCGGGAACAAGAGGGCAGATGCAGGCCTCAGGTGATAAAGCAGCTTTTGTAAATACGCGGAAGCGTCCGGCATATGATGTATTCAAATATATGGATACGGACAGTGCGGCATCTTATACACAGGACAGCCTGAATGCCATAGGGGTCGGTGAGTGGAGTGACATTGTACCAAACTATGGCGGACCGACTTCAGTAGGAACCTGGAAACAGGAAGGGTCAAACTGGTATGTAGTGCGTAATGGAAAAAATGTGACAGGATGGCTGTTATATAAGAACGTATGGTATTACCTGGATCCGGCAAGGAATGGAGCCATGGCGACAGGGCCATGCAAAGCGGAAGGAAACTGGTATTACTTTGATGGAAATGGTGTGATGCAGTCCAGTGGCTGGAGATCATCCGGCAATAACTGGTATTACCTGCAAAGCAATGGAATGGCTCAAACAGGCTGGCTGGTATCGGGAAATAAATGGTACTATATGGACCCGTCTTCTGCAGTGATGTGTACAGGATGGTATAAAGTCGGATCGACCTGGTACTTGTCTGATGGAAACGGAGTCATGCAGTCTGGTGGCTGGAGGAATCTGGGAGGAAGATGGTATTATCTGCAGAGTAATGGAGCGGCGAAAACCGGCTGGCTGAACCAGGGAGGCAAATGGTATTACATGGATCCTTCATCAGCGGCTATGTGTACAGGATGGTTCAAGGATGGAGCAACCTGGTATTTTGCAGACGGAAGCGGAGTGATGCAAAGCAATACCTGGAAAGCCAGCGGAAGCAGATGGTATTATCTGCAAAGCAGCGGGGCAGCAAAAACAGGCTGGCTGAAGCTTGGAAATACCTGGTATTATATGGATCCTTCATCTGCAGCGATGCAGACAGGCTGGCTCAAGGATGGCGGAGCCTGGTATTATCTGGATGGAAGCGGTGCGATGGCTTCAAATGGCTGGAGAGCTGTTGGAGGAAGATGGTATTACCTGCAAAGCAGCGGAGCAGCGAAAACGGGTTGGCTAAGACTGGGAAATACCTGGTATTATATGGATCCGGGATCGGCAGCCATGAGGACAGGATGGCTTCAGGAAGGAGCTTCCTTGTACTACTTGAACGGAAGCGGAGCGATGCAGTCCGGTGGCTGGAGATATATAGGCGGAGCCTGGTATTATCTGCAAAGCAGCGGAGCAGCGAAAACAGGCTGGCTGAATCTGGGGGGTACCTGGTATTACATGGATCCAGGATCTGCAGCGATGAAAACAGGCTGGTTTAATGAAGGTGCAGTTCGCTATTATGCAGACGGAAGCGGAGCGATGCAGTCCGGTGGCTGGAAGAGTATAGGTAACAAATGGTACTGGTTTGAAAGCAGCGGAGCACTGCACACAGGATGGTTGAACGTGGGCAGCACACGGTATTATCTGGATCCATCCAGCGGTGCGATGGTGACAGGAAATACGGAAATCGATGGTGTGGCACATACCTTTGCCCAGAGTGGTGCAATGGTTTCCTAATGATTACTAATATTAAGGAGAGACAGCATGGAAAAGAAGGTTTTATTAGTAGCAGATGATGATGAGATGAACCGCAAAGTGATCCACAGATTTCTGAAGGATACTTACGAAGTGGTGGAAGCACAAGACGGAGAAGAGGCACTGCAGCTGCTCAACGAGAGGTCGATAGACGCGGTACTTCTTGATATTATCATGCCTAAAGTGGATGGGCTGGAAGTGCTAAAGAGTGTGCGTCAGAACATCAGGTTTGATAATGTGGGTATTCTGGTAGCAACCTCCACGAAGGAAAAGACAGAGAGAGCTGCGTTGTCACTGGGGGCAGATGATATTGTGGCAAAACCATACGATCCTATTGTGATCAAGAAACGACTGGAAAATATTTTATTAATGAAAGAAGTCAAGATAGAAAAAGAAATGCTTCAGAGCGATGATGTTTCGTCATACAAGAGAGCAGAAATGAAAAAATATTCGGCTCAGATAGGGTTGTCGGCAGATAAGCTGCATAGAATCGCAGGAATTATACGGAGAAATAAGGACAATACCAGTCTGATCGCAGAAATGTTGGATGAGATAGATATAGAAGCAGATAAGATCATAAAAGTGTTTTCTGAAAATGACAGATAAGGAGGGCGGATTCTTAATGGAAACAACAATGCTGATAGTTGATGATGCGGAGATAAATCGTGAGATATTAAAGCTGCTTTTTGCAGAAAAATATGCAGTTTTAGAAGCGGAGTCAGGCGAAGAGGGGCTGGCAGTGATGGAAAGCTGCCGCGGAAATATAGATGTGATCCTGTTGGATCTTTTGATGCCGGGGTTGTCGGGCTTTGATGTTCTTGAAAAAAGAAAAGAACTGGATTATCTGAAAGATGTACCGGTTGTGGTGATCACAAGCAGTACAGCAATGGAGGATCAGGTTAGAGCATTTGAGCTGGGTGCAAATGATTATGTTACAAAACCTTTTGTGCCGGAGATCGTAATATCAAGAGTGGATAATGTGCTGGCATCTCATCGGCGTTTCCTTTCTGTTGAGATGGAAGCACAGAAACTAAAAGTCAAATCAGAGCTGGATCTGATGACCGGTTTATATAATAAAACAACAAGTGAATTATTGATCCATGAGAATCTAAAGTCAAATCTGATCAGACAGAGTGTGATGTTTATTATAGATATTGACAATTTCAAATCTGTCAATGATATATCCGGACATCTGGCAGGTGACCATGTGATAAAAATCATTGCGGATCTTATATCCAGCCATTTTAGAAAGACGGATATTGTCGGCAGGATCGGCGGAGATGAATTCGTTGTCCTTATGGTCGATGTCCCTTCTATGGATATCGTATACAGAAAAGCAAATGAACTGATACAGATCATGAGATATAAGCCAAACCTTACGATTCCGGAAAATGTGACGCTAAGTATAGGGATCGCCGGTAACGGCGGACAGGAAACCAGCTATGCAGAACTTTTTGAAAAGGCAGATCAGGCACTTTATCGTGCAAAAGAGGATGGCAAAGCATGCTATCGCGAATACGGAGTAGAGGTCGTAAAAGTGGTAGATGATAACCGTCCGGTAATCCTGCTGATAAGTCGGAATAGAAGTGTCTGCAGTGTGATACATGCCACGATCCCACCGGAAGTAAGAGTGGTGGAGGCGCTGACACTCAATGATCTGGACAAAATCCATCAGATGGATATTGACAGGATAGCAATGATCTATGCGGATGCATCAGAATATGTGGAAGACGCCCCTGCTTTTTGGGATACATTGAAAAAGCATGAGTGGATACAGTTTGATAAGATCCTTGCAGTGTGTGAGGAGGGACGTATGTCTCAATATAAGACAGCACTGGAGTATGGAGTGGCAGATATTCTTGCGGAACCGCTTGACAGTGCAGCAGTAAAAAGACGTACGATCAGACAATTGCAAGGAACGGGGATATAGAAAAATATAAAACAGTCATAAAAGGGCAAGACATAGGGGAGCGAATGTGCTTTCTCATTGTTTTGCCTTTTAGATTACGTTATAATGAGCAAAATAGAGCCAATGAGAGGTGCAGTAAGAGGGAGGAGGACAGGAGAATGACTTACCGGATCACATTTACAAAGGAGAATAAGTCCTGTCAGGTCAAAGAGGGGACGACGATCATGCAGGCGGCACAGTTACTGGATATTCCACTGGATGCTCCATGTGGAGGAACAGGAAAGTGCGGCAAATGTATGGTGGATATAACAATAGGGCAGGAAAGTAAAAGGGTAAAAGCCTGTCAGACTATTATTGATCAGGATATGTCTGTGTGTCTGACGCGACAGGAAGCAAAGAGTGCACGGATCTTATCTCAGGGTCTTTATAGAGATATCACGATCAATCCCTATAAAGGGGAGCAGGGATATCTGGCAGCCTTTGATATTGGGACAACATCTGTGGTAGGGTATTTGATGGATGGCAGATCTGGAAGAGAACTGGCATCGGCAAGTATGCTGAATCCACAGTCTAAGTTCGGGGCGGATGTGATAAGCCGGTGCAATTATGTGATCACACAGCAGTCTGACCGGCTTGCCAAGGTGATCAGGAAAACAGTGAACACACTGCTTTGTCAATTGGCTGGGAAAGCACAGATCCATACGGAAGAGATCATGCAGGTCAGTATCGTGGGGAATACATGCATGCACCATTTGTTTCTGGGGATCGATCCTCAGTCTATCGTAGTTGCACCATATAAGCCGGTACAGAAAGAGGCTATGACAGTGCAGGCGAAGGACTATGACATACAGATCCATCCGCAGGGGATTCTTCGGGTGCTGCCTAATATAGAAGGATTTGTCGGTGCAGATACAGTGGGATGCATTCTGGCGGCCGAGATGGACCAGCGCGAGAAGATGACGCTGATGATCGACATAGGGACCAATGGAGAAATCGTACTGGGAAATAAAAACCGGATGATATGCACATCCACAGCAGCAGGACCAGCCTTTGAGGGAGCGAAGATCGCCTGCGGTATGCGCGGTGCAGATGGGGCGATCGATCATGTCTACAATGGCAAAAATATTTCCTGGTCCTGTATCGGTCAGGGTGAGCCAAAAGGCATTTGTGGTTCAGGATTGATGGATGCTGTCAGAGTGCTGCTGGAGCGGGGCGAGATTACAGTGACAGGCCGGTTGGCAAACGACGGCAATCCGATCTATATAAGCGAAAATGTTTATCTGACACAAAAGGATATTCGTGAAGTGCAGCTGGCGAAAGGGGCTATGGCTGCCGGGATGTGTATCCTGTGCAAAAAGATGGGCATCGAGATCGAAGATATCGAGGAAGTGCTGATCGCAGGAGCTTTTGGCAATTATATGGATCCTGACAGCGCATGCACCATAGGATTGATTCCCAAACAGCTTAGAAACCGTATCACCAATATTGGAAATGCTGCAGGGGTGGGAGCGAAGCTGGCAGTTCTTTCACAGGAAGAATTTGAAAAAGCAGATATGCTGGCAAAGGAGATAGAGTTTGCAGAGCTGGCCCTGTCGATGGAATTTCAGGAGATATTTGTGGAAGAGATGGGATTTGAAATAGATACGGTAGATGATGAATAAATATTGTAAGATAAAAAGGAAAAGAGGGACTGGGATGAACAAAGAAGAATTGATATCTGTGGCAAAAGAAGCTGGATTTACTGCGGCGGGGATCCTGGATGCCGGCACGCTGGAACTTCGTCAGGAAGTAAGAGATATGTGCAAGGCAAATTCCTGCGGCATGTATGAGAAACGATGGTCCTGCCCGCCTGGCTGCGGAAGTCTGGAAGACCTGCAGAAGCGTATCGATCAGTATCATCATGGATTGATCGTCCAGACGGTGGGGCAGCTGGAGGACACCATGGACGTAGACACGATGATGGAGACCGAGCGACTGCAAAAAGAAAACCTGCTCCGCCTGCGGGATATTCTTCTGGAGAGTTACCCGGGGCTGCTCACGCTGGGGGCGGGGTGTTGTACAAACTGTGAAAAATGTACCTATCCCGACGCCCCCTGTCGATTTCCAGACAAGATGGTTTCTTCCATGGAGGCCTATGGCCTGGTGGTAAGTGATGTCTGTAAGAGCAACGATATGAAATATTACTATGGCAACTGCACCATAGCCTATACCAGCTGCTTTTTGTTAGAATAATGAACAAGACGGCTTAAAAACCGTCATTTTTGGTTTCTTCCATATGGATAAAACGGAAAGAAAGCATAAGATATAAAACATCGTCGGGATCATCAAAGTCTACATTTAATATTTCGTAACTGTTCAGTACCCTAATATCTAACAAGTACTATATTTGTGCAAAACAGAGAAAATAATTTTTCTGTTTTAGCACCAGTTTTAGGTTTTTAG
>SAAH01000228.1 GCA_009929525.1 Clostridia bacterium | reverse complement strand
AAACCTCCAGGGCGACATCATAGGGATCATTGACAACCAGAGCAATACGGTCTCCGGTTATCAGTATGACAGTTGGGGAAAACTGCTGAAGATCACAGGCAATCAGGAACTGGGCAAACTGAATCCGTTCCGGTATCGCGGATATTATTACGATAATGAGACGGAGCTGTATTATCTGAACAGCAGATATTATGACCCGGAAGTTGGGCGGTTTGTCAGTGCGGATGATCTGGCGGTGTTAGACGGTGCAAATGATCATATTATTGAGAATAACCTATTTGCATATTGTTTGAATAATCCAGTTAATATGAGCGATGATGACGGTAATTGGCCGAAATGGGCTACAAATTTAGTTAAAGTAGGAATTGGAGCAGCAGCAATTGGAATCGGCGTGGCGGCTACTGTTGCAACGGGAGGTGCTGCTGCCCCCGCATTAATTGCATCACTAAAAATAGCTACTACAAGTGCAATCGTGGGAGCAGTAAGTGAAGCTGGAACCAGTGCTGTGAAACATCGTATATCAACAGGGAGCTGGAAAGGTGTAGGCAAGAAAATCCTCAGAGGAGCAGTGAATGGAGCTGCTGATGGATTTATGTGGGGAGGTATATCTGCTGGTGCTACGTTCACAACAGTAGCGGCGAAAGGAATAAAAGTTCAACAAATCGGAAAATTAAAGCCCAAGGGTAAATCAGGGAACGGATATTTTGGAGTTCAGTATAGAAATAAGAGAAATAGCTTGAAATCAATTGAGCTGCATTCGCCTCATAAAAGTGGACCTCATCAGCATTGGCATTGGCAAAGAAACACGTGGAATCCAAACAATGGAAGAATTACAGGAAAGGCAAAACATTGGACATGGTATGGAAAGCGAATGAAGTAAATTGTAAGAATACAATTATTTCTTATGAAAATAACATACTAAAAAAATATTGCGAACTAAGAAATAGTTATGTATCCAGATATTCAAAATATGGATGTTCACTTAAGGTGGGTTTGTTTTGGATGAATGATTTGAAAAAAAATAAATCGAAAGAGAGATTGTCTATTCAGATAGGATACGTATGCTATTTATATTGCGAAGTGGAAAGAGATGGTAAAGTGGTTCGGATAAAGAGTACAGATGGTGAGACTGATTATTATGAATTGTCGTCTTCATGGGCAATATCTGCGATAAGCCGGTATTTTTTTAAAAGAAAGGTTTCATTATATTCTATTCAGGCAGAAGTGAAGGAAGAAATGGAAAACTATATCGTAACACTGTCTGAGATGTATCAATAGATAGTTTGGAATCAGTATGCTGGGCCTGAAGGTGCGTGGAATGGAGATTGATATGGAAAAAGGAAAAGAATTTCAAGATATTTTCAATGTTCCGCCGAAAAAAAGATACAAATATTTTGTGGAGAAAGCAGCGGATAACGGAGAAGTCTGGATGTTGAATCATAAAAGATTGGGATGTCAGGCTTTTGAAGATGAGAAAAATATATATTTGAGATTTTGGCCAACGAAAGATTTTGCGGAATGTTTTAAGTATGGAGGTGAAGTTACGCAGGCTGTCGAGATTCAGGAATTTTGTGATATATTAAAAATGTATTATGAAGAAAGCGAACAAGAAGCTAAAAAGATAATGTTTCATATTTTCCCTAACGAGCATGATGCATATACAATAGATTCGTATACATTGTATTGTGATATTATGGATGCATTGAATAAGCGGGTATAAATTGCAGTGTTCGGCCTGGTGTTAAGTGTTTGGTATTCAGTACATAAAAAAGAGGATAAAATAATGAACGAAAAAGAATTTTTTGGGGTTTTTAATGCTCCGTCAGAAAAAAGATATAAAAATTTTGTATGGAAAGTAGTAGATAACGAAGAAGTATGGATGTTGAGTAATGAGAAGCGGGGATGCCGGTCTTTTGAAGACGAAGAGAATATATACTATAAATTTTGGCCAGCCAAAGAATTTGCGGAATATTTTAAAGAAGATGGAGATTTCTCAGAGGCTATTGAAGTTCATGAATTTTGCGATAAATTAAAAGAATATTTTGAAAAGGAAGATGAAACAGAAGGTAAACGAGTAATGCTTCATATTTTTCCAAACGAACATGATGCCTATGCGGTAGATGCTTACACATTATACTGGGATATTATGGATGCATTGGAAGAGGTCGAGTGATTCCGGAAGCAGAAAAATCACAGGAAAGGAAAAACCTTGGATAGAGTATGAAAAGAAAATGAAGTGAAATTTACATATTGACAAAAGAGGTTCAGGAAAGTAAAGGCTTGGAATATTGATATTAAATGATTGTAGGTCTATTTGTCTGAGTTGATTAAAATAAGAGGTTGGGGTTGGATTTCAATAAGTTGGAGATCCAGCCCCTCTTTTATAAATATCGTAGAAAACAGGTAGACCAGCAGATATCCAGGATAAGCAGTAAAGGAAACAAGCATGACAAAATGAAAATGAGTTATCCAGCGTAACAAAAGGAAACACCAGTGTCACTTACCGTTACAATAAAGATGGTGTCAGAAACAGAAAGTATCTTGCTGATGGAACCATCGTATATCAGTTACAGGGGAATGCCATCGTTGGAGAACAGAAGATAGGAACAACGACTGCAAAACCTCAATATGAACTGGAATATTTTTATGATAGTAATGGAAATATCCTGTCTATGATGTATAATGGAACTGAGTATTATTATGTGAAAAAC
>SAAH01000227.1 GCA_009929525.1 Clostridia bacterium | reverse complement strand
ACAGGCTGTGTGGTGGGATTATCTGAAGTAGTGCTTACGTCTACCGCTATCCTTTTGATAAGATAATTATTGTATCCAAGGTGTCTCTTTGTCTCAAATGAACAGCTTACCCAATCACTACCGTCTTTCTCATCCTTCATGTTGTAAACACTCTTGCCGACAGCAACATAAAGATTATCGGCATCAGGTTCTACTACATCTATCAGATTGCCGGGCATCTCCCACAGCAAACATGGCATATTGCCTATCCCGTAATCATAATATGCGGGTACTGCGTACTTGTTGCCCATGCCGAACAGGATCATCCTTCTATATTTCAGATGCCATATTCTTGCATTGGATGTGAGGTTGTCCCTAACCCAAGGATTTATTCTGGGAAGCACATCGGTAGGAATTATATCCCCATAAGTTGCTACCCCTTCAAGCATCCTGATTCCTGTCTTAGAGTCTATGTAAAAAAGCAGTCCACCAACATTAATGGCACAGTGTTTGTTTACCACGGATTCATTTCTTGCTACTTCCGCTACCTCCTGCACATCCGTCAATGTCCCGGTAAGTCTCATTATCATGTCCTGCTTAAAGACAACTAGATCTTTTAAAAATGGGACTACCGCAACCACATTCCCCGCCATCTTATATCCTATTTGTATCTCAACAGGGTCTGAAGCGGTTGCAGATGACGGGATAGTCCATGTAGCAGGGTCTCCGACCGCAGACCCGTATATATTGTCACTTGTTGATACCCATGCCCCCAAACGCCCGTCCTTGGTAAAAAGACCTATGGACGTTGCTATGGAATCAGTTATTTGAGTGAGAGTACCCCCGCTCAGTTGATATATCTTGCTTCCGACACATATATACAGCTTGCCGTCATATTCCTGAAAATATGGGACTTCTGTGCCTGTTATGTCCCCAACTTCCGTTATGATGTTGGCGGTAGTTATCTTCCATAGCTTGGTATCCGCAACAACATAAAGATCACCGTTAAACCATGTCATGCCATTTATATCTGACGTAAATGTCTTTATTGCCCCACCAATTCCCTTTCTTGTGCGGAGTCTGCCGGGCTGAGAGGAATAATCCATATTCAGGCATGAAGACAGTTCATTCTGCGCTATATTTTCAGGTGCGCTTAATATATTCAGACCACCTGAGAAATCTGAGAAATCAAGGATAGTTGTCTGTAATGCACTCTTATTGCTTAACTTCACGGCAATAACCCCGCTATCTTTTCGTAAAGCGCATTTTCAAACGATACGTCAAACTCATCCTTATTCAGGCAAAGCATCAGTGCGCCTTCAACTATCGCATCTTTGTATATGTCCTCAAACGGAAGCACTGCTGTAAGTGCATTTATCTGTGGCATAGACTGAAAATACCTGACAGCAAAAGTGGTAGTGGGGTCATATAGCCTGATTAAATTCCCCTCTGTATATGCAGGGTGTGCCCCGACAAAGGAGTGAAATCCCGGTGGAAGCGTAGTATAGTCTGCCATCTCCTCAGATGCTATCATCACGGGAGACCTCTTCGCTATCAATACTAAAGAAAGATAACGTATAACGGTATTTATGTTTTCAAGTATCTCTGAGTCGGTCAGGTTCAGCTTGTCTATATCGCTTGCACGTTGCCTGATTACCGACATTACTTCATTGCCCGTCATGCCTACACCCCCTTGTAATGCCTGTTTTTTCAACATAAATATTCAAGGGATATTTGTTTTCAATTAACTTAAAAGTGGTGTAAATATTCTCACATATAGTTGACATTGTTTCTGATTCATACCAATACAGACTCCGTGAAGGAATTTCTCTGTTAATGTTTAAAGCATATTTCTCAGCGTGTTTCTCTGCGCATACTTCAAGAAACCCCATAAATGCACTCACAATCGAACATATATTTGCCTCGGTATGCCCCTCTGTTTTTACCCCTTGGAATATATCCTTATTAACGTAAAAGGTAATTTTTGTATTCATTTTTATGCCCACATCAAGGGGTCTGGGATAACCCCTCTTTTGTCCATATTGTTTTTTATTACTGCATCTTCAAGTTTCATATACGCAGCATCATTTTCTCCTCTCAGGAAATTAGCAGATGCGCTCGCTATATAAATAAGAAAGCCTTCTGATATGTCTATATTGGTTGCATTAAAAGGCTTTTTCATATAAATAAGATTTATCTGGTCTTCTGAGGAATATATTTTGTTCCCCTCTATCCTGTAACATCCATCGGGCAAATCATAAGATTCATAGTATGAAAATATCTGATTGCCATTTATATCTTCAACATTAACAACGTTCAAAAACCCTTCGGGAAGAGTTGCCTCTCCACCTACAATATCTATCAATGTGCGCCTGACAATTTCAGGAGATGCATATTTTTTAAAAAACTCACATAAGACATCACAGGAAGATTCAATCGCAACAGTAATTTCATAATCACTATAATTAGTCTTTCCCATGTCATTAACTAACAACCTTGTGCGTTCAAGTAATTTTGCAACGGTGATCATACCAATCCACCACCCTCTACAGCGACCCAATGAGGAAATCTCTGTATCAATCTCATAAATGCCTTATCTGAATCCGTGTTCCACCATTCAATCCAATCAGGATCTTCTGCTACTTTTAATGCCGCAGCTTCCTCCATAGGAATAGAGAGAAGGCGTCTCCCTATGGAAACGCCTTTCTCATTCCTGATAAAACCCTTACCCAGAGACTTTCGC
>SAAH01000226.1 GCA_009929525.1 Clostridia bacterium | reverse complement strand
GACTACAGATGGGGAGTGCTGAGAGAAAAACCGCTACTAAAAGGGAGAGTAAGATTCAGCCTTTTTAATCTTCTATTTATATCCTTTTACCAGCAGCTCCTGATAATGCTATTCTCAACTCCGTTGCTTGTCGCTGCGTCATATCCGGACAAACCTCTTGGCTGGATTGATATATTGGCTGCCCTTCTGGTTATTGGATTCCTCACACTGGAGACTATCGCAGACAACCAGCTGTTCAATTTCCAAAAACAGAAAAAAGGCATCGCAGAAAAAGATGGTAAATTTGAAAAATCTCACAAATCGGGATTTATGCAAGATGGCCTTTTTTCAATTTCAAGGCACCCTAACTGGCTGGGAGAACAATCTGTATGGGTTTGTTTTTATATGTTTAGCATTTCGGCATCCGGTTTAATAATTAACTGGAGCATAGTAGGTGCTATTCTTCTTGTCCTGCTTTTCCAGGGGAGCGCATGGATTACTGAAGGTATAAGTAAGGGGAAATATCCGGATTACCATAATTACATAAAATCAGTACCAAAATTCCTCCCAAGGCTCTTTAGAATGTAGATGACAAAGGTTGCTTACAGAGTTATTATTCTTACTTTTTCCCTGCTGCTCCTTACACTTCCACAGGTTAGGGGTGAGCTTCGCAAGGGAGAGAGTGTACAGCCACATACCGACAGTATCTTTGAGCTCTCCATTTTTGTCATACCCTCACACAGACCCCTGGACTGGACATCTCCATCTTCAATTCTGCGATCTACAGTAAATAGTTTTATGGAGGCCTCCTTTAGCAGAAAACTATATTCGATAGGCCATCTGTTCATAGAACTCAACAATCCGGAGGGGATCCCATTAATCAGAACATCTATTGCAAGCAAAGAGCCATCTGAACAGAGGGCTATGGTTCTTAAGGAGAAAATCGGTCTTGCTATGCTGGGGGCTCCTGTTAAGGGCAGGATGGAGAGCATGGAGGAGCTGGAGACAAAAATTAACCGATTCGCAAAAAAAAAGAAAATCTCTTTTATCTCATATAAAATTTTACCTGCTGCTGCAGAGAGAGTTATTAATTTTGTTAAAGCTTTCACATCAAGAGATTCAGCTGGTTTTAGCCAGTCCGACAGATACGGCGGGGCATTCTGGCCAAGATTCAAAGGAGAGGGGGCAGGATGCAGTGCCTTTGGAATGGCAGCATTGGAATTAACCGGTGCCAGGATAGATTACCCTGACTGGTATGTTAAGGTACAGGTTCCATATGATCTCGTGGGAGGCAAATATAATAATGGCAATAAAATCAGGCCAAGAGATATACTACAAAGAAAATACTGGTATAAGGGATCAGGCATTGAAAACGAGGACTATTATACACATTTCATATACGACCCCAGTTATATATACAACTGGATCTTGAATCAGCTTTCAGCAGACCATTTGCCGGAAGGATTTACCAAAAGCACAAAAACCTCCAAAAATGGCAGGGTGATTGAAGGGTTATCCTTTGACGCTACCAACATTAAAACTCCCTCCGAACCCATTTTTAAAGAGAGAGCCTACCCCTCCATCTTTGCACACTAAAATCCGGGCTTTATGAAAATAATATCTCTGAGAAGTACATGGGTGCTTTTGTCAGTCATTTGTTTTATAAGGGTTTCAGGAACAAGTATTAATAAAGTTCAGGATACATTAAAAGCAAATGAACTTATACTCTACACTGTTCCATCTTATATTCCGCTTGACTGGAGCTCCCCCTCCTCTTTGATGGAGACCTCAATAGATAGTTTTATATACTCCCGATTCTCAAAAAAATCGTATTCAATAGGGCATATGATTATTGTTCTTAACTCCCCTCTGGCAGACTCATCAGTTAAAATGGCTATGAGGTCAACATCAAACCGGGAAAAAATTAATCTGTTTATTAAAGATGGTGTTGGGATGGGTATCCTGGGTGCTCCTATGCAGGGAAGACTTGAAACCTCAGGGGAGATAGATGAATTCCTTTTATTGTATCAACAGAGAGAGAGCAGAAAGATCTCATTTTTGAGATATGTACTAAACGAAAAATCAACCTCACGAGTCATTGAGTTTTTAAATTTATATTCAGGAAAATCCAAAGAGGAGTACCAACCATACAAACTCTACGGAGGAGTCTTCTGGCCCCGGTATGAAAACGAGGGGGCAGGCTGCTCAGCCTTTGCCATAGCCACTCTTGAGGTAGCAGGAATCTCTGTTGATAATCCGGAGTGGTATATTTCAGTAAACATCCCGGGTGATATTGTAGGGGGTCCTTTTAACAACGGAAGAAGGGTAAAAGGCGTTGATATTGAATATGCTAAAGAGTGGCATAACGGTAATGGTATCCCTGAGAAAGATTTCTTTCCTTACAAAGTTTACGACCCCTCAAAAATCTACAATTGGATAAATACAATTTTTTCTAATGGATCAGAAAAATACAAACCTCATTCTATTGGAAGGATAAAAGGTTTGACATATGATGCAAGGGAGATTATTCCGGAAATGAATGAGCCGATCATTTTAAAAAGGGAGCAACCATCTTGTTTTGTGACTGTTTTAAAGGAGAGAGTCAAATAGTTGCATATTTACAATTTTATAGTACCTTTGCGCCCCTAATGACATTCGATAATCTTGAAATTATAGAGCCTCTATTGAGAGCTCTTAATCATGAGGGGTATTCTACCCCCACACCCATTCAGCAACAGGCTATTCCGGTAATTCTA
>SAAH01000110.1 GCA_009929525.1 Clostridia bacterium | reverse complement strand
TCTGCCACGTATTTTTTAGATTACGAGGCGGTGTATGTGATTATTTTGTATATGCCTCATTGCCCCCGTTTGGCATACTTTGTTTGCTTAAAAGTAAGGCTATTTGCTTGTATCGAGGTTATAGTAAGCATTTTTAGAGTGTATGCCCCTGTTATGTTTAAATTATGAACTTGTTTGGTCATATAGCTCAAAAATGAGCAGAAAATTTGTCTATTTTCCCATATTGCGTTCACGTGTACGCAGTGATACAATAAGAAACATAAAAGAGATGTGCACGTGAACGCAAAGACGAGGTCATAACACTTATCTTGAAATGCAAGATGCGTAAAACGCGGAAACTAAAAACAGAACCTGACAAAGAAAATTAAAAAATGGAGGTATTTTAAAATGTTGAAAATTGGTGTAATCGGTTGCGGTGGAATGGGAAAAGATCATATTCGCAGAGTAACAAACAAGATCCAGGGAGCAGAAGTTGTAGCAGTATCTGATGTATTTGAAGAGAGTGCAAAAGCAGCAGCCGAAATCTGTGGCGCAAAAGTATACACAGATGCAAATGCCCTGATCGATGATCCGGAAGTTGAAGCAGTCATGATCGTATCCCCGGGATTTGCTCATGTAGATTCACTTTTAAAAGCAGTTGAAGCAGGCAAGAGAGTATTCTGTGAGAAACCACTTTGTACAACAGCAGCAGATTGTCTGAAGGTTGTTAAAGCAGAGGAAGAGGCTGGAAAACATCTGATCCAGGTTGGATTCATGAGAAGATATGACAAAGGATATCAGCAGGTAAAAGAAGCTCTTGATTCCGGTAACTTTGGAGAGGCTCTGATGCTCCACTGTACACATCGTAATCCGGAAGTTGGAACAAATTACAATACACCGATGGCAGTTCATGATACAGCGATCCATGAGATTGATGTTCTGCATTGGTTAGTAGATGATGAGTATGAGTCAGCTCAAGTTATCATGCCAAGAGTTACAAAATATTCTCACAGCGAACTGAAAGATCCACAGATCATGCTCCTTCGTACAAAGAAAGGTGTATGCATCGATGTAGAAGTATTCGTTAACTGTAAGTTTGGATACGATATCAACTGTGAAGTTGTTTGCGAAGACGGTGCGATCAAGATGCCTCAGCCAATGTATCCGGACGTAAGAAAATCAGCAGCAGTTTCCACAACGATCGATACAGACTGTTTCGTTCGATTCAAAGACGCATACGACACAGAGATCCAGGCATGGGTAGATGACGCAGCAAGCGGTGTGATCAACGGACCAACAGCATGGGACGGATATCTGGCATCAGTTACTGCAGACGCACTGGTTAAAGCACAGGAAACTGGAGCAATCGAGAAAATCGAGACAGCAATCGAAAAACCGGCATTTTACTGCTAATACAAAAATGGAGGATATAACAAAATGAAGATAGGATTTAATGAAGCAACAGCACTGGAATGCAAAGGACAGTCCTTATTGGCTGATATGGAAATGTGTGAAAAATACGGTTTTGATTATATCGAGATCCGTTTTGACTGTGTAAGAGATTATCTGAAAGATCATACACTGGAAGACCTTGCTGACTGGTTCAAAAACCACAATCTGAAACCATGGGCTTACAACACTCTGATTTTCTTTAACCAGAGAGATGAAGCCGGAGTAAAAGAAATTGACGATGAAGTAGATTTTATCATGGAAGTATCGAAAGCAATCGGCATGAAGATGCTGATCACAGTTCCGAGCTTTGATGTAAAAGACAAATCTGTAAGCGAGATCAAGGAAGAGGCAGTTGCCCGTCTTCAGTATCTGGCAGATAAAGTTGGAAAAGATATGAAGATTTCTCTGGAATTTTGCGGTGCACCAGGCTGCTCGATCAATCAGTTTGGAACAGCTTACGATGTAGTAAAAGCAGTAGACAGAGAAAATGTAGGAATCACTGTGGATACGTTCCATTTCCATGAGATGTGTTCAAAGCTGGAAGACCTGAAAGCTGCTGATGGAAATAAAATCTTTGCTTATCATCTGAATGACTGTGAAGATCTTCCGCTGGGTTCCTGCGGAGATGATAAGAGACTCTGGCCGGGAGAAGGCGTGGTTGACCATGCTGGGATCGCTGCAGCTCTGAAAGAAATCGGATTTGATGGTGTTTGTACGATCGAAGAATTCCGTCCGGAATATTATGCGATGTCCCATGAAGAGAATGTGAAAAAAGCAGCTGAAGTAACTAAGGAATTTGTCGCAAAATCTTTTTAATCTAAAGTGTATTCCGGGTATGGATTTTGAAAGAGGAGGTATCGGCAATGAAAATAGCATTTGACGTAGATGTGCTGGCAAAGCAGATGGATATCAATAGGATGGTACATCAGGTAGCGGACTGGGGATACAAATATATCGAGCAGTCACCACATCCAAGGATCAACCCATTTTATAAGCATCCGCTGCTTTCAAAAGAATGTGAACAGGAATATCGCCAGGCATTGAAAGAAACCGGCGTTGAGATTTCTTCATTTATCTGTGTGTATCGTTGGTCTGGGCCAACAGAAGAGCAGAGAAAGATGGCTGTGGCAAACTGGAAAAAAATGATCGAGATCGCAGTGACTCTGGGTGTCCCTGTTATCAACACAGAACTTTCCGGTGATCCGAATCAGCAGGAGATCTGCAATGGAATGTGGTTCCGTTCGATGGAAGAACTTCTTCCGATCATCGAGAAAGAGGGACTGCGCGTAGAGATCCAGTCCCACCCTTATGATTTTTGTGAACTGAATAATGAAACCTGTGATATGGTAAAATCTTTCCGCTCAAAGAATCTGGGCTACGTATATTCTTCCCCTCATGGATTCTTCTATGATGAGGGAAAAGGTGATGTCCGTTCCATGCTCAGATATGCCGGTGATGAGTTGACACACGTACTCTTTGCAGATACCTTCAATCAGACCATGGACTGCAGATATATAGCTAATCCGCCATTCCTTAATAATCGCGGACGCAGCGATGTGACGATCCATCAGCATCTGGCGATGGGTGAAGGTGATGTGGACTTTGATGGTATCTTTGAAACACTTCGTGAGATGGATTTTGCTAATCGCCAGCTGAAAGCGGATGCTCCAAAGGTGGGCGGCGATAACATCGCATGTGTATCCATGTTTGGATTTCCGGAAAAAATGAACAAGCAGGCGCCGGAAGCCCGTGAAAGAATCGAGAAAGAACTGCTGTAAAGTATTATGAACTCTCCTAATTGAAAAATGTTGTTGTTGAAAAAAGGAATGCCATACGAATGGAACAGTATCCATGAGCCAGAAGATAATTCTGATCATGGAACGGCCAGATTCGTGTGGTATTTTTTTGAATATCATCGAGGTATAGTATAGCTTATTCCCGGACAGTTATGTTAAAAAGAGAACTTCTCTCTGCCAGCTGTGTCCCAATCCGAAGCGTTAATGAATGAGTCGTAGGTGAATCTGATATAGGATACTGGCAGGTCAATATTTATCCTGATAATAGATGGAAAGTACAAACTCAATGAAAAGCTTCAGTGCAACAAGACCCATCAAAGCGAACCCCATCCACATAGGCGCCCCAAAGCCGATAAAAATCAAAGCTACAGCAAGAAGCAGCCACTGCAGGATGCATCCGGAAACAGCACTTGACTGACGTTTGATAAGGATATTGCGTTCATCGGAGTTCTCTATTGTATTCAGCTTTTTGATATCAGGGTCATGATTTTCTACGGCATTTCGTATCGATAAGATTAATCCGATCAGAAAGACGGCATTGGCAAAGCCATGAAGCATAATATAAATCTGTTTTGAAAATGTGCCATGAGAATGAAGCAGCATGACGATCAAAACCAGCAGTAATCCTACAATACAAATGCTGTGGTACAAAAATGATTTCTTTCTTCCATGTATCCCGCAAAGCGTATTGCTGAACAATGCGTGAACAGTAATATGATCTTATTTAAGAGACGGAAAAAATTAGCAGGAATTTGGTCGGGAAAATATTTTTACAAAATATTTTTAAAATTGATTTTGGTCTTGTAATATGCTGAAAATATAGTACAATGAATATAGTTTAGTTAGTGAACAAATCGACTGACTGGTTAGACAAATTATATGCAGGTCAAAATCAGGGGCAGGTCAAAAGTATGTGGATCGAAATCATGGGAAGATCAAAATTTGGAGGGTTTAGCTGATGAGAAACAGGGTAGAAGCAAGGCAAAGGGCAGAGGAACTTGTGAGCAAGATGACGTTGGAGGAGAAGGCATCCCAGCTTCGGTATGATGCACCGGCGGTTTCGCGTTTGGGTGTGCCGGCCTATAACTGGTGGAATGAAGCACTTCATGGAGTGGCACGTGCCGGAACAGCAACCAGCTTTCCTCAGGCGATCGGGATGGCAGCGGCATTTGACAAAGATTTGATGAAACAGGTCGGAGAAGTGGTGGCAGAGGAAGGAAGAGCAAAATATAACGCCTGCAGCAGTGAAGGCGACAGAGATATTTATAAAGGCTTAACTTTCTGGTCACCGAATGTAAATATTTTCAGGGATCCCAGATGGGGCAGAGGACATGAGACGTATGGAGAGGATCCGTATCTTACATCCAGATTGGGGGTTTCATTTGTCGAGGGCGTGCAGGGGGATGGACCTGTGATGAAAGCAGCAGCGTGTGCAAAACATTTTGCTGTACACAGCGGACCAGAGAATCTTCGACATGAATTTGACGCCAGGGTAACAGAGAAGGATTTGTGGGAGACATATCTTCCGGCATTTGAGGCTTGTGTGCAGGAAGCAGAGGTGGAAGCTGTTATGGGTGCCTATAACAGGACCAATGGAGAACCATGTTGTGCCAACAGCGTACTGATGGAGGATATCCTTCGGGGAAAATGGGGATTTCAGGGACATTTTGTATCTGACTGTTGGGCTATCCGTGATTTTCACACGGGACACATGGTGACAGATACAGCACCGGAATCGGCAGCGTTAGCTTTAAAAAAGGGCTGCGATGTAAATTGTGGAAATACATATCTTCATATACTGAAAGCTCTTCAGCAGGGGCTTGTTACAGAGGACGATATTACCAAAGCTGCAGTCCGTCTGTTTACAACTCGCTACGTGCTGGGATTATTTGATGAGACAGAGTATGATGAGATTCCCTATGATCGTGTAGAATGTAAAGAACATCTGGAGTTGGCACAAAAAGCGGCGGAGGAGAGTATGGTCCTTCTGAAAAATGATGGAACGCTTCCTATTTCCAAAGGAAAAATAAAGACAATCGGTGTGATCGGTCCAAATGCGAACAGCCGTCAGGTTATGATTGGAAATTATCATGGGACATCTTCCAGATATAAAACTGTGCTGGAGGGTATCCAGGACGAAGCAGGGGATGATATCAGAGTCCTGTATTCTGAGGGATGCCATCTGTATGTTGATAGGGTAGAAAAACTGGCAGTGAGACAGGACAGATTATCGGAAGCTTCGATTGTTGCGAAGAATAGTGATCTGGTCGTCCTCTGCGTAGGGTTGGATGAGACCTTGGAAGGGGAAGAATTTGATCAGGGAAATGCGTATGGAAGCGGAGATAAGAAGGATCTTCTTTTGCCGGAAGTTCAAAGAGAATTGATGGATACGGTTTTAGCATTAGATACTCCGGTCATTGTTTGTCTGATGGCGGGAAGTGCAATTGATGTAAGTGCAGCCGATGAGAAGGCAGCAGCTATCCTTCAAACATGGTATCCGGGTGCAGGCGGTGGAAAGACAGTAGCAGATGTACTGTTTGGAAATGTGTCACCTTCCGGAAAACTGCCAGTGACATTTTACTATAATGAAGATCTGGAACATATGCCGGAATTCACAGATTACTCCATGGAAAACAGGACTTACCGCTATTTTGAAGGAAAGCCATTGTATCCGTTCGGATATGGGTTGAATTATGGGGATAACCGGGTAACAGAAGTGAAAATAGTGAAAACTCAGGGCGCAGACAGTAAGGCTGCAAATGAGAAGTGTGTAGAGGAAAATACAGCAGGATCAGTGCATGTGATAGCAAAAGTAAAGAATATGGGAGATATGGCATCGGGAGATGTGATTCAGGTTTACATAAAAGATATGGAATCCCGGTATGCGGTGAAAAATCATAAGTTATGTGGATTTGAGAGAGTAGATCTTGCACCGGGAGAAGAAAAGGAAGTTGAGATTTTAATTCCGGAGGATGCTTTTACTATCGTAGATGAAGAGGGCAAGAAATACAGAGACAGCAGCAGCTTTAAACTGTATGTGGGCACCAGCCAGCCGGATGAGAGAAGTGTGGAATTAACTGGTGTGGATCCAATTGTGGTAGATGTGAGATTATAAATATGGAAAATACGTAAGGTAACAGGCGTCGGACTTTTTTCAGGGTCCGGCGCCTGTTAAATTGCTGTTTTGAATTTCTTTTGATGAAATCTTATAGTGATTCGGCGATGAAACTTGCACCCGGCAAGGATATCTTTCGCACAGCGGTTTGGGAGAGTATGCCAGAATCAGGACTACGAGTCAAGAATACAACTTCACCATTATTCTGATTGGCAACGGCCAGATATTTGTCATCATCCAGTAAAGCAATATGACGCGGCCAGTCACCCAGACAGGAGAAGCGATCCTGGAAGGAAGGCATACCGTCTTCGCCAAGAATAAAGTGTGCGATCGTATTTTCACCGCGGTTTGCTGCATACAGGTGATTCTGATCTTTGGTCACAGTAAGGGTGGAACCATAGCTTGTACCGGAAAAAGCAGGATCGAGCAAAGATAAACTTGAGAGAAGCTTCATGTTTTTCCGGTCGCTGTGATCAATAGTAAGCAGTTGGCTGGAGTATTCGGTCACGCAATAAATCAGATGATTTTCTTTATTTTCATAGATGTGGCGCGGACCGGTTCCCTTTGGAAGAGCAAGTTTGGAGTAGAAGACGGGAGTCCCCTGTTCCAAATGATAGCAATAGATCAAATCAAGCTCGATATTAACAACATAGATCCACTCATCAGATATCAGAGCACAATGTACTCGTGAGGTGTGATCAGTGCCATCCGATTGATATTCCTGATAAATGATATCCCCAAAAGTGCCGTCATCATGGTAGGCAACTGTGAAAAACAAACCATTTCCCCAGCATGATCCGGCAAGAAAATGCTCCCCAGGATGTGCGCTCAGATGACATAGGGCAGTGCCCTCCAGACGGATAGAATCTTTTTTTGTGTAGAGAGTACTGTTATCGGATGTATCCGTATTTTTCTTGAAAGATGTGACAGTGCAGTGATCATCGAATTCACCAACGGCGAATAACAGATCAGCCGTTTCGCACAGAAAAGATGGATTGGGAATACTGGCGGACCAGATTGGTGAAGCGTTGTCATCCATGAATAAAATAGTAGGCTCGGTTCCTGCCCCGTAGCCGGAAATCCAGTAGTTCATGAGATACCTCCTTGCGTAGTTAAGTGATTAATATGAGTATAACGTATCTGGGGGAAAATGTCTTTCCTTTTTGCAGTTTATGTGCATTGCAAAGCGGGCTGCTGTGGACGGAGTGAAACGTAATGCGAGATTTTTGGCGGGCTTGGTTTCTGGTGGGATTAATTTCTGGTGGGATTGATTTCTGGCGGACTCATATGTAGTGTTAACGGCATATACATAGAAAGGGTGAAATCCTACCCCGTTTTACAGGAAAATAAGAACATATATGCTAAAATTCTTCAAAATAGTGGTTGAAGTCGGCATATATATTATTTTTTTAAGGCGTGCCTCGAGTTGAGCACAGGACGAGGCAGACATAAGAAAAATTTTTGCATATGCCGGATATTTATAATTTGTCTAGGGAGTTTTCAAAGGAGGGAGCTTGTTTGAAGGGAAAAGGGGCAGGACTTGATTATTCTTTTTTATATGCCACGTCGTCGAATGATATCCCATATTACCCATCAGAAACACGATGATTTCAATGATTTGGGGCGTTTACAGTGATTTTTCACCATTGCCCCTTTATTAGTTATAACATACGGCAGGGGATATAATTTGTTTGTAGTTGCCCCAGAAATGTAATTTTGAAGTTGAAAGTTGCCTAAAAAAGGATAATGTGTGAATTTTCCGTCTATATGCCCCGCATGTAACGTAATCTGTGTATCTCAGTGAAAGAATGCGAGTACTTGCGGCAATTATGCCGAGATATAATTGAACCGGAGAACGATATCTCACTCATGGATAAGTGTCAGCGGCCAATAAAAAACCGGCAATCAATAAAAACGATTGCCGGTTTTTGCCAGGTCTTCTTCTATTTCGTTAGGTACATACTTTCGGAAAATCATAATGAACACATTGGACGTAAGATAAGCGGTAACGCCTGCTCCACATATGATCAGTACTCCCATGAATGGCTGGAAGAACAAGCCCAGGAATATGATCGAGCCAACGATGATCAGAAGGATAAGTGACATTACAAAGTGGCGCAGTGACATAAACAATGCCAGCTTCAGGTTTTCAAAGATTTTGTTCTCAAACTTCGCCTGAACGGGGAAGATGTACAGAGAAATAAGGATAAAGGGAATCAGGAAGACGGAGCAGCCGATCACCATGATCCTTCCTATCGTGTTATTCAGGAATAACCCATAGCGGATATCGGTAAAAAATACAAATCCAATAACAAGTATCCCCATCCAGATGATCGTGGACTGTTTTAGGTTTTCCTTAAATGATTTGCGGAAGTTCTTATATACATAATTCTCATCAGTACGGATCAGTTTCATGCAGCTATAGTAAAGTGCTGTGGTAGAAGCTCCGATCGTTACGATGGGAAGACTGTATAAGAGCCATACAAAATGTAAGATGACCAGGTTGGCAACAAAGTTCAATGCCCGCATCAGTGGACTGTCAATTGAAAAAATCCCCATAAAATCCTCCGTTCTTAACTCCTCATAATGAAGGGAGCGTGTGCTTGTTTATATAACTGCCTATAATATGCAACAAATATGTGTGTCGCCATCTACACGTGTGACCATCTATATAGTCAACTATCTATACATGAGTATACGTGGTTTCGCATCAAAAGTCGATAGACAACGCCCTAAAATAGTTCACAAAATTGTTGAGATAAAACTGTAATATTTTACTAAAATCTAAAATTATGCTTGAAAATCTAAACATCAAGGTGTAGGATTCTACTCAGATGTAATCCTTAAACCGGTGCAATACTTAAACCAATATAATTCTTAAGCAAATGCGATTTTCAAGCAAATGCGATTTTCAGGCAAATGCAATTCTTAAACAAACGTAATTTCTTAAACCAAAAACATATCTAGGAGGAACCTATGAATAAGACACAGATACGGACCACAGAGTATAATCAGCCATGGATAGCGCAGCGTGCAGATCCTTATGTGTACAAACATTCAGACAACAATTACTATTTTACAGCTTCAGTTCCAGCTTATGACAGGATCATACTCAGAAAGTCTGATACCATCGCCGGGCTGCAGGAGGCAGAAGAAGTAACTTTATGGATGAAACATGAGGAGGGTGAACAGAGCATACATATCTGGGCACCGGAGATCCACTATATCTTTGGAGGCTGGTATATTTACTATGCTGCAGGAGACAAGGACGATATCTGGGAGATCCGTCCATACGTCCTCAGATGTACCGGACAGGATCCTATGAAGGATGCCTGGGAAGAGATGGGTATGATGCAGGCTGCAGACGACGATCTGTTTTCCTTCCATGCATTTTCCCTGGATGCTACAGTATTTGAGCATTGGGGCGATTACTATTATATCTGGGCAGAGAAAACAGGCGTGGGGAAAATGGTATCGAATCTCTATATTGCGAGAATGGCAGCTCCAAACAAGCTGGCCACACAGCAGGTACTGCTTACCACACCGGACTATGACTGGGAACGAGTAGACTTCTGGGTAAATGAAGGCCCGGCCATATTGAAGAATGACGGCAAGATATTCATGACATTTTCTGCAAGTGCGACAGGAGCATGCTACTGCATGGGAATGATGTATGTGCCGGAGGATGCCGAACTGCTGGATCCTCATGCATGGACTAAGTTAAGATATCCGGTACTCAAGACGGATGAAGAAAAAGGAATCTATGGTCCGGGACACAATTCATTTGTAATGGCAGAAGATGGAAGGACCCAGTTGTGTATCTATCATGCCAGACAGTACGATGAGATCACAGGAGATCCGCTATACGATCCAAACCGACACGCCATGATGATGACTGTAAACTATAACAGTATGGGATTTCCCGAATTTCACTTTGGGAAAAACTAATGAATAACTCAGGTTGCCTGTCAATCCAAGACCATACATGTTACTAACTTGTATGCTGTGAAAAAGAAGAGACATTTGCAGCAAATGAAGAGGAAAACAGAGAGAGGAACATGAGAAAATGGCGTAAATACGGCATGTACAGCCATTTGTGAGATATTTATAGTTAAATATTTAGAAAAAACTAAATTAAAATTGATTATAGTAAAATTCAATAAAAACACCCCTCCGAAACTGTGGATTTATGCCAAAGTTACCATTTGAAGAAAGAAAAACCTAAAATATTATTGTTTAATCTAAATAATGGTGATATGATTCAATCAGGTTAAGGAATTACACAGCAACGGAGTAAAGGAACAAGTAAAGAAACAAGCAAGGGAACAAGTAAAGTAACAAACTAAGGGAGGAAAAAGAGATGAGAGTAAAGAAAGCAGTAGCACTTGGACTTGGAGTTACAATGATAGCTTCTACAGTATTAGCAGGATGCGGCGGATCTGATAAGGGAAGCAGCACAACAAAGGACGGAAAAGCAAATCTTTCTGTATTTATCTTTGCAAACGATCATGAGTCAGAGATTTACAACAACATGTTCAAAGAATATCAGGAGGCACATGCCGATACGATCAACGACATTGATGTTCAGATCACAACACAGGACGAGTACAGCACAACTCTGACAGGTATGATGACAGCAAATGATCTTCCGGACATCTTCTATGTAGGACCTGAATCAGTAAAAGATTTCGTAGATAACGGTTACATCGAGAATCTGCAGCCGATCCTTGACAAAGCAGGAATCAAAACAGATGGCCTTTCAGCTCAGGAAGCATTGAACAGCTATCGTTACGATGGAACACAGACAGGAAGCGGAGACATCTACGCACTTCCAAAAGATGCATCAGTATTTGCTTATGCATATAACAAAGACATCTTTGATGAGGCTGGTATCGATTATCCAGATCCTGAAAATCCATATACCTATGATGAATTCGTAGAGGTTTGTACACAGCTGACAAAAGACACTGACGGCGACGGCGAGATCGATCAGTGGGGATGCGGTACAGCAGATCAGTTCATGATGTATCAGTATATCTGGTCAAACGGAGCATCCTTCTTAAGTGATGACCATAAGACAGTAACGATCGATACACCAGAATTCAAAGAAGCAGTTCAGAAATATGTTGACCTTACATTAGTTCATGAAGTAACACCTACCGTTGAGCAGGATACATCCCTTGGTGTATATCAGAGATGGCTGGCTGGACAGGAAGCATTTTATGCATGTGGTACATGGGATGTAGCAGCATTTGAAGATAAAGAAACATTCCCATTCAACTGGGATCTGTGCGGATATCCTACACTTTCAACAGGGGTTTCCCAGACATGGCTTGGAACCGTTGGTTTCTGTGTATCTTCTAAGAGCGAGAACAAAGACATCGCAGCAGACCTGGTATCTTACCTGAGCACTAACGAAGATGGTCAGAGAGAACTTTCCGGTATCTCAACAGGAGAATCCATCCAGCTTCCTAATATCACTACACTTGCTGAAGGTGAATTCGTTGACAGCATCGCTTCCGGAGATCTGGCATTCCCATCTAATGTAGATGTATTCTTCAACTACCTTGGCGGAACAGACAAATATTCAGGAAAATTCATGGAGACAACTTATACACCAAATGCAGAATGGATGAATCTGTTCTTCGAAGGATTTGCAAATGTTAAAAACGGCAGTATGACAGTAGAAGATTATATCGCACAGGTACAGCCTGAGATGCAGTCAGCATTAGATAAAGCATGGGCAGACGCAGAATAATCATCCAGACTTATCCTGAAAGGTAGGTTTTAAAATATGGCTGAAGCAAAAACCAAAACAAAGTTAAGCAAAGCAGCTCTTCGAGAGGAGCGTTGGGGACGAGCATTTATCGCACCGCCATTTATCGGATTTTGTCTCTTTATGGCATTCCCGATCGTGTTCGCCTTTGTTGCCAGTCTGTCTTCATGGAATGGCATCAACGGTATCATGGATAATTTTGTAGGATTTAGAAATTATGTTGAATTATTTTCAGATATAAAGTTCTGGAAGGTAATCGGAAATACCATCATTTATATGATAGGAATCCCGATCGGTATGATCCTGGCTCTGGTACTTGCCATCGGCATGAACCGGAAGATCAGAGGAATCAAGATCCTGAGAACGATATACTACATCCCGGTTGTTTCTTCACTGGTTGCAGTATCTATCGTGTGGATGTGGGTTTACAATTACAATTTCGGATTATTGAATTCAGCCATCAAAGCTATCAGTGGGGCCCACGGCCCCAACTGGCTTGGTGATGAGTTCTGGGTAAAAGTAGCTATGATCATTTTCATGGTATGGAAAGGTCTTGGAACTTCTATTATCCTGTATCTGTCAGGCCTTCAGAGTATTCCGAGAGATTACTATGAAGCAGCAAGGATCGATGGCGCAAATGGCTGGCAGCTGTTCCGTCATATCACGATCCCGTTGGTTTCACCGGTAACTTTCTACTTATTGATCATGGGACTCATCGGTGGATTCCAGGTATTCGTAGAGATTATGGTAATGGTTCCGCAGGGCGGACTCAACTACAGTGCGGCAACTATCGTATTCTATTTGTATGACAAAGCGTTCAGCAACAAACAGATGGGTTATGGTTCTGCTATGGCATTCCTGTTGTGTATCATAATCTTCATCGTAACTGCTATCAACTTTAAGTGTCAGGACAAATGGGTTAAAACTATAGATTAGGAGGTGGGATAAGATGGCTAAATTAGATGAAAAAAGTTCAGAAATGAAATCAAGAAAAAGTCAGATAACAGATATCGTCGTATTCATATTATTGGCGATCGGTGCTCTTTGCATGATATTCCCACTGATCTATATGGTGCTCAGTTCTTTCATGACGAAGAATCAGATATTATCTGCAAACTTTTCGATCATTCCAGATCCATGGAAGTTCGGAAAGTACGCAGAAGTGTTTCAAAAGGGAGAATTCCTTCGTGGTATCCGCAATACAGTGATCGTAGCACTTCCTGTACTGGTAGTCGGAGGATTTACATCATCCCTTGCAGCATTTTCATTCAGTAAACTGAACTTCAGAGGGAAAAATGGTACATTTCTTGCATTACTGGCAACGATGATGATCCCATTTGCAGTTGTTATGATCCCTCAGTACGTAATGTTTACAAAGATTGGCTGGACAAACAGCCTGCTTCCACTGATCATACCGGGATTGTTTGGTAACGTAAGTATTATCTTCTTCCTGCGTCAGAACCTGACCAGTATATCCACCTCGATTGCAGAGGCGGCGAAGATAGACGGCTGTGGATATTTTAAGATGTATTACAGCATTTTCCTTCCATTGATGAAGGGACCGCTGATGACACAGCTGATCCTGTGGTTCATGGGTATCTGGAATGATTACCTTGCACCAACGATCTTTATCCAGAATGATGAATGGTTTACCTTGCAGGTAGTTATCAGATCCTTTAATTCGACCTATGCAGTCAACAGTGATTATCCGCTGATCATGGCAGCATCCGTTATATCGATCATACCAACCTTGCTTTTGTTCTTCTTCTTCCAGAGATTCATCATCGAATCCATGGCAGTGTCAGGTGTAAAAGGGTAATATCAGGACCATACGCAGAGTATCTGTGAGCCGGATCGTCTGAATATGGAAAAGTGTTGGTGAAATATTTACTTTTGCTTGAATTCAACTTGAGTTTCCGCAAAATGTAATTTCAAAAGAGATAACTTCTTCTAAAGTACCAATCTGTCCTATTTTTGAAAAAAATGAAAAGACAGTATTGTGAA
>SAAH01000109.1 GCA_009929525.1 Clostridia bacterium | reverse complement strand
GTGTTCAGAAACAGTATACACCTAAAAAGGCGTGATGTCTTTATTTTTAGGCAATTTAAAGTAACTTTGGTAAAATTTCAGATTTGCTCATTTATAGTACTTTACTATTAATTAGGCCCCACAAGTACGAAATTATTAATTTTTGGTTAAAAAAATTTTCAAAAATTGTTTGGAGGCTTAAGATGTATACAGAAGATATCGGAGAAAATATAAGAACTTTGAGAGAACTGAGAGGAATGCCACGAACGATATTGGCAGAACGGTCAGGAATTAGTTTGTCCCATCTGGAGAAAATAGAAAATGGATTAAGGAGTCCAGGGATGTCTACTTACCGGAAGATTATGGAGATATTAAATGAGGAACAAACTATTCAGGAAAAATGCGTTGCTCAGGTTCAGAAGGTCATATTAAATAGTTCTGAAGAACAAGCAATTTATTTAACAAAAGTCTTAGAATATATATCTGAGAATCTGGATATGTTAATTACATAATTAGGTTATTTATCGAAAGAGTAATACAGATTCAATTTTAAGCTTTTCGTATGGCTTAATTCAATCCTGTACGGACTAAGAAAAATAATGATTTTATATCTTAAGCATTAAAACCAGGGAGGTCAGAACAATGGCAGCTACATTAAAAGGGGCAATTTCATTCGGACTTATGCATGTACCCATATCCCTTCATACCGCCACACAGGATAATGATATCCATTTCAACCAGCTCTGCCGGGAGGATGGTTCCAGGGTTAAGTATAAAAAAGTCTGTGCAAGCTGTGGAAAGGAAGTTTCTGCAAAGGATATTGTGAAAGGCTTTGAAATCGAACCGGGGCACTATGTGACGCTTACGGATGATGATTTTGAAAAGGCCAAGACACCGAAGGATAAGACAATCCGGATTCTGCATTTTACGAATATGAAGGAAATCCGCCCCATTTATTTTGACAAGACATACCATGCAGTACCAGAGGCAGGCGGAGACAAAGCCTATGAACTGCTTCGGAGGTGCATGCTGGAAGAACATATGGTAGCGGTTGCGAAAGGTGTGATTGGGCAGTCAGAGCATCTGATGGCTTTGATTCCAACGGAACAAGGTATTCTTGCGGAAACATTATTTTTCGGGGACGAGGTAAAAGCCATGCCTAAAGAACCCGCAAAGCCGGAACTGACGGAGCAGGAAATCTCCATGGGAAAGCTGATCATTGGGAGTATGAAAGAAGCGTTTGAACCCTCAAAATATCATGATGAATACCGGGACCGTATCTGGGAGATTATCCAGGCTAAGGTAAATAATCAGGAAATTGTGACGACACCTGATGAAGCACCTACAAACGTGATCAGTATGATGGATGCCCTTCAGCAGATGGTAGAGCAGGCGAATAAAAGTGCTCCTCCTAAAAAGCCCCGCACGCGCAAAAAGGTTACAGCATGAAAGATTTATTTGAGGAAAAGAATATATCTCCTATGCTGATTGCAAGGAATGTAGAACCTTTTGCGGATTCTGATTATTTATATGAACTGAAATGGGATGGGGAGAGATGTATAGCCTATCTGAATCCCGGGCAGGAGACGGATTTAAGGAACAAACGAAATGTAAGAATGCTCCCAAAAGTGCCGGAACTTTCGGGCATTCATCAGCAGGCACGGGTACGTTGTATCCTGGATGGGGAACTTTTATGCCTGGTAAACGGAAAACCGGACTTTGAGACAATCCAGCGCCGCAGTCTTTTGGGGAACCGTTACCGGATTGAGTTTGAGGCAGAGAAAAAACCTGCGACTTTTATAGCATTTGACTGTTTATACTATGATGGGAAAGATATATCTATATATCCGTTAGTCAAGCGAAAGGAGTATCTGGACAAGGCAATATCAGAAACAGAGCGTCTTGCCATTTCCCGTACTTTTGGGGATACCCATGCGTTTGCACTATTTGAGCAGGCGAAAAGACAGGGATTGGAGGGTATTGTTGCCAAGAAAAAGGACAGTGTGTATTTTCAGGGCAAGAGGACGCATTCATGGCTGAAGATCAAGAACCTGATGGATGATGATTTTGTGGTATGTGGATATCGGTATAGTGAAAACCATATGGCAGCCATAATTTTGGGGCAGTACCGGGATGGGAAGCTTGTACCAAAAGGACATGTTCCACTGGGAATCAGTGGTTTGGATTTTGCCAGGATTAAAGCCCAACCGAGACTTTTATATGCGCCTTTTGAAAAAATATACCTTTCAAATGCTGAAGAACCTACCGTTTGGATTGCCCCGGATCTGGTCTGTATAGTACAGTTTATGTACTGGACAAAAAGTGGAAGTATGCGACAGCCGGTATTCAAAGGACTTAGGAATGACAAAGACCCTTTGGAGTGCAAGGAAGAGGTCTTGTTTTAAAGAGAGATATATGTATGTGTAACAGTTTTGGAGCAATTCTGCAGAGGAATGCTCCTTTTTTTGTTATTCATCCCTAAATCCTTATTTTGGTCACTAAATAGCCTCCTGAAAGGAGCCAGAAGCCTGTATAATCAACGATTAGCATTGATTTGGCAATTTAGTGACCATAAAAATATAATCACTAAATTGCATTTGGCGTAAAATCAATGGTTTATACATATTTGAGTGACCATTATTCGGATTTTAGGATTCATCTGAAAAAACTTTTCGACTTTATTTCGAATATTTTATCGAAAATTATTTTATTATGTTCCCCTATATCGAATCCTGCAAGCGAAAATGGAAGAAATAAGTCGGATAATCTGAATTGGCAAAAAAGCAGATATTCAGAAGATTTCTTGCACTCCCCGTCAGTTCCCAGGCAAGAAATGGAACGCTATAATAAGTTGCAGGACATGGAGGTATAGGAAATGCGTGTTAACGGTAACGATATAGGAAAAGCGATAAAAACAATTAGAAAAGCGAAAAATATCAGTCGGTTGGAATTATCCGAAGCTGTAGGAATCAGTAAATCGCATATAGAGAAAATCGAGGCAGGTCTTCGGTGTCCGAGGATGGATACATACCAGAAAATCTTAAAGTTTCTTGGTTCTGATATGATGATACATATTGTAGAGGACACACCAAAGGAAAAATGCATGGACAGGGCGCAGGAGATCTTTTCCAAAAGCAGCGAAAAGCAGGCAGAGTTTTTGATTAAGGTATTGGAATGTATCTCGGAGGACGATTGATTTCGGTTTAGGTATTGTATGCGTGGAATATGTATATTATGGATAAACTGTAGTAACCGAATCATGTTTGCGTTATTGGAGGAAAAAATGAGAGTGATGGTATATGTACGGTTTTCATCAGAAAAAGAGGCAGAATTGTATTTACCGGATTTCCGGGAAAAGATGCTGAAATACTGTGAAGAGAAGAAGTATGATGTACTGGTCTTTTTAAATCTGATTGGTACTACTGTGCCTGCAATCAAACGCGGTGAAGAGAAAATAATGGAACTTGCAAAAAAGGATATGATTGATTTGCTGGTGGTTCCTAATCTATGCACTTTATCGGATTCTATGTCAGAGGCAGCCCGGATGATAAAGGAGCTAAGACAGTATAGTGTGCATGTAGAATGTACCCGATATGATCTGGCAGAATATACACTAAACCGCATACTTGAAAATGAAAATATGGAATAGCAAGATACAAAAGAAGACATATGAAATTCATACTACCAGAAAACTTTACGACATCGTGTCGCAAAGTTTTCTGATAAGAAGGAAAAGGTATCGGTCTGCCAAAGAGCATAAACAGGCAGGATGTTTTTTTGCAGGCTGATAACAGCCTCTGCACCTTGAAAAATGAATAGAAGTATGAGGACACAAAACATCCGGAGCATTTCAGAAAAAGGAATGATGAGGAGAAATCAGCTTCGCGAAGAGATATTTGTCCGTGGGTGAATGTGCTGTTTTTTACAGAGATTCATACGGATGCAACAAGGAATCGTAATAGAAGAAGGAAAAGTATGAGCGGCACTCCGGCATGGTCTGTTAGTGGCGGACAGGCTGAAACTTCGGATGATAATGATACCTTTGCCAGTAACATGGCAGCCAGGGTTGCGCCTGGGACATGCTGCGGCGGGACAGGGTGCCGCAGGGTGTCAGGTGGTGTGCCGGACCGGTCTTTATACTTTGGGAATTTTACTATACGATAAAGTATTTTTATTTAAGCATATTTGTGAGCCAGAATGTTTAAATAAAAATGCTTTTTATAATTACGGCATATTTTCTGGGTATAACAGGTGCATTATGGTGGCTTGTGTTGGAACTTTGCGACATCGTGTCGTAAAGTTTCCGGCATTCGGGGAAATGTCTATGGGTAGCTAAACATAATGGACAATCATATTACAATAAATTGAATAAAGGAATACAGAGGGATTTTGAATGAAAGCAATAGAATTTGAAGAAATGAAAAAAGTAGATATTCGTACAGTAGAACTTAATATATTAGAAGATTTGGATAAGATTGAGGTAGATAAATCTTTAACCAAAGAGGAACGTTTGCTTGATTTTATAACAAAGATAAAAAATCCGTTTTGCTTTATTTGTAACGGTATGGTGGTAAAAACATCCTATTCAAATACAAAAGATAGTCTGGAAGATAAACTAGTACAATTATGCCTGAATATGGAGGTAAATTAAGAATTTGTCAGACTTTCTGTGGACATTTGTGGTTTGGGATGATACAATAATCATGGACGAAGCAGAACCCCAAATAGAACAGGTTTGACAATGAACATGACTATTTGAGGTGATTTTATGAATACAAATCTTAATACTGATGTTTATAATGCTGACATTTATTTGCGTTTATCGAGAGAAGATGGAGATAAAGAAGAGAGCGACAGCATTACAAATCAAAAAGAACTTATCTTAGAATTTCTGAAATCCAGAAAGGACATCAGAGTCCACGTAATCAGGGCAGATGATGGATATTCTGGAGTTAATTTTGATCGTCCGGCATTCCAGCAAATGTTAGAAGATATTAAAAATGGAAAAGTAAATTGCGTGATCACAAAGGATTTATCACGTTTTGGGAGAAACCACATCGAGGTAGGAAAATATATCGAAAAGATATTTCCATACCTGGGTGTTCGTTTTATTGCAATAAATGACAGGTATGACAGCATTGAGAATGACGTACAGGCGAATAACATCATCATTCCTTTTAAAAATCTGATTAATGATGCATATTGCAGGGACATCAGCATAAAAATCAGAAGCAATTTAGAGGCTAAGAGGAAAAAAGGTGATTTTGTAGGAGCATTTGCCCCATATGGATATCAGAAATCAGAGGCAGATAAAAAACGGCTGGAGATTGACGAGGAAGCTGCTGAAGTGATCCGCGGCATTTTTAAGCTATATCTTCAGGGAAAAAGCGCCTATAAGATTGCAGATAAATTAAATAAAGAAGATACCCTGACTCCTATGGATTACAAGAGGGAAAAAGGGAGTGAATTTTATACAGGGTTCAAGAAAGAAATCAGAAGCAAATGGACGCACGTGAATGTATTGAGAATTCTGAAAAACCCAGTGTATAAAGGAACCTTGATCCAGGGACGGGAAACCACACCAAACTATAAAGTAAAAAAGAGAATAACGAAAGATGAAAGTAAATGGAGCAAAGTGGAAAAAAACCACGAAGCAATTATATCTCCTGTTGATTTTGATAATGTTCAGGATTTGTTAAGAATGGATACCAGAACGGGGAATACGGAAGAAAAAGTTTATTTTTTATCCGGGATTGTGCGATGCGGAGATTGCGGAGGGAATATGGTCAGAAAAACAGTTCCTTCGGGGAAGAAGAAATTTGTTTATTATGTGTGTGCAAATCATAAAAGCGATAAAACTATCTGCAGTTCACATTGCATCAATGCGGAGGCATTGGAGAGAAGTGTTCTAAGGCTTCTGAATTGTCAGATTGAAAATGTGATTGACATAGAGAACGTATTAGAACAATTAGAAAAAACAGAATACCAAAATGAGAATATGGCAAAACGGAATACGCAGGTTGTAAAGAAAAAAGAAGAAATCAGGAAATATTATAATCTGCGGCTGGAGTTATATGAAGACTATAAGGAAGGGCTGATTACGAAAGAAGAATATTTAGAGTTGAAAGAAACCTATGAGAAGCGCATTGAGACTGTGGAACATGCGATTACGTCATTGCAGGAAGAGATAGAACTTCTTACTTCTGGCCAAGGTTATGCTTGTGGATGGATAAATGAATTTAAGAAATGTGGGCATCTGAAGGAACTGACAAGGGAAGTGGTTGTTGCGTTGATTGATAAGGTCCTTGTATATGAAAAAAAGGGAGCAGAACGTTATCCGAGAATAGAAGTATGCTTTAAATATGCTGAAAAGTATCAGACCTCTTTAAGTTTTATAGAAGGATTAGAATCAGACGCGGTTCCGTTGCCAGGAAGAAATCAGGAGGTCGTATATGGCGAGAACCAGTAGAAAGCAGGCATTTTTTGTACCGGAAACTAAAAATCCTGCTATTAAAATAGCTTTATATGTACGTTTATCAAATGAGGATAACGGAGGTAAAGGGAAGGATAGTATAAATAATCAGCTTGAATTATTACTGGATTTTTCAAAGCAGTTAGAAGACGCTGAAATAGTAGAAACGTATATAGATAACGGACATACAGGTACTGATTTTGAGAGGCCGGAATGGGAACATATGATGACAGATGTCAGGATGCATAAGATAAATTGCATTATTGTAAAGGATTTATCAAGATTCGCAAGGAATTATCTGGAGGCAGGTGATTATCTTGAAAAGATATTTCCATTCATGGGTGTTCGTTTTATTGCAGTCAATGATAATTTTGACAGTTGGAATGAGTTTTTTCCTGAAAAAGATCTGATTACAGATTTTAAAAATCTGGCGAATGATTACTATTCCAAAGATATATCAAAAAAGATATTATCTGCTTTTAAAGCAAAAAAGGAACAGGGGCATTTTATTGGAAATAAGGCACCGTATGGATATATTGTGGCAGATAATCATTTTATTATTGATAAGCCGGCGGCAGACATTGTAAGGCGGATTTTTAAAATGAAAATGCAGGGAATGAGTTCTTATAGGATAGCGTGTACGCTGAATCAGGAAAACGTTTCTTCTCCCAGTAAATATGCAATGGAACAAGGCTGGGCAAAATATAAGAATAGTGGAGATATTTTATGGCAGCCGCAGGCAGTTAACCGCATATTGTATAACCGTGTTTATATCGGGGATATGGTACAGGGAAAATATAATTATTCTATCTATTCCAGAGAAAAGCGTGGAAAAAAAGGAGAGGAGACATGGGAAATAAAAGAAAATATGCATGAAGCAATCATTGAAAAAGAAGTTTTCTGTCAGATACAGGAAATTAAAGAAAGAAATAGGGAAGTGTGGAAAAAGAAACAGGGGAATCCTGGATATGCAAATGTTTTGGAAGGAATTTTGGAGTGTGGTATCTGCCATCATGCAATCAGAAGAAACAAAGATGTGAGAAACGGAAAACCGAGTTATTTTTTTTATTGTGCATCTGCCTATAATTACACACAATCCGAGTGCAGTACGGCATCTGTTGCTGATTACAAGATATTCGATATGGTGCTGAAACAAATAAAATTGCAGATAGATCTGGCAGTTGAAGCGGAAGCTCTTATAAGCAGAATGCGTGAAAAATGCTGTTTTTCTTTCCATTATAAAGAGAAAAAAAGAGGTTTAGAAACAACAGGAGCAGAATTAAAAAGACATATTTATTTAAAAACAAGTATTTACGAGGATATGAAACAGGGGATATTAACAAAAGATGAATACTTGATTGCAAAGGAGAAATATTCAAAAAAAATTTCGGAGTTGGAGAAAAGGTTGGATGAACAGAAAGTAGAACTAAAGAATTTCGAAGAATATATCAGTTTTGATAATAGGTGGATGAAAGCATTCCTTCAGTTTAGGAATACAAATGAACTTACACGGGAAATGGCGGTGGAGTTGTTGGATAAAGTAGAACTGTACGGGGATAAACAGATACATATCCGTTTTCGGTTCAGAAATGAGTATGAATTTCTGATGTCTCACTTAATACCAGAGGATAAATGGGGTGAAAAGAATGACTGAAAAATTGGTAGCAGAATATTTGAGGCTTTCTATAGAAGATGGCGATGTTATCTCAAATGATAACAAGGCGGAAAGTGACAGTATTAGTAATCAGAGAGAGTTGATTACAAGGTATCGTAGTGACAGAAAGCTATATACTGATGCACAGGTACTGGAGTTTGTAGATGATGGATACAGTGGTACAAATTTTGAGCGGCCGGCTTTAAAACAGATGCTGTCTTTGATTCGTGAAGGAAAGATATGTTGTGTGATTGTAAAAGATATTTCGCGATTTGGCAGGAACTATCTGGAAGTAGGCGATTATCTGGAACAGATATTTCCATTCATGGGAGTCCGTTTTATTGCAATCAATGATTACTATGACAGTGATGATTATTTAGGGACAACAGGTGGAATAGAAGTCGCATTTAAAAGCTTATTGTACGATATGTACAGTAAAGATTTATCTGTGAAAATGAACTCAGCCTTGCAGATCAGAAGAAAACGGGGAGAGTTTATCGGTCCCAGACCACCGTTTGGTTATTGCCTTTCGAAAGATAAAAAAGTTCTGACCGTGGATGATACGGCAGCACAGTATGTAAAAAGAATTTTTGGTCTGGCCTGTATGGGATACAGTACAGGGAAAATAGCAAAAAAACTGAATGAGGAAAGAATACCTACACCAGGAGATTATAAAAATCAAGAGAAACCGCAGTATCATATCATGGGGGAGAGGGGATATTGGAACAGTAAAAAGGTATTAAAAATATTGGAAAATAAAGTGTATACAGGAACTATGGTAAATGGGAAATATAAGGTTACGAAAGTCGGTGGAAAGCAGTTCAGGCGTGTTCCAGATGAGCAACTGATCAGTGTGCCGAATATACATGAGGCGATTATTACAGAACAAGACTTTCAGAAAGCGTTAGAAGTGATTAAAAACAGGGGATGCCAGAGAGGCAAGATACATAATCTAAAACAGAAGAGTGTATTGCTGGGAAAATTACGATGCGGAAATTGCCGCAGGAGTCTGTTGCGGATCGACAGTACAACTATACCTTATTTCACCTGTGAGACTGCTAAGTTTGATAGCAGTACAAAGTGCTTCAATGGTAGATTGAAAGAGCCGGAAATCGAAGCCTTTGTACTACAGAATATCATTCAGAAGCTGGAACAGAGTGTTTCAGAACGGGATAGAGAAAGAAAGACAGTTCAGGTAAGAACTGACAGTAAGCAGTTAGAAGGAAAGATAGATTTTCTAAAAACTGAGAAGCATCGTTTATATGAACAGTTTAAAATGAAAAAAATAAATCGCAAAATTTATTTAGAACAAATTGAAATCTTGCGTTCTGAGGAGACTAGGCTACAGGAGCAGGTGGAACTATTATACAAAGAGAATCCAGACCAAATGGAGGAAGAGAATGAAACTCAAGAGATCGGGACAGTTCTGACCAGAGAAATGGTAGAAGAGCTTATTGATACTATATATATTTCTGGAGAAAAAGAGTTTGAAATAGTGTGGAAATGGTAGAGGATATGGATAGAAATGTAAATATCATCAATGGACTTAATGGGGAAAAGATTGTTTTAATCAATGATATTCGATTCAAAGGTAAGAAAAGGGAAGATTGGAAAGAGGTAGAATCTTACCTCAAAGAATATGTTGGGGAATTTTATGAGATTGAGGAAACTTCTGAGAAAATATTTATTTCCAGTAGTTTTCCAGATGAATATGCAGGTTCCGAAAGTAGGATTGCCCTGAAAGGTGCGGTTGCAAAAGCAAAGGCAAACGCAGCACAGGGAATTCCCGAACTGATTCAGATTGCTACAAATAAGGAGTATTCGGAGAACGCGAAAAAGAAGCATGAGAAAGATGCGAAGTATGGCTGGTATCGGTATGAGGTGCGTTTTGCACTGCCGGTATATGATGATAAAAACGGTGAGGTTTGTCGCTACAATATCTTTTTTGCAAGGATGCTGGTGCGTCATGATGCGGATGATAAGAAATATCTTTATGATCTGTTGGCAATAAAAAAAGAAACGAGCAGCCCGCTTGAGTAAAATACTGTACGGTGAGAACCCATTTCTTCTGTAAATTATTCTATGGGAAACAGTTACTTTTGTCAATAGAAAAAGATTAAATTCAATAGGTACATAAAAACGCTGCAATTTCGTCCTTAGCAGGATGGAATTCGTAGTGGTTTAGCCTTTATGGAGTAAATAAAAATAAAAATTTATTAGTCCTTACTTGACAGCAGCATATGGTGAGAAGACAAAAGCTTATCTTATCCGCGGAGCCAGACAGCTGCCGGGACTGGTGAGTCCTAACCCTATGACGGGGTGGGGAGCGCTGTGCGTAAGGGATAGTCTGCCGGTATGATGTTGTGAACTTGAAAGTCATAGGGTGTAATATTCACTGTTACGTAAAGAAATGATGAATACTATAGCCCTAAAAGGCAAATACTTTCAATGAAATAATTGATTTATCTTAGATTTAGGAATGAAATAGAATGAAAAGAAAAGACTAATACAGCTAAAGTTTTCAACGGAGGTGTACATGAAAGAAATTAAAAGGGATCTATATTTGGAACAATTACTGTCTTATCGTTGGGACGGACAGAGTCTATAATGGAAAATCCTGATGTGAGGCATAAGATGCCTGTAATGTTTTAATAAAGCTTTTGATATTTTCCCGTTGATCTGTATTGTGAGTACATAAAACGCAGGAAATTGTCTGGTCGTAATCAAAGGGAGTCCATGCAAATTCATTATTATGATCATTTAAAAATCCAGGTGCAAGGCAGACACCTTTGTGTGCAGCGATATTTGTCAATGTAGTCTCGTGATCAAGACTGTTGAAGTATCTGACCTGAGTTGTGGTGATGACACGTTGCTGTAAATTCTGTAGAATTCGTGGAGAACCGCCACCAATCATCAAGGTACGGCCTGCTAAATCCGGGATAGTAACTAATTCCTTCTCTGCCAATGGATCATTTTTTTCTGTGATCAGATAAATACGACTCTGAAACAGAGGATGGATTTTGATATCAGGAACACGACGGATATATTCTTCCTGAGAAAATACAATATCCTGTTCCCCTTTTAGAAAAGCATCAATATTATATAGCGGGTTAAATTTAGGCGTGACTGAAATGCCGGGATTTGTCTGTGCAAAATTAGTAATTGCTTCTGGCAGAAAATAGAGCGCAGAGCGCATTGGCAGCCCGATACTGATGTCTTCATGGTATTTATCGCTGAAGTTTTGTCCCTGTTCAATAGCATTTTTCAGCTCGTCCCGAATGTTGCGCAGGGTAGTGCAGAACTGTGAACCGGCAGGTGTGAGGACGGCACCTTTGCCAGAACGTTCAAAAATCTTAAAACCAATCTCATCTTCTACAAGCTTGATCTGATAAGTCATAGTTGGCTGGGAAATGTACAAGTTCTCAGCAGCATGATTAAAATTCAAAGTCTGTGACAATTCCAGAATATAATCGATTTGTTTTGTATTCATAGGCACCTCTTATTTAAAAATTAAATCAACAATTAAATGTTTCAATTGGATAATACAAAAATACCATAGTACAATGTGATTGTAAAGAAGTGACAGCAAAAAACATAGGAGGTATCAATATCGTGATCAGTACACTGAAATTAAACGATGGAAATGAAATTCCATCTCTGGGATTCGGAGTTTTTATGGTAGAGAATGATGGTCCATGTGAGGCCGCAGTAACGGTGGCTTTAAAAGCAGGTTATCGGATGATCGATACAGCAGCGGCATACTTTAATGAGGGTGACGTTGGGAAAGCAATTAAGAAGAGTGGTATTCCAAGAGAAGAAATCTATGTGACATCCAAGCTTTGGATGCAGGATTATGGATATGAAGCCGCAAAGAAAGGAATTGAAACTTCCCTGAAGAATCTTGGACTTGATTATCTTGATCTGTATCTGCTTCATCAGCCATATGGTGATACAGCGGGTGCATGGAAGGCACTGGAAGAAGCGGTAAGAGAAGGCAAGATCAAATCTATTGGAATCAGTAATCATACAGAGAAACTTTTAAAGAATCTGATTCCACAGATGGAAATTCTCCCAGCAGTGAATCAGATGGAATGCAATCCATTATTTCAGCAGAAGTCTTTGAGAAAGTATATGGACCAGTATGGAATCCGTATGGAGGCATGGTTCCCACTTGGACATGCGGATAAGAATTTATTGGAAGATGCAAGATTGGTCAAAATAGCAGAGCATCATCACAAAGATGTTGGACAGGTCATCTTACGCTGGCATTTACAGGAAGGAATTGTTGCAATTCCAAAAGCAACCAGCAAATCACATATTGAAGGTAATATTGATATCTTTGATTTCATGCTTACAGATGATGAAATGGCAGTGATCCGCTCCATGGATACAGGAAAAGGGACGCATGATCCAGAGGATATGAGCAATGCAGAAAGTTTAGCCAAGTTAAAGGTGCATGAGTAACAGGTAACAACTAATAAAATCAAAAAAAAGAAGGAGATTACAATCATGGCAAAGAATATAATCATTTACTATTCAAGAAAAGGTCAGAATTACTGGAACGGCGGTATTAAAAATATCGCAAAAGGAAATACAGAAATCGTAGCAGAATTCATCCAAACGGCTGTTGGTGGAGATCTGTTTGAAGTAGAAACAGTCAAAGAATATGACGCAGATTATTACAAATGTATTGATGAAGCACAGGATGAATTACGGGAGGGAGCAAGACCTGAACTGAAAAAGTATCTTGATAACATTGATGAATACGATAATGTATTCGTGTGTGGACCTTGCTGGTGGGGAACTTATCCTATGGCAGTATTCACACAGCTTGAAAAACTGGATTTCACAGGCAAGAAAGTAATAGCAGTTATGACGCACGAGGGATCTGGTCTTGGAAGCTCGGAACGTGACTTAAAGAAACTCTGTACAGGAGCAACCTTTGGAAAAGGATTATCTGTTCATGGTGCAGATGCAGCAGGCTCAGAGAGTACAGTTGCTGCATGGGCAAAGAAACAGGCTTAATTAATCACAAAAGGAAGTGCATATAATGGCAAGAAGATTTCGCATTACGATAGATGGAACTGTATATCATGCAGCAATGCAGGACAATCCACTGGTTAAAAGACTGGCATCCATGTGTCCATTTGAACAGGAGTACACCAGAAATACGGAAAATGAGTATTATACAAAACTGGTGGAAGAATGCTCGGATAAAGGCTGTCAGATGATTTCTAAGGCAAAAAAGAATACAATCTGTTTTTTCAAAGGATGGAATGCACTGAATTTTGTTTTCTATGATTGTGATATAGCACCATTTAAAATCGCTTACCTTGGCGATATGGAAGAAGATGCCACTAAGCAGTTAAGGAAGGCTGAAAAGACAATCAGAGTATTGTGTGAGGATATCACCGAAACAGCAGGAGGTGCAGAACGTGAATGATCAGAAATTGATTGAGGAATGCTATAAGATCATGTATCAGGGCATGATAGACAAAGATAGAGATACACTTAATTCTGTGTTGGATAATTCTTTTGTTCTGATACATATGACAGGAATGCACCAGCCGAAACAGGAGTTTATACGGGCTGTAGAGAATGGTACATTGAATTATTACTCAGCAGGCCACCAGAGCATCACAGTAGATGTACATGGAGACAGGGCATCGCTTGATGGCAGGAGTATGGTAAATGCAGCTGTATTTGGTGGCGGACCTCATACATGGAGACTGCGTCAACGGATAGAACTTGTGAAGAAGGATGACACATGGTTTATGACGGAATCTGTGGCATCGACTTATTGAAGGACATCAAAACTAAAAAAATAAATGAAAGAAAGCGGCTCATTGCAGAAAGAGAGCAGTACTTTGTATTCTCGGACACAAGGGAAATTGGCAAGTAATACAGGTCTTTCAATAAAAAGATGAAAGTAGTTGGATTAAGGTAAAATCTAATCCAACTATTTTTATGCCTTAATATACAAATAAGATAAGTTTTACTTATCAATTTGTGCTGAAATCAAAATTGTACTTCGATGACCAGAAAGATAGAATAATAGTAAAGATATTACAAAAATGTAGACTATAACCATAATCCGTGAAACTCATATAAAAAATATGTATTGGAAACCACATATTTTAACGGGTTGATTAGTTTTTTGTTCTATGTTTCAAAATCACCCAAT
>SAAH01000108.1 GCA_009929525.1 Clostridia bacterium | reverse complement strand
CAGATTCCTTATATTTGGGGCATTTTTTGAAAGTTGTTTATAAAGACATGGTTTAATTCAGGTCTATGTGGATAAAACTGCGGAAACTCAAGAATGATTCTCTTCGTTGCAATCACTTGCATTATTTGTTATAATTTAAAAACTGACAACTGTCAATCAGTTATTGAACAGTTTCACAAATCAAAATCTTACCAAGGAGGAATTCACCATGATATACAAGACAAAAGGCACATGCTCCTCACAGATCAGTTTTGAACTGGTTGACGGCAAAGTGCATAACGTAGCTTTCACCGGCGGATGCAACGGTAACCTGAAAGGCATCGGAAGCCTTGTAGAGGGTCTCGATGCAAAAGATGTCATCGCCAGACTTGAAGGTACCACATGTGGTTTCAAGAGCACATCATGTCCAGATCAGTTAGCGAAAGCTTTGAAGCAGGCTTTGAATTAAAGCCTGCTTTTTCATTTCTATTTTTTCTATCTATCCCACTTGTCACACAAGCTGTTGATCTGTCCGGTAAGCTTCGCCAGATCTTTATTTGCTCCGCCTTCATTATGTTTGATAACAGTAAGCAATCTGTGTCCCGCTGCCAAAAGACGCTGGTATACAGAGGAAACCTTTGCTGTTTTGATTTCCTGCTTTTTGATCACTACCGGCTCTGCAGTACGGACAAATACTCCTTCTTTCAGATCATATACCGTTCCGCTGTAAGGTGCCATGGCCTGATAATGAAGTTCATTTTCAAGTCTTGATGTAAGCACTTCACAGGAGACTTCCTCTCCATGACACACAAACACCTGACGCGGTGCTTTCTCAAAAGCTCCTGCCCATTCCATCAGGCCTTTATCATCCGCATGTCCGCTGACTCCTGGAAGAATCTTTATCTCTGCATTCACCTGGATCTCTTCACCAAATATCTTAACCTGCGGTGCGCCTTCCGTAAGTGCACGGCCCGGAGTTCCTATCGCCTGATATCCAACGAATAATATAGTGCATTCTTTTCTCCAAAGATTATGTTTCAGGTGATGTTTGATCCTGCCGGCATCACACATGCCACTGGCTGATATGATCACCTTTGGTTTCTCGTCAAAATTGATCGCTTTTGAGTCTTCACTGGTAACAGACAGCTTTAATCCCGGAAATGTGATCGGATTGATCCCTTTCCCCAGAATCTCCATCGCTTCTTCATCAAAACATTCCTCATAATGTCTCTGGAAAATCGTAGTTGCCTCCACTGCTAACGGACTGTCCACAACCACCGCAAATTCCCCATGGCCCTGTACCATACGTTCTGCTTTGATCTTCCGGATAAAGTAGAGCATCTCCTGGGTACGCCCCACAGCAAAAGAAGGGATGACCACATTGCCGCCCCGGTCAAAGGTCTTCTGGATCACTTCTGCAAGTGCTGTTGTATAGTCACAGACTTCTTCATGACTTCTATTTCCATATGTTGATTCCATCACAACATAATCCGCATTATGAAGGTAGGTCGGGTCCTTGATCAAAGGCTGGTTTTTATTCCCGATATCTCCTGAGAATACGATTTTTCTCTCTTCGCCCTCTTCCCTCATCCAAACTTCGATACTTGCCGATCCAAGAAGATGTCCGGCATCTGTAAATTCCACATGAATATCATCTGTGATCTGGATGCACTCCTTATATGGGCAGCCAACTAATTTCTCGATGGTTCCCAGTGCATCTTCCATATCGTAGATCGGCTCGATCTCAGCTTTTCCAGCTCTTCGGGCTTTTCTATTCTTCCATTCCGCCTCGAACATCTGAATATGTGCACTGTCACGAAGCATGATATTGCAAAGATCCGCAGTAGCATAGGTCGTATAGATATTCCCCCGAAATCCTCGCGAATACAGCAGCGGCAGCTTTCCCGAATGGTCAATATGCGCATGTGTCAGAAGCACAAAATCTATATCTGACGCAGGCACAGGTATCTCTTCATTTTCAAAATAATTCGGACCCTGTTCCATACCACAGTCCACAAGAAATCTTTTCCCTGCAGCCTCGAGATAATAACAGCTTCCCGTCACTTCATGTGTGGCGCCAATAAATGTAATCTGCATAAAAGCCCCCCATTCATTATTTTTTTAGTTATATACATCATACCACAAAACTCTATATCTTTCCTTGACTTTTCCCCCTGCCGGTATAATAATATCTAGTAATGAATAAATTTTGCAGGAGGATGCATATGAAACATATCGTTCTTACCGGTGGAGGAACCGCCGGTCACGTAACTCCAAATATAGCTATGATCCCAGCCTTACAGGCCAAAGGATACCAGATTTCCTACATTGGATCTTATGATGGGATTGAAAAAAAATTGATTGAAGAATTCGGAATCCCTTATTATGGAATATCTTCCGGAAAGCTGAGACGTTACTTTGACCCTAAGAACTTTACAGATCCTTTCAAAGTACTGAAAGGATATTTTGAAGCCAGAAAACTTTTGAAAAAGTTGAAACCTGATGTCGTATTTTCAAAGGGCGGTTTTGTAACTGTTCCTGTTGTGATCGCTGCAAAGCAGCTGAAGATCCCAGCCATTATCCACGAGTCTGATATGACTCCCGGCCTGGCAAATAAACTCTGCATTCCTTCCGCAGTAAAAGTATGCTGTAATTTCCCTGAGACTGTCGATAAACTTCCGGCAGATAAAGCAGTTCTTACCGGAACACCTATCCGCCAGGAGCTCCTGGAGGGAGATAAAGAAGATGCTCTGCGCTTCACCAGACTCAGTCCAGACAAACCGGTTCTTATGATCATCGGAGGAAGTCTTGGATCCGTAGCTGTAAATACCGCAGTCCGTAAGATTCTTCCTGAACTTCTGAAAGATTTCCATGTAGTTCATCTTTGTGGAAAAGACAAGCTGGACAAAACTTTACTAAACACTCCGGGTTACGTTCAATATGAATATATAAAGAAAGAACTCTCGGATCTGTTTGCCCTTGCAGATATGGTCATCTCTCGTGCCGGAGCAAATGCGATCTGCGAGATCAGTGCATTGAAGAAACCAAACCTGTTGATCCCACTCTCTGCCAACGCCAGCCGTGGTGACCAGATACTGAATGCTCATTCCTTCGAACGTCTCGGATATAGTAAGGTTATCGAGGAAGAACAGCTTACCGATAAAGTCCTTCTGGACGCTGTCCGTGACCTGTATCAGAACCGTGCTTCTTATATAGAAGCTATGGAAAACAGCAGCCAGATGGATTCTATCACCAGGATCGTTGATATGATCTCGGAGTATACGGCGAAATAAATCCTTCCTAATAATCCATGTAAATATTCAAGCGCGCTCCCATGTTCTTATCGTGGAGCGCGCTTTATAGTGGTCTTTCGTAGTTTCTCTTACAGTTTTCCCTGTACTTTCTGGATGATTTCTGCTTTCACTTCATCCGTAAGTGTTCCCTGCTTCCAGGTAAGGCCAACACCGTCATTTTCGTATCTTGGAATCAGATGAATGTGGAAATGAAATACGGTCTGTCCTGCTGCCTCTCCATTATTCTGGAGTATGTTAAACCCATCACAGCCAAGTGCCTCTGTCATCGCCGCAGCCATCTTCTTTGCAAGGGCAATGGCTTTACATAACAACTCTTCCGGAATCTCATAGACATTAGCATAATGTGCCTTCGGCAGGATCAGCGCATGTCCTTTGCTTGCCGGACCAAGGTCAAGTATCACCCTGAAGTCTCCATCCTCATATAAAGTTGCTGCCGGAATATCTCCGCCTGCTATTTTGCAAAAAATACAATCTGCCATCTTAATACCTCCACTATTTTGTCTTTTTTTGTAAAAATTTGAAATACTGATTTCATTGCTTATCTATTTCTCCAATGCTAAACTAGCATATAGAAACGAGGTGATTATCTATGCTGACACAAAAAGAAGAATATCAGCTAAACGATTATTGTAAAAATGATGCGCAGCTCGCTCTCCTGATCAGTCATCTCAAAGAAGCGCATCGCATGGAACTCTCACAGATTTCTCATGAAATAAGAAATCCCGTAACATTGATCAATAGTTTTCTCCAACTGACCGAATCACAGCATCCTGAGGTTGCAGCTTTTTCATCCTGGCAGCCTTTGATGGAAAATATGGACTACCTGAAGCTTCTTCTTGAAGAGCTTTCAGATTATAATAATTCCAGGCTCTTACATAAAGAATTATTCTCACTAAATGATTTTCTGAAATCTTTAGTCTGCGATTGCCAGGCCCTGACTGCCCCTATTCCATTGATCTTTGAAAAGCAGACCGCTATCCCACCATCCTGTTTTGACAAAACAAAACTTCGAAGTGCTCTGCTGAACCTGATAAGAAATGCAGTAGAATCCTTAAATGGATGCAGTAAAACTCCAGGGCGGATACCTCTAGACTCTGCATCCCGCCACAGCAAAATCACACTTTCAATCTCCTTTGATGGGGATTTCTTCCATATTAATGTATCGAATAATGGACCTATGATCTCACCGGAAGATCTTCCATCTCTTTTTACTCCTTTTGTCACTCACAAAAAGGAGGGGACCGGACTTGGGCTTGCTATCGTAAAAAATATCGCAGAGGCTCATGGGGGTTCTGTTTCCGTCGCTTCAACGGCGGAGGAAACCTGTTTTTCCCTTCATCTTCCGTTGTGCTATGAGGATTCGCCTGCTACTTGATACGATCTGGTTGCTGGGCGATGCAATCTGGCCACTGGGCGATACAATCTAGTCGCTGTGCGATGTAATCTGGTCGCTGGGCGATGCAATCTGGCCACTGGGCGATACAATCTAGTCGCTGTGCGATGTAATCTGGTCGCTGGGCGATGCAATCTGGCCACTATGTGATGAAGTTAGCCTGCTACGCGATTTTTCCCATTATGCTGTGAAATCCTGGCGGGGGCTGCGGTAGAAGATCAGGGTGAGCAGTGCACCTCCCAGCACTCCGCCTATGTGGGCGGCATTATCCACTCCTGTGGACTGGAATCCATAATATATGGTAAGGATGATCACAAACAGGAGCCTTGATGCACTCATTTGCTGGACTCTCCCCCTGTTCTTTATCAAAACGATGAAGATACCACCGATAACGGCAAATACTGCTCCCGAAGCTCCTGCACTCACTGCCATACTGCCTGTGCGGCAATCCATATATAGAGACAAGAGATTACCCGCCAGGCCACCGCCCAGATATATGAGAAGGTATCTCCATTTTCCGATGATGCCTTCCAGCATATCTCCCATGAAGAGCAGGAGGATCATGTTATTCAAGATATGTGACATTCCAAAATGAAGAAACATACTGGTGATCAGGCGATACCATTCCCCATCCAGAATATATGGGGTATACGCTGCGCCCCACTCAAGCATAAAACTTGCGTCCTCAGTCGTTCCTATGAGTTCCATGGCCGCAAACACAATGATATTTAATCCGATAATAAGAAGATTGACCCAGTTCAAAGGACCTTGAAAAATACGTTCCAGGGCATCTGGTGAATCATTTCCGTAGGATTGCTGCATTTGTTATTCCTCGTTTCTGTAGATTCTGTCTTTGAATCCTTTTTCGATGTATATTAGATATCCTTATTATAAGGCACTCAGGTGAGCTTTACAAGAAAGAATGTCCGATCGTTTTTTCTCATGGCTAACGGAGTTACTGTTCACGCATTGTTCAGCAATACGCTTTGCGGGATACATAGATGAAAGAAAATGGAGATGTCTCCGACACTAATGCTGATCCGGCGGGGCATATACACAAAAGAGCAAAAATACATTCCGTTTTGACCATCCGGGCACGATGTTTTCAAGTGAATTGGGGCATCTGCAACACATTTATACTATTTGCCGCGTTATTAGTTCTGACACAGGGGAGGCGAATCTTGCTTGTCTATGCCCCAGATAACAGGTTACCAGCTCAACACTTATCATAGACGATCTGTATTTACAGACTTTTCTTCACACACTCCAGGTTGCTGAAAGATTTCATGTTATCCATAATATTGTGTACTATTCTTCAAATAAGAACTGTGCTACATCAGTGCCTTCTTCTATGATTTTACAAGTTTTTTTATTATCTACACTAATTTTGTATGAATAAGTCATGTAATTACTAATCCCATTACTATATTTATATCCTACTACATAAATAAATGTTTCTGCCTTGTAAAACCCATATGATTTATCCAAAATTTCACACTTAGAATCAAATTGCTTCAAATAATTTTTAAATCTTTCATCTGCATATTCTCTGGCAACGATACTTCGATAATATAATTCCTGCATTGTATTGCAAGAATCACTGTTACTCTCATTTTGACCGCACCCACTTACCATAAAAATCATTGCGATCAACAGAAAAACCTTTCTTCTTTCCATTTTATGTTCTCCTTCATAAAATCAAAGCAAAAGAATCCCTGCCATGCTTGACAGAGATTTCTTTTATATTCCATCTATTTCTACCTCTATATTTCAGAATATGTTCTGAAGCCTCCATTGCCAAATCAAAAGAAGCCGCAGCTAACGGTGATATACCATGCCGGCAGATATTACCTTTCCCATAAACATCACTGCAGCGGTCGCTGCCACCATCAAAAAATATAGTATTCCTTTTTTTACTTTCATGCTTTTGTCCCTCGTATTTTTTCCATAAGTCGGGCCCATCCTTGAATGTCTTTACGCTCTACATATCCAGATCCAAGTTCTTCCCACTTCACAATGTTATATTTCAGTGCTGCCCTTACTATTTCTTCCCTTCCACGAGCTCCTACATTTCTAATAAAGAAGAAAGATCGATGTTGTACTTCATGTATAAGCAGTTCCCTTAGTTGACCGTAGGTTTGAATACCAATCCCATTTAAAGCATTCTTTACTCTTCCTGAGAAACAAATATTGGACAATGATGTTCCAAGCATTCCCTCAAATTGTTCCTGCCATTTTTTATGCTCTGCCTCAGTAATCAATCCAATCTGACGAAGTCTTAAGACGAAATTTATTATATTTTCCCTTTCCTTTTGGGAAATCCATGCTGTATTCTGATTTGTAATTGTATCTTCCAGATACTTTTCAATTTCTTCATACATCTTATTCACTCTCCTACTATCTCAGTCTTTTCCTCAATCCTTCATCATCGGATCATGTCTCTTTCCTACGCATATCAGTAGGCGATATGTTTTTTATACTTGCTTCTCCAAGAGTACTTCTATAAGCTGCTTTCGGATAGTATTTGCATCCATATCCGTCTTTGATACATCATATTTTTCATAAGTCAGATATTCATATAAATCTATCCACTGCCCGACATCATAGCGTTCTATATCCAGATTTTGCAGTGGTCGCAAAAGACTATACGTGTAACAGCTATGCAGATCCGAGATATACATCAGATACAACATTTTTCTCAAATACTCAAACAAATCATCCTTCTCATCTGATTCATTTACTGCATACGTTCTTTCCTTTTCCAATGTAAGTATGTTTTCAAATCCTATTTCTCTTATGTATCTTCTTGCCATAGACTATCTCCCCTTTAATATTTTTTTCAGTTTCATACACCTTTTCTACTATTGCGATAAATCTCCAGTACAAAAGGAATCTTTATACTTTCATTATAATAGTTACACGGTAACACCATGGTGACCGTATAACTTTACATAAGATTACAAAAGCAGTGCACTTACAACTTTGTAAATGCGCCGCCTTTGTTGAATTTGCATATAAGCTAACCAATAAATCTTTTTCGACTCTTTATTCCAGCAAATAATCCTAATGCACAAAATGCTACCGCGATCATAATCACAAATGGACGGTTATTCATATGAATCCCAGTTTCATTGACTGTTATGTATGTGTTTGTATAAGTCACACTATTGGTACCATCTTTGATAATTCTATCTTCTGTTGAACCATCATTCTCGATCGGATCCCCTGATCCCTCTATTATCTTCGATGTTGTTGTATATCCATTGTAGCCACTCTGATCCACATTATACGTATAACCGATCGGCAAGTCTTTCAATATCAGTTTTTGTCCATGTTTCAGTGAAATCACTGCCTTTCCATCTGTGAATGTTACCTTCATGATGTCAGGTGCCTCAACGCCCGACACAATACTGCTGCCTGTGCAGGTGATATCACCTGTCAGTTTCTCTGTAACCGATCCATTACTATCCATTTTGACCATCTGGACTGTTATGTCAAAGTTCTTTGTTTTATCACCATATTTTCCAACAACCGTATTAGATATCTCCAGATCATCAGCAGTAACAGACTGACCTAAAACAATATTCTTTCCATCTTTTTTAATTGACATTCCTTCAATACTGGTTATATATTCGTCGGGTCTTGCATTGTCTTCTTCTGCATATTTGAATAATACATCACCAACCTTTGCCGCTGAACCAATGACAGACATCTTGATAGGATAAAGTTCTGGCATGATCATATTCCCGCCAACATTAATCGGGTAGGTAGCTGTCTCTGTACGATATATTCCAATTTCTGCACCCTCACGGTCAACTTCTATATTCCCAGTAACTTTTATGTCTCCACGCCCATCAAAGAATAGCTTTCCAGCCAATAATAAGTTTCCATATATTGACATACCCCCGTCTCTGGTTCCTCCAATATGATTGGTTCCTGTCATAACAAGAGGGTTTCCAGATTTATCAGTAATTGCAAGAAGCTTTCCTATGGTAGAATTATTCAGTTCCATTCCTTTTTCTGTTGAAGTATCATTATTATTGATAAATACATTTTCTTCAATCGTGCTGTTACTGATTTTGCAGGTCATTTTTCCATCCTCAATAATATTAGTTGCCCAAATATTTCTCTTGATGTTACTGTTGCTAATATTAATTTCGCCGCCCAGGCACTTATATCTGGAATCCAGCATACCAATGCGTACATGTCCGCCTACCGTTGCATGATCCACAGATATATGACATATTCCTGAAAGACCGGTAACAGAATCATTACCCAAAACGTCGTTTCCTATTTTGGCATCATCTTCAATTGTAATATATTGGTTACATGTTCCAATACAATTATCACGTCCACGTCCATTCACCGTTCCAACGGTCGAACCAGAAGTAACCAGGATTCGAGTGTCTCCACGAAATGAAATACGCGGCTCAGCAATATCGTTACCACCATTAACAGAATCAGAAACTTTTGAAGAATTACAGATCTTAATATCTGTGTTCCCGGTAAAGCTTCCCTTTCCGCTGCATCCTCCATATACACATGAAGCAGTGGAACCATCCACAACAATTGCAATATTTCCACCTGTAAACTGAGTACTGCCTGCTCCAAAAATATTATTTACAATACTTCCATTATTTGCTTTTATGGTAATATTTCTGTTTGCAGTGTCTTGGTCACCACCAGATGTGCCGGCTACCCAGTCAACCTTTGTCCCGGAAAGTGTAATCGCAGAAGAAGCACCTTTTCCTCCATATCCATTTACGTATTGGATCGTCTGACCACTTGCTGTCGTTCCTACTGTAATATCTGCCGTTCCACTGACACTTTCAAATCCCCCTGTTATGGAATCGACTTTTCCACCATCTTTCACAGTAATCGAAGCATTACCTGTCAGCACACAGTCTTCTCCTCCGGCTACTATTTGTTTGGCACTCACATTTTTTCCAATTTCAATTTTTACATCGCCCTTTACATCTGTATAGTCTTTAACTCCATCAACGCCACGGATTTTCGCACCATCGCCTATGATAATGCTGGTATTTCCAACTTGTTCCTCGTTAATTGTCCCGAACATTCCACTTCCTCTTCCTGAAATATCTACTGTGGGACAGGTGAAATTATCACCCACAACCATCTTCACATTATGTCCCGAGGTCACTTTTCCTCCTACACCGCAAAATGATCCGCCTACCGTCACATTATCACCAACAGTGATATTGACATCGCCATCTAAATAGCTTCGAGTGGAAAATGAGCCAGTGAGGCCCCCTAAAGACACATTATCGCCGACAGTGATATTAACATCACCCTTTACACTTGGAATACAACCGGCCGATACGATTCCCTTTATCATTACATTATCGTCAATTGTTATATTAACTCCGCCTTCCAGAGCAGAGTCACGATCAAAATAACTGTTTACTCTTACAGTTTCATAGCTGCCGGAGCGAATCGTGACATTCATACCACCTTTATCTACATGCCCGCTCCCCTTCATACTATTGCCAAAAATACTCCATGCACATCCTTCCGTCATGTTTACACCTGTATCCATGATCAGTTTTCTTCCCGGCGTAAAAACCATTTGATTAGAATCCAATGTAATATCAATGAATTTTATATAAGTATTTGAACTGGGTGCCGGCCGCATGATTCCTTGCATAAAATCAACCGTATAAGGCCCTTTTTCTTCATTATTGTATATGTACTTGCTTGTCAGCGTGATATTTGCATAAGCACCATATGTTGATAATCCTGCTTCTACATCATTGATATCTTGATCCTTGGTAAATACAATTGTGTAGTCATTGCTCCCATCATAACCAATCGTCTCCATCGCCTCTGAAAAAGAGTTTTTAGGTATCTGCACTCCGCTTGTCTCATTAATTAAAACTATAGGATATGACAAGGCAAGATTACCCAGTACAGGAAGCCGGGTTAATGTATGTGAGGTAACATCACTCTTTGTCTCCACCGTTACTTTCACTGATATACTTTCGCCTTCATATTGGTATTTTGAAGCATCCCATGCAGCTTTAAAAAGGTATTCGCCAGCCTGATCCTGCTTATATCCATTCTCACAGCGCCAAGTTACCGGAATCTGCACTTCTTCTTCTCTGTCCGTTCTACCTGTCAGTTCTGATGGAAGTCCAATCTCTTCTTCCGTTGTTCCAGCGGCCACATTTATTGTCTTTTCCACATCCGAAAAAGAAATAATCGTCACCGGTTCCTGTTCCTCAACTGCTTTTTCATCCACAGTTATAAAAATCCCCGGAAGATCCACCTCTGCTTGAACTCCTTCCGGTAAAACAGGAGTGAATGTATAAGTTCCCGCTTCCTCCTGCTGGTAGCTTTCGCAATTCCAGGTTACCGGAACCTCACCTATGATCCCTGTCACATTTCCATTTGCATCACAGGAAAAAAACTTCGAAGTACTCTCCTTCTCTGCATTCTTTATGGTTCCGTATACGCGATATGCTGTTGTCGTTCCTGCAGTATTATGGACACTGTATATGACTATTCCCCCTGTTTCTCGTACTTCTGCTTCATTTTCAGGAGCTTGATATCCATATGTTTCAAGGACTTCCGGGCTTGGAACCTGTTGTACATATTCCAGTGGTTTTTCTTCATTCACTTCAAGTTTTAGACTAACCCTTAATTTTTCCGGAAAGCTAAGATTTTCTTTTGCAGTTCCGTACTCTACATTTTTAGAAAGTCCTGACAAGTCATCTTCAAACGAAAGAATTATATTTTCCTGACTAGACGGCCATTCACTTGCTGCAGCACTCACCAGACAGTTTCCTAAAACCATTGATACTGCCAGTAAAAAGCTCAACACTTTTTTGATTCTGCCATGTCGATCCTTTCTTCTTTTTTCCACTAGCTTTCTACCCATTTTATTCTCCATCCTCTTTCTAGTATTTGCTCTATTTCGTTCTGATCATTGGTTCAATCGCTTCGTCACTCATCTTTTTTATTGCTCTGAATCTTTCTTTTCTTGCCACAGAAGAACATTCCTGAAAGCACAGGACCACTTTTTGAAGCTCTTGTTGTAAATCCTCTATTGTTTCAAAGGTGTTAAAATATAATGTATGATTTTCCTCTATTACAGCCAGACTTCCTGAAAAATGTACTTGTTCTTCTTTTTTCAAAACATAGATATAAAAGCTCCCCAATACTCCTTTTTTTCTATACAAAAAATTTCTATTCCAGGGGATATGTAACCCGCTCACGAACTTTTCCCAATCTTCATTTTGAAATAAGGAAATAAAATCTCTTTTTCCATTTACGACTGCCCAAAAGGATTGAATATAATCGCTTAACGAGTCTTCTCCTGAAAAAGGAAGATATACTGCCCGCACACCATTATAGATTCGTCCACAATACCTTTTTGCATCTGTAATCTCATCTATACAGATTTTTAATGGAATATCATTTTCCATCATTATTGTTTTCTCCTCCATTGTTACCATCTTCCACCTCATTCATTACAATGTGTTTTTCTTTTCTTATTCCTTCTGATCACAAGAATGACAATCGATACTGCTGCCACTGCTATAAGCGCCAGCCAAAGAATTACGTTTGTTGAATCTCCGGTTTTTACAGATGATGTTCCCTTGTGTACACCACCAGCTGTTCCTTTTCCTCCACCATAAGAAGGGGCAGAAGAATATTTGTTTTGAAAGGAATAGGCGTCAGCTTCATTTTCTTCTGCATCTGCTATTGTTCTCCTGGTTACCAAGGTTCCATTCTCGTCAGTTACAATATCTGTGATGATATACACGGTTTTATCATAAGTATATCCCTGTTCCCCTTTATTGATTTCCGACACAGAATATTGATAAGTTCCTACACTTGTATAACTCCATGTTCCAAATTCTTCTTCCCCTTCACCCATTATCGTAATTATCTTTTCCCCTTCGCTGCTGCCTTCTGGCATGGGGTAATTTATATTCTCCGCTTTGAGTAAAAATTCAAAATTTCCTTTCGCCGCAGGAGTTCCCAGTACTGTTTTTTTTACAGGAGGATCCATCATAAACTCTTTGTTACTGGGATCTGGTTTGTATTTATTATCAAATTCCAGTTGACCCACTTTAGAATTCTCTATATTTTTTACTATCACTTCGCTCAACAGGCCATTACTCGTATTCTTCACATGAACAATAATAGAATAGATTTTTCGATCGTATACATAACCTGTTCTCTCAATGTCAATCTTCTGCTGCAGCTGATACGTATATATTCCTGCATGGTTGTACGTAATCGGCCCTATATCTTTATTTTCATCACCCATAAGTGAAAAATCATAGATTCCTCCAACACTTCCGTCCGGCATAGGTGTCGAAGCATCTGCACCAGTCAATATGTAGGTGAACCTCTTCCCTTCCTCTGTAAGCGTGCTTCCTGTAATTTCTACCGTTTGACTCACCGGTAACGTGATCGCTGTCTCTGTTCCCTCCGCATGTACAAAAGTAGTTCCTGTTGTAAACAACGCACCTGCCAGAAGCAAAAAGGCTGCCAAGCGGCATTTAATCTTTTTTGCTATTTGCATCCTTTTCATCAGTATTTTTACCTCTTTCCTTTCGATTTCTCGTAGCGTTCTTTTTTGTATTTAAAACTCTAAGCAAAACACTCAGTATTAGGATTATTCCACTTAGAATCCAAACCCATATAGGGATATTTTTAAGGATTTTAAGAATAGACTGACCATCTATGTTCCATTTTTGTTTTGTGTCAGACTCTTTTCCAAAAGAATTCTGAAAGGTATTTTCCGTAATCCTTCCAACTAAAATATGCCGCCCATTCGTACTCTCCGAGGTACAAGTGCTCAGCAACACCAGATGATCTTCTATACCCAGATTTCCTATCTCTCGATAATGTGTAGCTTTTTCTCTTATATTGTCCAAGAGAATTTTTTTGTCCTCATCATTTTTGATCGGCGGTGCATAAATCGAACCGTCATAGGCATCTACTTCCAAAAACGCAAAAAACTCTAATCCATGTTCTTTTCCATCGTAGAATATATTTCCATACTTGTATTTGTTAAAGTGATTTTCCTGTTTAAAATTTCCAATATCACCAAACATGACATGTTTCTCCATGTGGTGTCCATATATGATGCTGTTAAAATCTGTAAAATCTTTTTTATTTTGATAACTTAAAAAAATACTTCCCGAAAGAGAATAATTCCCTTCTGCATTTGTATTGATATACTTATCATCATTCTCCGCCTGTACCAGAGGATAATCAATGTTTGTCCCATACACAGTCAGCCATCCAAACACTTCCGGATTGATCCTTTGTAATTCCTCGAATGATAAACTGTCCTCTTGTGGTTTATATTCTTCATATTGTGAAGCATCTGCAAGCCGGGTTATCTGTTGTGTATCCCATAATGCATAAACTCCAAATACAAATAATAATAGGAAGGTGACAAGCACCGTGCAATTCACGGTGCTGTCAGCCAGTTTTATTATTTTCTTTCCTATTACTTTTTTATTATTTTGTAACTGTTCAGAACCCCCTTGGGGAACTAATTAATTTTTGTACAAAACAGAGAATTTTTAAAACCTGTTTTGCGATATTATTTCGGTAATTGGTG
>SAAH01000107.1 GCA_009929525.1 Clostridia bacterium | reverse complement strand
AGCTGGTGTTCGTCCAGCAATTCCAATGACCAGAGAGCAGTCACCATCGAATGTGCCAGCGACATGAACGAGCCGTATGCCATGAACAGCGCCGTATATAACTCGCTCGTTAATCTCTGCATCGACATCTGCAAACGTAACGGCAAGAAGAAGCTCCTGTGGCTGGGCGACAAGAATAAAACCCTCAACTACGCTCCGGCAGCAGACGAGATGATCCTGACCGTTCACCGCTGGTTTGCCAACAAAAGCTGTCCCGGAAACTGGCTGTATGCCCGTCTGGGCGATCTGGCCGCAAGGGTGACCGCGGCACTGGGCGGTTCATCTTCATCTGGCCTGCAGGCATCATCCCTTAAGAACCTGTCAGAAGCCGAGGCAGTGGCAAAGATCGGTCCGCTGTTTACCGAAAACCAGAAGCAGTCCGGCATCCTCGCCTGTGTGTCGATGGCGCAGTTTATTCTGGAGTCCGGCTACGGTAAGAGTGAATTGGCACAGAATGCCAATAACTGCTTTGGCATGAAGACCTCGCTTTCCGGGAACAGCTGGAGCGGCAGCAGTTGGGATGGTAAGTCCGTCTATACCAAGAAAACACAGGAACAGAATGATGACGGTTCGATGGTTACGATCACCGCTGATTTCCGAAAGTACGCCTGTGTGGAGGACTCCATTGCCGACCATGCGGCATATCTGCTCGGTGCGATGAATGGCAGCAGGAAACGTTATGAAGGTCTGGCAGGATGCATGGATTACAAGAAGGCTGTGCAGATCATCAAGGATGGCGGCTATGCCACCAGCCATACCTATGTGCAGAATCTCTGCAATATCATCGAGCGCTGGGACCTGACACAGTATAATGCCGCAGCCCAGAACCAGGGAAGTATCATCTCTGGCTGGTATCGTGTGCGTAAGAGCTGGCAGAATGCGGCTTCCCAGAAAGGGGCGTTCCATGATCTGGTGTATGCAAAGCAGTGTGCGGATGCAAATCCGGGGTATACGGTTTTTGACCCGGCCGGCAAGGCGGTCTATCCTGTGACCCAGGCTGCATCTGTGCCGTATGCGGTTCGCGTGTCCATCAATGACCTCAACATCCGTAAAGGACCGGGCACAAACTACGGCAAGACCGGTTATTACACCGGAAAGGGCGTGTTCACCATCGTGGCAGAATCTGCTGGTGCCGGTTCTGTGAAAGGCTGGGGCAAGCTGAAATCCGGTGCTGGCTGGATCGCACTCGACTTCGCAGCGCGTATCTGACCTTTATGGGCTTTCCTGAAAAGGAGAGCCTTTTTACATACAACGCAATCGTCAGTTCTGCCCAACTATATGGGCAGATATTCTACGATTTATAGTTCGGATATAGCTTGCTATAAGTGCCGGATAGAGCAAATATGTCACTACCCGAAGATAGGAAAAGGCGGTGGCATTACCACACGTTTTCCTTTCGGAAGGAAAATCTGACGAAAGGAGAGGATGATATGGATTCAAATGCTTTTCTGAATGACCTGATGTCAAAGATGAAGCTGCCGGAAGCAAAAGGTAAGAAAAAGGCAGAACAGAGTGAATCGGTGGCACAGATTCTTGCCGCCATGCAAAAAGTCAGGGCAGAGAAAAAGAAGCCGCCCGTAACCAGCTATGCACCAGTAAAAGAAATGCCGGTGAATGGGCCGGAGAGTATGGAAGAATTCTCCCAGCTCGCATCCGATGTGATGCAGGAATGCCGGCCGTCAATGCCTACGATGAAAACATCAATTTCAGAGAAGACTGTTCGGGTCGCCGCATATATCCGTGTTTCCTCCACCAATCCGGCACAGGAAGATTCGTATGAAATGCAGGAACGCTACTTCATGTCACTCCTGGCAGGAAATGCGGGGTGGACATCCGCCGGCATTTATTCCGATCATGGTATTTCTGCAACAAGCAGAGAAGGGCGGACAGGTTTCAACCGTTTGCTCCGACACTGCAAGCAGGGAAAGATTGACCGGGTGATCTGCAAGTCCATCAGCCGTTTTGCCCGAAACACGCAGGACTTTCTTGTGGCACTACGGACTTTAAAGGAAAACAATGTCACGATTCTGTTTGAGCGGGAAGCGATGGATACAGCGGATGCTTACAGCGAGTTCATCCTTACTACACTGGCCGCCATTGCACAGGAAGAGAGCCGTTCGATTTCTGCAAACATCGCATGGAGCAATCAGAAACGGTTCCCGGCCGGAAATGTCTGCAACAAGGACATCTACGGTTACGAATTCCGCAAAGGAGAGTACACGGTGAACGAGAACGGGTACCGATACCGGGCAGTGTTCATCATCCCGGAAGAAGCAGAGATTGTTCGGATGGTGTTCCGGCTTTTTACAAAAGAAGAATTAGGCTTCACACAAATCGCCCAAAAGCTGGATGCCCTGCATATCCAGCCGCCGAACAGCGGATGCAGACAGCGGCAAAAGCGGAAGCCGACTGTGCTGCCAGCTGGCGTACTAAAGGAAGAAGATAAGCGGGGGTGGACGGCATCGGATGTTCGGTACATGATCGCAAACGTTCGTTACTGCGGTTCTGTACTTTGTCAGAAGACCTACACCGATCACAGGAATGGGCATAAACAGAAGGTCAATAAGGGGGAAAAGCCGAAATACCTGATACGAAATCATCATCCGGCTATCATTTCGGAGGAATTGTGGCAGGAAGCACAGGAAGTCTGGAAGGCATACACGGCAAAGTACAGGGGCATCGAAAAGGGAAGAAACGAAAGAAACTATTCCAAACTCCTGCTGTGTGGAGAATGCGGACGGTATTTTCAAGGCCATTCCACAACAAGAACAACCATCTGGCGGTGTGCAACGAAGCTCGCCCAGCAGGGACAGAAGCGCTGCCGGATGGAGTCGATTTATGAAGAGCAGATCCAGGCGCTGCTTCGCAAGGCATTTGCCGAAAAATTCAAGCTGGGTGAGAAGATGGATGCAGAAGTCCATGAGGTCATGCAGATGATCTCCAAAGCACCCATTGATAATGCGAGAAATCAGGCATTAAAGAACCTGACTGAGAAGCTGAGAGAGATCCATGATTTCGACCAGATGGAGCAGGAAGGGGATTTTCTGAAACGCCAGCTGTCTGCAGTGAACTATAGCATTCGGGATGCCCACCAGCACATCCGGGATATTCAGGCAGAAAAAGAAGCATTGAAAGTGAGATGTGAGGTGCTGGGAGAACCGATAGATAAGGAGTCGGTCACAGAGTTAGAAAACAGACTTCTCAACGAAGAAGAACAGCTGGAGAAGCTGGAACAGGAAGCCCAGCAGCAGGCCGAGCAGGTCCGTTACATGGAAGACTACTGGAAGAAGCTGGAGCAGACCCATGAAATCCGGGAGAAAACGCTGCAGTGGCTGGATTCTCTGGCGGGAGGGACGCAGATGTTTCTGGATGAAGCGATTGGAACGTATGTGAAGGCCTTTGTGCTTTCCATTACCATTTTTTCACCGAAACATTTTAGAATTCACTGGTTTGATGACACCTGCACGGATGTGGAGTGTGACAGCGTATTTGAGGGCTATCAGCAGCCTGGCATGATAAGGAGGAAGAATTGATGAACAGACAAATGACACAAGGGACGGTTGCAAACAACGTGCAGGTGATTCCGGCAACGAAGCGGAGAGTGTCTGCCGGCGGTCAGCTGAAAAAGGCAAAGGACATTCGGGTTGCCGCTTACGGCCGTGTTTCAACCGATGAGCTTGCCCAGCAGACTTCGTATGAGGGGCAGAAAAGCTATTACACGAAGCTGATCAATGAAAAAGAAGGCTGGACTTTTGCCGGAATGTATGCAGATGAAGCAATCTCCGGCACCAACCGTAACCACCGCACCGAGTTTAATCAGATGATGCAGGATGCGCTGGACGGGAAGATCGATTACATCATTACAAAGTCCATTTCCCGATTTGCACGAAATACGGTCGATACGCTGAACTGCGTGAGACAGCTTCGGCAGTGTGACCCGCCAATCGGTGTATACTTCGAAAAGGAGAACATTGACACGCTGGATGCGTCTGGCGAACTGCTCCTGACCATCCTTTCAGCATTGGCACAGGAAGAGAGCAATTCGATCTCCAAGAATATCAGCTGGAGTATTCAAAAGCGGTTTCAGGAAGGGATTGCCTTTGGAAATCCACGGTCGGTCTACGGTTATACAGACGGTGAGACGAATAAGGACTGGGTCATTGTAGAAGAACAGGCCAAGGTGGTGCGGTTCATCTTCGATGAGTTCCTTCTGGGAAAATCTTCTTACAAAATCAGCAATGAACTGAATGAAAAGGGAATCCCTTCATCCAAAGGGACAAAATGGCAAAGCGAAAGTGTGGATTTTATCCTCCGGAATGAAAAATATGTTGGTGACTGCGAAATGCAGAAAACGGTTACCGTCGATTTCCTGAGCCACAAGACGATTCCAAACAATGGAGAAGCTCCGAAATTTTATGTGACGGACCACCATGTCCCGATTATCAATCGCGCGGTATGGATGCGGGCACAGGAAATCCTGGCACACAGAAAGAAAAACCGAACGAAAAAGAAGGATGAAAAACGGGAAAAACGAGTGGGCAAGGATGTCTTTGATAACCTGGTATGCGGAAAATGCGGAGCCCCCTTTTACCGCAGAACCCTGCAGGCAAGAGCCACGCACTTCGAGGATGACAGGTGCCTGGATGCCTGCCGCAGTGAGCTGTTGGCACAGGGGAGTTCGCCGGATGACTACTATGAACGGTATTATTACACCTATCCCGTTTGGCGGTGCTCAAGTTTAAAAGATACCTCACCGACCAACGATGGGCCATTTATGGGAAAAGCAGACCCGGATGTTGCCTGGCATCCGATTTATATTGGCGAAGGAGATGCAAAGTGCCCTTCCCATTTTGTATACGAGACGGCGGTCAAGCAGAGCTTCATGGAAATGTTGTACGCCATCAAGCGCGACCATGAAGAAAACGGGGAGAACGCATGGATCGATTCGGAATTCCGGATGATCTACCAGAAGGTGCAGGAGCACGTCGCAGAACGGGATTCTTCCAGAAAAACAGAACTGGATGAGCAGATTCTGCAGCTGGAGGAAAAAATGGCTCAGATGCAGGGGCGGCTGAAAGAAGCAGTAGAGCGTGGCCGCCAGAAAGCCAGCCCGGAGATTGATACCTACGAAAGACTGGTGGATGATCTGCGAGAGCGTTTGAATGAGAAAATGGACGAACGGCAGCAACTCAGCCAGGAAGAACAGCTTCTTTCGGAGATGAAGCACAACTACGACTTTTTCATCCGCTGCCTAGAAGCCCTGCCCGAAATCAACAAGGCCGGCATGAAGCTGAATGTCAATGGTCTGGATACAGATGGAAGCTGCCTGCGTGACTTTGGCGGCAAGGCACGAAGCAAAATCCTGAGTGATATCCGGCGTGGAAAAAGAAAGATGGGTGCAGACCGGGTGGAACAGGCTCCGGATTTCCTGGAATTTGAAAAGGGCGTTTACTTCGCATTCATCAAGGAAGGAATCGTTGACGGTGATGTGATCACCTACACGACGAATTTTGGAGTCAAGCTGACCAGCACCGGAAACAGCCGGACGCTGATGGCTTTCATCGGATTCCGCAGATGCAATCCGAATAAAACGGTCGAGGTGCTGATGGACGGCTGGCAGGTCAACGGACTCTGCATTCGGTACCATAGAGAAAAGAGAAAGGAAAAAACGGCACACACGCTGATGATCCGGAAACGGAAAGCACAAGAGCGAGCATTGCTGGAGCAGGAAGCGTGATTTTGGGAACCCCACTGGATGAGACATTTCGTCTTGTCTGGTGGGGATTTTTTTGTTTTTGGAGGATTTTTCTTCCGAACCCATTGCTATGTGCAAAATTCTGCTATATGTTGAGAGTATAGAAATACACATAGCAGGAGAGAACGACATGAAGAGATTAGCATGGCTTTCAGTAGAAGATTATGCAGCGACCCAGATGGAGCTGGTGGTCGTGAGTGCAATGAAAGGGTATCTGCGGCGGATGCCGGAGAAAGAAGCATTTAAAAAAGTAGAGGCTATCCTTGACCCGAAGGTAATCCGGTTAGCCGGTGATGATGGCGCACCGATGCCGGTACAAAGCAATGTTGACGGAGCAAAGTTCGCGGCGTTCATCGATGCGGCCGTGGCAGACAGCATCAGGGAGCTGGAGAAGAGAGAAGATGACCTGTCAAAAGCTGGTGTGACCATGCTGGGAAACGTGGATGGCAAGAGCATGGTGGAGCAGATGAGTCCCCAGTTTTTAGAGTTCGTGCTGGATGCGTATAGGAGCTTGAGATGGGTCAGAAGTTAATAGAAAGTTCAAAAGAAAATTTTCAAAACCAGTTGATAAAAAGCTGTTTATCGAGTATACTATGAGTAGGAAAGCAGGCGACATCCTGCTGGTGTGGCTGACACCTTAAATCCGATAGTGAATCCGGATGTATAGGCCGGAGGGTTGGCAGGCAACGATAAAACCTGATAGCGAATCCAGACGTATGGGCTGGAGTGTTGGCGGACAACGATAAAATCAGTCATAAAGGGAGGCGCACAGCACTGCGGTGTTGTAGTCTCCCTTTAAATTTTGCATAAATGAATTGGAATATACAGCATGGGAAAGAAGTACACAAAGAAAGAGGCAGTTTCGATAGCAATATCAGCGGCGAGGCTGTACAAAGATAATTTTGTTGGAAAGCGGTTACTCTTTGTAGTTACCGATAAGCATAAGAAGGTTTCATCGCTTGAGGTTGGATTTGATGCTAGTAACTTTCATCATCTGACTGGACTGGAACTTACAAATAGTGCATGGTCGCATCTCGATTTTTATAATTTCTGTATTGATGGTCGCTTGAAAGAAACCGATATTGAATTTGCGGGAAAAGGAACGACACATCAAAAACTGGCGGTTTTGCCTTTTGCCTTTAAACACGCTAACTTGTCTGCAAGCATGATGGGAAATTTTAATAATTCACATCCGTTGTTATACACTGAAAAACTTGTTGGCGGTGTAAAATGGGCACTTGGTTTCCGTGATGTTACAGGAACTGGAGATTATGTCCCAGATACATTACTTGAGGGAGATATCCGTGACAATATAAAGGACTCTTACAGAATTATTGCTACATATATAAAAGGTGCAGATGAGAGTGTGTTTAGTCAAATTATCTATCGAGCCAAAAAGATAGATTATGATAAACTCAAATACCCGGATGATTGGGACTCTTTGCCGCGACTAGAAGCGGAAGATAACAGCAGTGTAGACAATACCAAATAGCATAGGTAAAAATGATCTTTATGTCGGGGCAGAGACACAAAACCTGTCCGAGAGATCGGAACGAAGATTGAAAACTCGTTCACTAGCCCACTGGCGCACTGTGTAATTCTTACATGGTACGCTGGTGGGCTTCTTTTTTTGCCTCATCCCGCATGAACCACAGACAGCACCCCGGCATGCTCCGAAGTGCAGTTGTGGCTTATGCGGGTTTTTGTGTTATGTGGTCAACGGGTTACAAAATCATACTCCCAATCCGTATAAAATCGCTTTCAGTTCCTTTACCATTCGGGTAAGAATCTCCTGCTCAAGTGTGTTGCAGTCCAAAAGCAGACGGTGAATCTCGGAATCGGCAGTGGAAGCCGAGTGTGTCAGACTGTCTACGAGAAGGTCGTCTGCTGATACGTTCAGTGCATTTGCGATATCAACCAGAGTATCCAGGCTCGGACGGTTGATAGCTGCTTCAATAACACTGATGTGTTTTCGGGTCATGTTAAGCTGTTCCCCAAGAGCCTCTTGCGTGATACCAGTTTGTTTGCGGGCGTTTGAAATACGCTTGCCCAAAGCTTCATAATCAATGGCCATGTGTGGTCCTCCTTATGTTTACCCGCATAAGGCTGTAACAATTATCCCGTAGAGAAAAATACATAGCAACTGGTTATAGAAGAGTTTAAGACCGCAAAAGCTCACACCCCTATCTGCTGTGTGGTCTTAGCCCATTTTGCTACATAGCAGGTAGCAAAACATGAAACGTGCTACATGATAGGTAGCAGTCAAATCATCAATCAAACCTTATAATATAAATGTAGAAAAGACTGCACATGGAAAGGAACGATGATGACGAGCAAAGGAGAAAAAGGGATTCTTACATTATATAGTGATGTACAGGCGACTTCTGTTCGTTGGCTGTGGTATCCGTTCATAGCAGTTGGGAAGATTACATTGCTGCAAGGCGACCCCGGCGATGGTAAGTCCACAATGATGATGAATCTGATAGCAGAGTTATCCAAAGGCGGAAAGCTGCCGGATGGCAAAGCAGTTGGATTATCACAGAGGGTCATTTACCAGTGTTCAGAAGATGGTGTGTCAGATACCATCAAGCCTCGGCTGGAAAAGTGTGGGGCAGATTGTGGGAATGTGGCTTTTATAAATGAAGAAACATACAGTGGCCTGACACTGGATGATGAACGCATCCGGCAGGCTATTATAGAATTTCGGCCGAAATTGGTAGTCATCGACCCGATACAGGCTTATCTCGGAAGTGATTCTGACCTTCAGATTGCAGGCAGAGCCAGAAAGCTGATGCAGCGTCTTGGTATGTGGGCATCTGTATATGATTGCGCCATTGTGCTGATCGGTCACCTCAATAAAAAAGAGGGAACAAAAGGCCTGTATCGGAGCCTTGGCAGTATTGATGTGGTGGCGGCTGCCCGGAGTGTCCTGCAGGTGGAGCGAGATCCAAAGAACACAGATGTCCGTATCGTCCGGCAGATAAAAAACAGTCTGGCTCCGTCAGATGGAGAAATCAAATTTTCGATAACAGCGGAGCAGGGCTTCCAATGGCTGGAATGTGAAATAGCACAGGACCCGGCAGCAGAGCCGGAAACACCAGTATTTGAATCAAAGTCTGAAAAAGCAGCCTACCTGATTAAGAAGCTGCTTTCAGAAGATGATATGAGATCCAGAGAAATCTATATGCGGTTGAGCGATGAAGGTATTAGCCGTAGAACAGCAGAAAACACAAAGAAAGAACTCGGCATCCGAAGTTATCGGAAGATGCGCCAGTGGTATTGGAGCATAAAACCGGGGGAATGAGAGGAACTATAGAATGAGCAGTGGAACAGAAGCGATAGATCGTAAGCAGAGAATTAGAGACCGATATAGAGGCGTGGATACTTCCGAACTGGAGGTTATCCCGGCCAAAATTGTGGAGGGGCTTGGAGAAAGCACCTCTATTCGTCGTGTCGCTGCCTATGTACGTGTTTCCACTGACAATGATGAACAGACCTCCTCGTATGAGCTTCAGAAAAATTATTATACGGACTACATTAAGGCCCAACCCGGCTGGGAGTTTGTTGGCATTTATGATGATGAAGGAATCAGCGGCACTTCGCTGGCACACCGCAAAGGAATGCAGCAGCTGATCGAGGATTGTAAGGCGGGAAAGATTGACCTGATTCTTACAAAGTCCATCGCCCGTTTTGCCAGAAATATCGTTGACTGCCTTTCTGTTATCGAAACGCTGAAGAATCTTGACCCACCCGTAGGGGTAAAATTTGAAGCGGATAATATCTACACCCTGGACAGTAACGGACGCATGATTCTGACGATTCTGGCATCCGTGGCAGAGGAAGAATCCCATTCCAAATCAATTATCATGAACTGGTCCATTGATCGCCGGTTCAGCCGTGGACTTTTCCTTACGCCGGCGTTGCTTGGATATGACCAGGATGAGGATGGCAACCTTGTGGTGAATCAGGATGAGGCTCAGACAGTAAAGGTCATTTATTACCTGTACCTGAATGGATTTTCGCTAAAGGATATTGCGGAACTTCTGACAGATTACGAGCGGAAGACGAAGCTGGGAAACACGGAATGGAATCCGGGCACGATTGCCGGAATCATTGCAAATGAACGCCATTGTGGGGATGTGCTGGCGAGAAAGACTTTCACACCAAACTTCCTTACGCACAAGACAAAGAAGAACAACAATGATCGAACGCAGTACCGTCAGCGGGACCATCACGAGGCGATTGTTTCCAGAGATGTTTTCAATGCGGCCAATCATCTGCGCGCATCCCGGACGTATAAAAAGAAAAATCATCCGTTGCCAGTTTTGAGTGTGGTAGATGATGGCATCCTTCGCGGATATGTGCCTTTTGATAAGGATTGGACAGGTTTCTCGGCAGAGGAATACCGGGAAGCATCCGAAAGCGTCATGCGGGAAAAACAGTCCAACACGGTAGAAGTAAGGAATCGTCTGGATCTTACTGGCTATGAAGTAGTCCGGGCACAGTATTTTGCAACCTTGCAGAATCCAGCGATGACAATTTCAAACGGAAGGCTACGTTTTAATGCTGCCTGTCTGAAAAAGTTTGATGATGTGGAGTATGTAGAATTGCTTCTGAATTCAGTTGACAGATGTATTGCCATTCGGCCGTGCGAAAAGAGCAATCCGAATGCAATCCGCTGGGGCAGATTGAAAGAAGGACGCTGGTGTGCAAATACCCTTGGGTGCCGAGGACTGGCAAAGGCTCTTTTTGACATTATGGAGTGGGACGAAGATTTGAAATACCGCTTCCGTGGTCAGCTTGTGGAGCAGGGAGGCGATAAGCTGATGCTCTTTGAACTCGATCAGCCGGAGATGATCAAGGTGGAGGAAATCGTCCTGCCACCTAAGGAGGAAGAATCGGAAGGCGAAACAGTTAAAAAGACGATTTATATTTTCCCACCGGAATGGGCGGGGACTTTTGGCCAGCCAATCACGAGCGTCGCACAGATTGGTATTTTGCAGCAGGAGCATTATGCCGGCAATTGGGATGTACTTCGGCCGGCATCAGAAATTAAGGAAATGAACATTTTTACCGCAGATGGTCTAAATACACTGCTCCATGAAGCGGAAGAAATAATGGAAGGATGGATTGACATAGATGGAGGAAAACAAAACGTTAATGCCGCCGAAGGAGCAGGCATTGGAGATTGAAAGAGATGCAAAGGCTGAAGAACTGGAGAGCACTTTTTCATATGATGGATATCAAGTGGTGCGAAAAGAACTGTTCGCTCACCTCCGGGACCCGGCAATTGTGATTCGAAAAGACAGCATCACATTCAACACAGCCTGCATCAGTGGATTGGAAGATGTGGTTTATGTACACGTCATGTTCAACAGTGATTTGAAGCGCATCGTTGTACGTGGTTGTGATGAAAATGATAAGGACGCTTTGCGCTGGTGTATTGCGAAGCCGGACAAGCGGAAGAGCAGAAAAATGTCCTGTAAGCCTTTTTCAGAATTGGTTTATAACGAGATGGGCTGGGATAGCGACTGCCGCTATAAGATACTGGGGTATCGAATTAACTTTGAAGGAGAGACCTTGTATGTTTTTGACCTTCTCGTGCCAGAAATTTTCCACGAAAGTCAGAAACGGAAGAAAGGGGAAAGTGCGCCACAATCAGAGGAAACAAAGCCTGTGAATACCAGGAAGGGATTTTACCCAGATGATATTGCGGGCACTTTTGGCGTGCCTGTAGAAGAACACCTGAAAGAATCAGAAGTGAAGCAAATAGATGGATATGTGTCGATGAGCATCCTGACGGGGAAGGCCCCCGGTACCAGTGCGGATTAGAAGGATGAAAAGAAACCAAGGGGGAAGTGCGCCCATTTTTAGGAGGAGGTGAGTAGATTGCAGGAACAGAAAATATGGCACGCCGGTGTTCTCGGTATGACATTAAACGTGGATGAAGGACGGATCACGATTTTTCGCAGCACTCTTGAAACGCTCGGCTGGCCGTCACACTATCGGTTTTTATACAATCCCCAAATGAATCAGATCGCCGTGCAGGTATGCAGTGCGGCAGATGCAGGAGCTCATCGAGTGGGAAAGCTGAATGAGTTCAGCAGCTGTGAGATCAAGTGCGTGGCCTTCGTGCGAATGGTTTATAAAAATGCCAAATGGGATAAGCGCAGATCTTACCGCATGATTGGAAATCCGTTCCTAGAGCAGAGATTGGTCAGCTTTCAAATTCAAGAAGCACTGCCGATTGAAAATGGGAAAGTGCTGGACGGGACGGTAAGCCCCACGTTTGCCCTGTGTCGGGCAGAAGGCTCTCCATCGCAAAACAATCCCACCCCGGAAGAAAAAGCCGACAGTGGGGCAATGTGAGGGGCGTGTGGCGAAGCAAAGGAAAAGGCTGGATCAGAAAAATAGAATATCCGAAATAAAAGAAGCCCACTTGGTTACCATCCGGCTTGCTTAAAGCATAGCAGGCAGGAACGGAAACCAGGTAGGCTTTTTTCGATAATCAAATAAGTGAGCTTTTTGCACCGATATTTAGGTCATCAATTTTCGAGTTGATGGCCTATTTTTTGCGTCTAAAAACGTAGAAACGCTATATGTAGTGGTAAATGATTATTTTATACCGATATATTGTATTTTGCCGAAGAAATGCGTAGTAAAGGAATCTCCTCTAACCGAACGCAGGTAGTGAGATGTACATAGTGAAAATGCCGGAAAAATAGCGTATTTACGGCACTTTTCGAGATATGGGTAGAGCTGCGGGTGCAGTTTTTATCTCGCTACCTAGGTTCAGTAACAGCAGATGATTTTATCATAAGAACTTTCAGTATCACTACCTGCGTTTGTATGGAGCACTCTGGTTTATGAACAACACATTGGAAGTGCTTCATCTGAACAGGGGTAGTGAAATAGAACATAGAATAAGGAGAAATATGAATGGGACAAGCGAAAAGAATTGAATGGGTGGATATAGTTAAATACATCTGTATCATCATGGTAATGCTTTCTCATCTTGAAACACGAACCGAGATTTGGAGTGTATTTTATTCGCCTTTCTTCTTGTCCGCTTTTTTCTTTACAGCAGGATATGTGTATAAGCAGAGAGGCGATTTTAAAGAATTTTTACATAAAAAAATTCGGCAATTATTTGTACCGTGGCTGGTATTTAGTATCTTTGACCTTGCACTTTCGCAAGTGATTTCATTCAATGCTCACGAGAGTTTTCTGGAAGAATTGAAGTGGAATTTCTTTCAGATTAGAGGACAAGGTGATCAGATTTGGTTTGTGGCTGCTCTCTTTGTTGCTTTTATACCGTTCTATTTTTTTATTCAATGTTATGAAACTAAAGGTCAAAAAATGAACGGGGGGTACCGCGGCAATTGTCTGATAGCGGTTACGTTAGCATGGCTTCTTTCGTTTACTAGTATTTTATATACACGAGTGGTACCAGCTGATATCTTTCCGTGGAATAGTGCTTCGTTGCCGTGGCATATTGAGTATATGTTCCAAGCCATGTTTTATATGGTACTGGGATATATGTTTCGTCATAATATGGAAGCTGAGTTTGATAAATACAATACTCTTAAACTGAGAATAGTAGCATCGATAATATATTTGCTTTTGGTTTTTGTTCCATTCTTCGGCAAAGTAAAGATGCCAATGGTGGTGGATGTCCTCTATCAGTATCTTACATCGATTGTAGGAATAGCCACATTGATCTTAATTGCAAAGGTAATAAAAGCTAACAAGTACATTAATTATGTAGGGCAGAATACATTGATTTATTTCGCTTTGCACGGAAAAGTATATAGCATTATTCAGACATTATTGAAAAAGTTTGCAGTAGGTTTTTACTCGGAGGTTTTGAATAGCGTTGCGCTTTCGTCAGTGTTCTGCCTGGGACTGTCACTTGTTCTGTCAGTTATTTTGATAGTTCCTGCATGCATTATAAACAGGTGGTTTCCTTTCATCGTAGGAAGGAAAAGTATAACAATAGAAAAGAGACAATAAATGAGAACTATTCTTATTAACAAATTTTTACACCGAAACGGTGGCAGCGAGACATACATATTTAAATTGGGCGAGGCACTGGAGCAACATGGACACGAGGTTCAGTACTTCGGTATGGATCACAAGGGCCGCTGCGTTGGTAACCGGGTTAATGCTTACACGAGTGATATGGATTTCCACGGCGGAAGCAAACTGAGCAAGCTGACTTACCCAATCAAGACGATTTACAGCAAGGAAGCAAGAGAAAAATTAAGACTAGTACTAGATGACTTCAAGCCGGACGTCTGTCATCTGAACAACTTCAACTACCAGCTGACACCTTCCATCATCCTGGAAATCGTGAAGTGGCGCAAGGAGACCGGAAGGGATTGCAAGATCATCTTCACGGCACATGACTACCAGCTGGTCTGCCCGAACCACATGATGTTGTATAAATAAAGTTGGCACCCTTAATTCAAAGATTATGTATATAATAAAGAGAATAAGGAGGTGCTGACAAATGGCACGTAATCAACGTCA
>SAAH01000225.1 GCA_009929525.1 Clostridia bacterium | reverse complement strand
TGACTGGGGAAATCAGATTTCAGAGTTTGGTGTATATGGGAAAACGGTACATACATTTGTTTATGCTGCAGATACAAAAAAGAGATATGTTCACATTTACTTGCATATTCCGGGAAATCTGCGCATCCGTTCCAAAGGAACGGAGCGCTATTCCGCTTGGAACTGAGCGGAGCTCAGTTAGTTAATTAGTTACTGTTGTTTATGCGTCTGTCACGACCAGGAAAATCCAGTCGATATGCCTTTGAGGTCATCCTACTAAGGCAGGCATCTGCATATGTATTTTCACCGAAGAGCATGTACCAGTTTGCTATAGGCATCTGTGAAATTATTACGGTTGCTTTCCTACAATCTCTTGATTCAATAATCTCGAAGAGATCACGACATTTGGACATATCAAGATCCATAAGACCAAAGTCGTCGATTACAAGCAGGTCATACGCCGCCATCTTATTGGAATACTCATAATAAGCACTTTCCAGCCGGGCGTGCTCAGTTTCCTGGAGAAGATAATTCGCACGTATATATTTCACAGTCCGCATTTGATGTAAAGCAGTAATACATAAAGCACAGGCAAGATATGTTTTACCTGCACCGGCTCCACCGGTCATCAATAGATTATTCGGTTCATCAATCCAGTTGCAATCAGCCAGAAGTTCAATAACACGTGTATTAAGTTGTCTCTCTGGTTCGTATAGCGATTGATCCAGATCTGCTGAAGGATATTTCAGTGTTGCTTGTTTTAGTAATCGGTTGAACTTCTTATTTTCACGCTGTGCCCATTCAAAGTTTACGATATCCGAGAACCTTGTTTCAAATGATTCAAGTCCAGTGTTTGGATTCAGCAGTTGATTTTCAAATTCTTCTGCCATACCAGACATGCGAAGTTTGTATAGTTTATCCAGTAGTAGATTCTGCTCTTTGGTAAGTTTATCGTTATAGTTGTATTGTTTTAATCTATATGCCATTGTTTTTCACCTTTACTTATAGTAGTCCTTTCCTCGTATGTTTTCATGTGGTGGAATCGTCCCGGGAGATTTCTCCGGAAGTTCCTTTGCATCCATCTTTTTAAAGATCTGCTTAAAAGTAAAATACCTACATGAATTCATTTCAATGCACTTCATAGCGGCTTCTTCTGCGATACCATGAGGTAAAGCTTTTACACGGTGTAAAATACCCGCACACGCATTGTAAGCCTGTTCTTCGTGCTTTGAAGATTTAAGGACTCGCTCTATCAGCTCTGACATGGATGAACCGATTGCTGATGCCCAGCGACGATAATAATTCCCATCTTTAGAGTTGACTTCTTTATAGTAAAGGTGTTCTGGACGCATATGTTCGTCTACTGTAATGTACAGCGGGAACTCACGATAAGAGCGCTTATGAGTACAGATTAATCGATTGTATTGATCGCAGATTCTAATTTCTGAGGGTGTGGCTTTCAGAATTGCAGGTTTTCCACAATAAGAGTACAATAGGGAGTAGTAGTGGCCATCATACTCGATGTGGTAATTATTGGGAACTTTTGCAACAGCTTTATAATCACAAGTTGTGTAGCATCCGCCTGGCAGTGGTTTCATACACGGTTTGTCGTATTTCTCGAAGGCATCTCGCCTGGTAAGAAAAGCTTGTTTTTGAAAAGGTCTGGCATTGAGGGCTGCTACTATTTTTTTGATTGCAGCATTCAATTCATCATACGATGTATAGATATTTTCTTTTAGCTTTTCTATCAGATGCGTTTCAAGGTACCGTACATGATTTTCAACTGTAGGTTTTCCTTTTGGTTTTCTTGCAGGAGGCGGAAGTATAATTGTTCCATAAAAATCTTCCAGATCCGAAAAACTGGACTGTAGGATCAATTCATCCTTGGTGTGCTTTGTTACTGCAGTCTTGAGATTATCTGGTACAAAATATTTTGTGACACCACCATAAAAAGATACGGCATGTGTACAGCCCTTAATGAAGCATGGAAGTTTCTCGTTAGGAAATGCTTCAGCATACATAAGACTGCTCACCCCAAGTGTAGTCAAGAACAGATGGACTTTTTGAATCTCACCTGTTTCAACATCGGTAATAAGTTCAGGCTGATCACCAACCCAGTCAATATACATCTTTTCACCGGGCTTGCGATTCACGGGCATAGAAGCGTGTTCGCCACCATAATTCGCTTCTAGAAATTTGTTGTAATACTCATAAAACTGTGACTTTTCATATCCACCTGGATTCTTTTCCTTGTAATCCAGCCAGCAGAAGGAGATATTCACTTTACTGCCTGGTGAATGAATACGGTCATAATAATACTGACAATCCGGTAAGGGAATGTCTTTTCGTTGCAGATTCGTCTGCGGATAGAATAAAGACTCGACCTCTTTTGGTGGCATCATCCGTAGGTCCTCAATAGAAACTCCACCGGATTCATATCGGCTCATAATCAGTGTCACTGTACCTGAGCCAATTTTGTAGCGATCCATAACGGACCTGGTTGGGCACTTATTCAGACGCATCTGAATTGTGCCAATGATAGTGTTGTAGTCTTGCATACATAAGTCTCCTTTCGCAATTAATTATTAACTACGAAATGACTATAACACTTTATATAATTTGATGTTCAGACCGAACCGGAAACACGTTCAGAAACGAACGGAATCAATGTTCAGTTGTTAGCGGAATACGCGTTCAGTTGAAACGGAATTTGCATTTACTACAATGCAGGAAAAGCTGCAGGTGAACGTTCGAGACTGGAAGCAAATATACAGGAAATGCAGAACTATCTTTCCAGATTTCAGGATACAGACCATGAATTCGGACCATC